>DATMKA010000085.1:0-13659 GCA_035553595.1 Thermoplasmatota archaeon | reverse complement strand
CCCGGGTGACCTCCGGCGGCCGCATCAGCGCTGATGCGGCCGCCGGAGGTCACCCGGGTCTTGAAGGTGGCCTGGTCCTGGGCCGCCGTGAGGCGGGTGGTGGTGGCGCGGAGCTCCGCGAGCATCGCGAGCTGCCCCTCCACGGCCTCCCGGAAGAAGGTGGCCTGGGTGGTCATCATCTGGTTCGCGGCTTCCTGGAACGCCTGGGGCGTGAAGGCCGCAGCGGGGCTGAGGGAACGGGAGTCGGCGGTGGGCGCCATGGTCCCCCTGAAAGGGAGTGGGATGCAAAAAGGTGGCGCCTACCAAAGGCGTTTACTGGCGCTTACTGGCGGCCCTTGCCGCCGCCCACGGGGTCAGGGAGCAGCAAGACGACCGCCTCGCCGTCGAGGACGAGCTCCCCGTCCTGGTTCGCGCAGGTGGTGCGCGCCCGGAACTTGGGCTTCGACCCGAGGCGCTCGAGCACCTCCACCCGGGCCGTCACCGTGTCGCCGGGGCGCACGGGCTTGATGAACTTGAGGTCCTGGCTCACGTAGATGACGAGCCCCGGCAGCTGGTACAGGGCCGAGGAGATGAGGCCCGCCGTGAGGATGCCGTGGGCGATGGGGCCGTTGAAGAAGGTCTGCTTCGCGTACCCCTCGTCGAGGTGGACGGGGTTCACGTCGCCGCTCACCATGGCGAAGGCGTCGATGTCGCTCTGGGTGATCTGGCGAGTGAACTCCGAGACCGTGCCGACCCCGACCTCTTCGAGGCTGAGGTTGATCTTGCGCGCCGCCGCGCGGTTGGCGCTTGTGGCGGGAAGCTCGGTCATCTTGGAGGCGGTGAAGCTGGGGGAATCAAAGGCCGTCATCGTGTCCCTCTGGAGGGTCGCAGCGCGCGACCAGAACGCGGCCGCGGCCTGAAGCCACGCGGCCTGAACGGAAAGAGCCGCGGCCAAGGGGTTTGGTCCTTCCGCCACGGCAGGGGTCGTCATGGTCTCACCAGGGGCGGAGGGGCCCTTCGGGGCGCCCCGCGGCGGGAGACTCGAGGTGGCGGAGGATGTCGCCCACCTGCTGGGCGGCACGCAGGCGCGCGTGGATGTCCACGGGGGAGGTGTCCACGGGCTGAGGGCCGCGGGCCTCGCCCACGAGCTGGCTCATGCGGCGGCGCAGCTCGTCGATGATCTCGGGCTCGGAGAGGCGGCGCGCCTCGGCGCCGCAGGCCACGCAGCAGGCGCGTGTGCCGCGGTGATCCACAAGGAGCGGGTAGAGGAGGCCGCAGTCGCCTCCGCACTGGAAAAGCTCGGACTTCATGACCGTCACCCCCGGGAGGCCCTCGCGGAGTCTCCCGTGAAACGGGGCCCCCTTCTCGTGCAGGATGCAAAAACGTTGCGCCTACCCGCGCACGTCCGCGCGCCCGCGTAGGCGAAAGGAACAAACCCTCTCAGGAAGCTCGGCGGCCAAGGCGCCTTCCGCCGGCCGTTTCGCGACGGGACTGCACCGCGACGCCGCGCGCTCCGCGCCGACTCACATTAGGGGGGTAATTCAGTATGGACCAGAACGTTGCTTCTGCAAGGATTGGCCGGCCGCTTGCCGGCCGCACAGCGCTCGTGACGGGTGGCAGCCGCGGCATCGGCCGCGCCATCGCCCTCGCATTCGGCGAGGCCGGCGCGAACGTCGCCATCAACTACCGTTCCAACAAGGCCGAGGCCGCCGAGACCCTCGACCGCCTCGTCCGCATGGGCGTGAAGTGCGGGGCCTACCCCGCCGACATCGCGAACCACCAGGACGTGGTGGCGATGCGCGAGGAGATCCGCCGCGACCTCGGCCCCGTCGACGTCGTCGTCAACAACGCCGGCATCAACCGCGACAAGACCTTCAAGCGCATGGACCTCGAGTCCTGGGAGCAGGTCATCGACACGAACCTCACGGGCACCTTCAACGTGACCCGCGTCTTCCTCGACGACCTCATCGCCTCCGGCCGCGGCCGCGTCATCAGCATCAGCTCCATCGTGGGCGAGCGCGGCAACTTCGGCCAGTCCAACTACGCAGCCGCTAAGGCCGGCATCCTCGGCTTCACAAAGACCCTCGCCGTGGAGCTTGCGCGCGACCGCGTCACCGTGAACGCCATCGCGCCCGGTTTCATCGAGACCGAGATGCTCGCGGGCGTTCCCGAGAAGGTGCGCACCCGCATTCTCGAGCAGATCCCCCTCGGCCGCTTCGGCCGCCCGGAGGACGTGGCCGCGGCCGCCGTCTTCCTCGCAAGCGACGGGGCGAGCTTCATCACGGGCGAGACTCTCCGGGTCAACGGCGGTCAGTACGTGTGAGGGCTTGGTGCAAGGGATCGCCTCGTTAGGCGATTCCCTTTTGCACTGAACGCCGTTTCCAGTGGAAAGAGAGGATCTGAATGGAACGAGACTGGGAGCTCATCGCCCTGCGCGCGCCTCCGACACCCCCATCGCCTTGGGCGGAGGAGACGCTCGACTACTTCGGGTACTACGGGTACCAGGAGCTCGCGCGAATCCAGGAGCTTCGCACGCGCCTCCGGTAGCCGGGTTTCAGGCCTGGGCGGGCGCCGGCAGCGTGTAGCGGCAGCGCTCGCAGTGGTACAGGTGGCCGCCAAGCAGGCGAAGGCCGGGTGTACCGCAGTCAGGGCAGGTTTTCGGCGGAGTTGTTGCAGGCATCCAGGGGCCCTCGGCGCCCCTCCTCCATATATTCGACGGGAGCGACGGGAGGCGAGCCAGCGGGGCAAGGGACCATGCACCCTTGCCCAAAGGGTTATATTATTCGTTGGCTGATATGCAAACCGTCCAAGGAGTGCTCCTGGTGAAGCGCCGCGACTCTCCCACCCTTGAAAACAGCGCCAACGAGATGGTGGACCTTCTCACCGACCTCGGCATGGACCACAAGCTCGCGAAGGTGCTCGCGCACCTCTCCCAGGTGGAGGAATCGAAGTCCACGGACATCGAGCGGGAGTGCGAGCTGCGCCAGCCCGAGGTGAGCCTCGCCACCAAGGACCTCCGCGCCCGCGGCTGGGTGGTCGCCGACGAGCGCCGCCAGGGCGGCAAGGGCCGCCCCGTCCACTACTACCGCCTCGAGCTGCCCCTCCCCGAGATCATGCGCCAGGTGGAGGCCCAGAAGCTCGAAGAGATCGGTGGGGAACTCCAGAAGATCGAGCGCCTGAAGGCCCTCGTCTCCCGCGCGGACTGAAGGCCGCAGCCGTTCGGCCCTACTTTTTCGTCCACTGCTCGATCTTGGTCACGATCCGTTTCGGGTCAAAAGGCTTCTGGAGCAGGTCGTCGGCACCGCACCGCGCCAGGAGCTCCTCGGCGTTCGCCGCGGCCGTGAAAAGGATGACAACCAGCCCCTGGAGGCTTGCTTCCCTCCGAATGGTGGGGAGGAGCGCCTCCAGGTCGAGGCCGGGCATGTTCGCATCCTGGAAGAGAACCTGGGGCCGCATCGAGAGGAGCTTGGGGAGGATCTCTCCCGTCCGTTGCGCCGTCTGCACCTCGTACCCGTCGAGCTCCAGCAGGATCTGGGTGCTCTCGAGGACGTCCTCCTCGTCATCCACCACGAGCACCCGCGTCATGGTGCCGCCCCCAGCGTGAAGGTGAAGGTGGCGCCCTCGCCGGGCGCGGCCGTTGCCCCGATGGTGCCCCCGTGCCGCTCCAGGATCCGCCGCACCGTCGAGAGGCCCACCCCCGTGCCCTCGAACTGTTTCGGGTCGTGGAGGCGCTGGAAGGGCGTGAAGAGCCGCGACGCGAGCGCGGGGTCGAAGCCCACGCCGTTGTCCTTCACCTCGACGCGCACGCCGCTCGGAGTCTGCTCCCCGCGAACCTCGATCCGCGCATCAGCCGTCCCGCGCGTGTACTTCCACGCGTTCTCGAGGAGGTTCTCGAGGGCGATGCGGAGGAGCCTCGCGTCCCCCTCCGCGCGCAGGCCCGGCGTGATCGACACCGTCACCTGCCGGGCGGGGTCGCGGTCCTTGAGCCCCGCCACCACGGAGGCTGCGAGGGCGGAGAGGTCCACGCGCCCCACCTCCAGGGGCAACCGGGTGGCGCGGGAGAGGCGCAGCATGTCCTCCGTGAGCTGCGTCATGCGTGCGGCGGCCGCCTGGATCCGCTCCACGTAGCGGCCCCCTTCCTTCCCGAGGTTGTCCCCGTACTTGCGGCGCACGACCTCGGCATAGTTCGAGAGCGAGGAGAGGGGGGTGCGGAGGTCGTGGGAGACGGTGTAGCTGAAGGCTTCGAGATCCTCGTTGGCGCGAGCCAACTCCCGCGTTCTCGCCGCTACGCGGCGCTCAAGCTCCTCGTTGAGGGTGCGAACCTCCCGCTCCGCCGCGAGGCGCGCCGCAACGTCGCTCGCAAGCTGCGCGTTCATGTCCTCGAGGCGTCGGTTTGCCTCCTTCAGGTCCTGGGTCCGGGACGCGACGGTGCGTCGGAGCGAGAGGCTCCAAGCCCCCGAGAGGGTGGCCACGGCCAGGACGCCAAGGATGAGGTTCAGGGCGAGAGGGCTGATGCCCTGCGGGGTTGGCGCCGCCGCCCGGATCCCGAGGTCGTAGCCGGTCCAGTACTCGAACACCTTCGTCTGCTCGCCCGGAGAAATGCTCGCCATGCCCTTCTCGATGATGGCTGCAAGGATCTCGTTCCCTTCGGGAACCACCCAGTTGGCGTCGGAGAAGAACAACGGCTCCCCAAGGATGCGGACGTTGTTGAGGGCGCGCTCCCGGATGTAGTAGCCGCCCACCGGGATATTTTCGAAGAAGGCGTCCACCTCCCCCACCGAGAGGCGGGTGAGGCCCGTCTCGATGTCGGGGACGGGCACGGTGGTGAGCTGCGGGTAGTGCTCCTTCAGCCACATGGCGGCCGCATAGTTCTCGATGACGGCGACGCGCTGGCCCACGAGGTCCTCGGGGCGGGTGGCCGGGTTGTCCGTTCGGACGTAGAACACTTCCCCCACCTGCATGTAGGGGCCCACGAAGTCGGCGTAGGGCTCGCGATCGGGCGTTGCTGCCGCGGACCCGAGGAGGTCCACCTCCCCCTCCTGAAGGGCGGCAAGCACCGCGGTCCAGTTCTCGTAGTGCCTGACTTCGAACTCGACGCCGAGATTGCGGCTCATCCGGTTGAGGAGGTCCACGTTGATTCCCGTCACGTTGCCCTCGTCGTCCACCCACTCGAAGGGGGGATAATCCGGGTCGGGAGCGTACCGGATGGGGCCATGGGCCTCGATCCAGGCGCGCTCCGCCGGGGTGAGGGGATCCTCGGTGGCCGCGACGGGCGCCGTGGCGAGAAGGAGGCTGAGGGCAGGCCCCAGGGTGAGGACGAGGAGGGGGATCGTCCTGGCGGCCGTGGAGCGGCGCATCCCCCTCAGGTTGGGGCGGCTTCGTCATATGGCTTCCGGCGCTGTCCCGGCAGGCGCGCGCCCCTGCAGGGAGCGACCCGGGGAGAGTCGCAAGCCCGGCCGGACACCCAGGCACCTTTATATAGCGAACCCTCCTTTACGGGCTGTCTCGCCTCAGTCCCGGGCCTTTCCCAAGGTCCTTGGGCCGGACATGCCGCCGCGGGCCGCCGCGCTCTTGCGCCACGCCTCCGACGGTGACCCTCAGGTGATGATTATGGGAAACATTCGCCAGACCTACATCAAGCGCGTCGCGCACGAGCTCGTTGACAAGTACCCGCAGGAATTCACCCACGACTTCGACCACAACAAGATCAAGGTCGGGCAGATTGCGGACGTCGGCTCCAAGGTCACCCGCAACCGCATCGCGGGCTACCTGACGCGCCTCATCAAGCGCACCGAGACCATCTAAGCCCCACACGGCTTACTCGGATTCGCGTAATTACTCAATCTTTAAGCACCTCGGGTGAGTAGTGGGCTCGTCAGCCACCTCGGTGGCTGGCGGAGCGTCCACCTCTTGTATTCTCCCCGGGTCGCCCAAGCCCTCGAGCACCTCCGTGCGGGCCGCATGGTCGCCGTGTACGACTTTGACGGCCGCGAGGAGGAGACGGATCTCTTCTTTGCCGCCGAGCACGCCACACCGCAGGTCATCGAGACCCTCCGCCGCGACGCCGGCGGCCTCGTGTTCCTCGCCGTCCACCACCGCGTGGGCGAAAAGCTCGGCCTCCCCTTCCTTCAGGACCTCTTCATGGAGGCCGCCGGGAAGCACCCCGTGCTGAAGCAGCTCGTGCCCAACGACATCAAGTACGACACGCGGTCGAGCTTCAGCCTCACCATCAACCACCGCAAGACCTTCACGGGCATCACCGACAACGACCGCTCCCTCACCATCCGCGAGTTCGCGCGCGTCGCCCGCGAAGGCGCCCGCGAGAGCGACGCCGAGGCGCGCCAGAAGTTCGGCGAGGCCTTCCGCGCCCCCGGCCACGTCCACCTCTGCGTCTCCACCGACCGCATCCTGGAGAAGCGCCGCGGCCACACCGAGCTCGGCGTCGCCCTTGCCGTCATGGCGGGCGTCACCCCCGTCCTCGTGGGCGCCGAGATGATGGGCCCCGGCAACGCGCTCCCCAAGGCGGAGGCCGCCGCCTACGCGAAGCGCCACGGCGGCATCTTCCTCGAAGGAAACGAGATCCTCGAAGCCTGGGGCAAGTTTAAAGAAGCGCACCCCGATGGCCTCGTCACGGCCTGACCCGGCCGTGGAGTCCCCCGGATGACGCGCGTCATGGCCGTTGGCGTATTCGACCTGCTACACCTCGGCCACGTCCACTACCTCACGGAGGCCAAGAAGCACGGGACGGAACTCGTGGTCGTGGTCGCCACCGACAGCATGGTGGCCCGCCGCAAGCACCAGCCCGTGATGCCGCAGGAGATGCGCGCCGCCCTCGTGGCGGCCTTGAAGCCCGTGGACCGCGCCATCATCGGCGACGAGCGCGACCAGTACGCGAGCGTGGAGGCCGTGCGGCCCGACGTCATCGCCCTCGGTTGGGACGACTACCACCGCGTTGACGAAATCAAGGCGAACCTCGCAGGCCGCGGTCTTGGCCACATCGAGGTGGCGCGCATGCCGAAGTTCGAGGAGACCGACCTCAACGGCACGCGGAAGATCATCCGCCGCATCGTCGACCTCTACCAGCACGCTTCCCTTTACGCTGCCGAGCGGCAGCCCTCCGGAGAGAACCCCCAATGACCGACCGTATCGGAGTTGCCCGCAACGCCAGTGAGGGCCAAGCCGAGCCGCCCAAGCGGATCGGCGTGGTCGACACCACCTTTTCCCGAGTGAACATGGGCGAGCTCGCCCTCGATGAGCTCCGCAAGCACCCCCGCCGCAACGAGCTGGAAGTCCGCCGCGTCACCGTCCCCGGCGTGAAGGACCTCCCCGCCGCCGCCCGCCGCTTCTTCGACCAGGGCTGCGACGCCGTCATCGCGTGCGGCATGGTGGGCCCCGAGGACGTGGACAAGACCTGTGGCCACGAGGCAAGCCTCGGCCTCATGTGGCTCCGCTGCAAGTTCGGCAAGCCCCTCCTCGAAGTCTTCGTGCACATGGACGAGGTCGCGCCTGAGGACGAGAAGGGCCTCTTCAAGGTCGTGGACAACCGCACCCGCGAGCACGCCGTCAACTGCGTTCTCATGCTGCTTGAGCCCGAGACCCTCGTGAAGCAGGCCGGCACCGGCCAGCGCCAGGGCTTCGAGGACGCAGGCCCCGTGAGGCTCTAGGGAGGAACCGCGATGCCCGCCAAGAAGACCACCCCCAAGAAGGTGAACGCCGGGGAGCCCAAGATTGCGTTCGTCGTCGGCGACTTCAACGAGCTCCTCACGAAGGAGATGTGGCGCCGCGCCGTCCTCCGCGCGGAGGAGCTCGGGTACGCGCTCGGGCCAACGCTCCACGTCGCGGGGACGTACGACACGCCCTTCGCCGCGAACGAGCTGCTCCGCCAGAAGGACGTGGCGGCCGTGGTCGTCATCGCCGTCATCATCACGGGCGAGACGAAGCACGACGAGCTCATCGCCCACGCGACGGCGAAGACGCTCCAGGAACTCTCCCTCCAGTACCGCAAACCCGTGGGCCTCGGCATCACGGGGCCGGGCCAGACCTACGAGCAGGCCGAGGCGCGCATCGACCGCGCCGACGCCGCCGTGGACGCGGTCCACCGCATCCTCAGCCAACTCGGTTGAGGTTGCTTCGCGTCGGGAAGGCTCATCCCCTCCCGGCGCCCATCCTTGCTCATGCGATCGACCCTGCAGGGGGTTGCGCTCCTGTTCGGCGCGGCCCTGGTCCTTCTCGCGTTGGGGCTTGCCTACGGGGAGGTCGCGCGGTTCAACGACCCGTGCTTCGCCTACAATGCCGACGGGGATGGGGACGGGGTCGTGCGCGCCTCACCCTCCGAGGCCTGCCCCGCCGTGGGGGGCACGTCGGAAACCAAGACCGAAGCGCTCCTCCGCCTTGCCTTCATCAACGGGCTCGGGGCCCTTGCTGGCGTCTGCGCCATCGTGGGCGCCCTCCGGAGCCGGAGCGCGTTCCTTGCCGCGGCCTCCGGCCTTCTCCTCATTCTCACCCTGCCCCTCCTCCTTGGATTCGGGTGGTTCCTCACGCTGGGGGCCTCCTTGGTGTTCCTGGCGGCAGCCCGCGACGTACAGGTGATGGATAACCGGGATCGGGTCGGTCGGGCCGTCACGCGAGCCGTCGGGTTCACCGGCGCCTTCCTCCTGGCACTACTCATCGGATCCACCGCCTACGGCCTCTTCACCCATGGAGCAACCCCTGGAGGGTATCTCGTTGTGGTCCTCCTCCAGGCCGGGCTTCTCGGCCTCTTCCCGACCCTTTCCTGGATGCCTTGGGCGCCGCCACCGCACCGCCCCGGGGACTCCTGATCCCGCCGCAAACCTTTATGCCGCGCCCGCAAGCTGTCGCGGCGATGATTCCCGTTCAGACTGCGGGCGCGCCCGTGCAGGCGAAGTTCAACCACCCGAACGGCACCTCCCTCCGCCTCCAGGCCTTTGTGGTCGTGCGCGCCGCCGACGGCCGCGTCGCCGCCGTCCGCACCCAGGACAACCCGGACGTCTGGTTCCTTCCCGGCGAGACGCTCCTCCTCAACGAGGACCCTGCCGAGGCCGCGAAGCGCGTCCTCCGCTCCTGGTTCACCACGCCCCTCGATGCCCCCGAGCTCGTGGATGTCTTCAGCTACCCCGCGACAGGCGGCGAGGACAACCGCTGGTACCTCCTCTTCATGTACCAGCTCCAGCTCTCCCCCGGCGCGCTCCTTGAGGCCACCCCCGACACCTTGGAGCTCCAGTTCATCACGCCCGGTGAGAACGCGCCTGGGCCTTGGGGCGCGGACCACAAGTCCGTGTGGGAAATGATTCCCTGATCTCCCCTTATCCGGGTTGTCCTCGGCCGAAACCGCAGAGAGTCAGTGGGTCAGAGGCTCGCAGAGAGGCGTTTAGTTTCGGCTCTGTGAACCTCTGCTTCTCTGACCCCCTGTGGTTTCGGCCGAGCGCCCGACCCAGGGGAGGCCCAGCGACCGCGCCCGACAACCAACGAGTTATTTACCCGCGCCCCCTTCCCGCCCCGATAAGCCATGCCGGTCAAGGTGGCGCAGCGCCTCTCTCGGGTGAAGGAGTCGGGGACGGTCAAGATCACGGACGCGGTCGCAAAGCTCCGCAAGGAGGGCCGCGACATCATCAGCTGGAGCGTCGGCGAGCCCGACTTCGACACCCCGAAGCCCGTGGTGGAGTCCGGCAAGAAGGCCCTCGACAACGGGAAGACCCACTACGTGAGCGCCTGGGGCACGCCCGAGCTTCGTGAGGCGATCGCGCAGAAGCACCGCAAGGAGAACGGGATGCCCTGCGAGGCCAAGGACGTCATGGTCACGCCCGCGAAGCAGGGCATGTTCTACGTGATCATGGGCCTCATCGACCACGGTGACGAGGTGCTCCTGCCGGACCCCGGTTGGGTGAGTTACGAGCAGGTCATCAACCTCGCCGGCGGCAAGACCACCTACGTGCCCGCCACTCTCGAGACGGACTTCCGCATGACGCCCGAGGCCGTCGCGGAGCGCATCACGCCGAAGACGAAGATGCTCATCCTCAACAGCCCCAGCAACCCCGCCGGTGGCGTCCAGACCCGCGAGGACATGAAGGCCTTCGTGGACCTCGCGCGCGACCACAACCTGTGGCTCTTCAGCGACGAGCTGTACGAGAAGATCCTGTACGAGGGCGAGCACGTGAGCCCCGCCTCCCTCCCGGGCGGCTGGGAACGCACCATCACCCTCAACGGCCTCAGCAAGTCCCATGCCATGACCGGGTGGCGCATGGGGTGGCTCGTGGCGCCCCACGAGCTCCAGAAGGAACTCATCAAGCTCCAGCAGCACAGCCTCACCCACCCCGCAGCCTTCACCATGGACGCGGCCGTGACCGCGCTCCAGATGGGCGACGCGCCCGTGAAGGAGATGGTGGCCGAGTTCCGTGCCCGCCGCGACATCATCGTGAAGGGCCTCCGGGACATCCCGGGCTTCCGCCTCAACGAGCCGAAGGGCGCCTTCTACGTGTTCCCCCGCTTCGACTTCGACATGACGAGCATGCAGTTCGCGGAGCACCTCCTCTACAAGGCCGGTGTCGCGACCACGCCCGGCGTCGAGTTCGGTCCCCGCGGCGAAGGGCACCTCCGGATCAGTTACGCGACGAGCCGTGAGAACCTGCGGAAGGGGCTTGAGCGCGTCGCGGCGTCCGTGAAGGACTTGCCGCGGCGGAAGTGATCGGTTGTTCCATCCTCGGGCCCGGGTCCCGTAGGGGGCTCGGTCGCACTCCGTGCTCCCTCGCGAGGGCGCGAAGGTTCGCGAAGGAGCGCGAAGGGGGCAGAAGGGAGGTGTCGTCCTTCGCGACCCTCCGTGGTTCATCGCGGCCTTGCGAGCGAAGGCCCGTAGGGCTGAGCGAAGCCTCCTACGGGACCCACGCAGCCGGCGAACCGGGGCCTTGGGAGGAACGGGCCCGGAGGCCGTTATCCCTGCCGCAGCGCCATGAGGCCCGCAACGGCCAGGGTGGCGCCAGCGACCACGACGGAGAGGCGGGCAGCACCGTGGGCGCTCACGGCACCAAATCCGGTGGTGAGGGTGCCGAGGGCGGTCATGGCGGAGGCGAGGAGCGCGGAGGCGGCAGGCATGATGCTATCGACCTCGCGCCGGGATCTTCATTCTTCGTCGGGGGGGTGACCGAAAGTGTGCCTGCCCGTTTCGGCCGTTAGCCCTTTAGGTAGGGTCGGTCATCGGGGGCTTGGCCCCGTGATGATTGGTTTCGGATCTGAACCCCATTATGTGGAGATTGGACTTTGCTGAGGGCCATTCCTATCCGTTTCTCTCGCCTCCGGCGGTGTCTCGGTTCCCCTTGAGGACCCCGTCGCTTGGTTGGGCTCCTGCTCACCGGGGGGCCCGCTGCCGGACCCGCCTCCGGTTAGCCCTCCGGCCTTCTCGATCCTCCCGGCAGGGCAGCGGATCACCTACCGTGACGGAACGCTTATCCTCCTCGATAGCGAATCGGGGGTCCGATGCCCTCCCCGAACCAGCACCGCGAAGCGACCAGTGCCGCCGCGGTGGAAGACCTCGGCACGGTGGTCATCCAGAAGCGCCTTTTCCTTTCCAACTGGTACGAGAACGCGGCCCGGGACCTCCTGCCCCCCGACCACTTGCGCCAACTGGAGCGCATCCGGGAGGAGACGCGGGAGGAGATCGACCGCACCCACGTTCTCGTGGAGCGGTGGGCCCGCGAGGAGCCCAACGTGCGGGAGCTCCGGGAAAGCTCGAAGCGGGCGCGCTCCATCAGCACTCACGAGTTCCTGAAGACGGTCATCGACGCGAAGGAGGCGACGGCGAACGCCTACGAGCGCGCCGCGGTCGCGGCTCCCACGGAAGAGCTGCGGCGGGAGTTCCTCATGCTCGCGGGCATCGATTTCGCCCACGCTCGCCTTGTCCAAGAGATTCTCCTGCGCATCGAGTCGGACCACCCCAAGCAGCCACGCGGCGAGCCGTGAAACAGCCCGATACGCTTATATCCCGAACCCCCCATGGGCGGCGCTTAAGGTGCCCCCGATGGCCTTTGACGCGCGCCCGGTCGTTCGCGGCTACGACCCCAGTAAGATCACCATCGCGACGATGTGCAGCCACTCCTCCCTCCAGATCTTCCACGGCGCACGGAAGGAGGGCTTCCGGACCATGGGTATCTGCGTGGGCGCGCCCCCGCGCTACTACGAGGGCTTCCCCCTCGCGCGCCCCGACGAGTTCCTCGTCCTCAAGCAGTGGAGCGACCTCTTCGACCCCGCCCTCGTGGCGGAGCTTCGCGCGAAGAACGTGATCGTGGTGCCCCACGGCTCCTTCGTGGAGTACGTCGGCTCCACCAAGTTCCAGGACCTCCAGATCCCCACCTTCGGCAACCGCGCCGTCCTCCCCTGGGAGTCCGACCGCTACAAGAGCAAGCAGTGGCTCGACAAGGCCGGCCTCCAGCTCCCGAAGCACATCACGGACCCCCGCGACATCATCGAGCCCGTCATCGTGAAGTATCACGGTGCCAAGGGCGGCCGCGGCTTCTTCATTGCGCGCAACTACCACGAGTTCAAGCGCAAGATCGACGAGACGCAGCCCTACACGATTCAGGAGTTCGTGCTCGGCACGCGCTACTACCTCCACTACTTCTACAGCCCCATCAACGGCGAGTTCTACCAGATGCGGAAGGGCAGCCTCCAGTTCATGGGCACGGACCGCCGCGACGAGACGAACATCGACGAGGCCAACCGCCTCGGCAGCATCGCCGAGCTCGAAGCCATCGGCATCCAGCCCACCTTCGTCGTCACGGGCAACTTCCCCCTCGTCATCCGCGAGAGCCTCCTCCCCAAGATTTTCAAGATGGGCGAGGGCGTCGTGGACTCGAGCTGGGACCTCTTCGGCGGCATCTGGGGCAGCTTCTGCCTCGAAACCGTGGTCACGGACAAGATGGAGTTCAAGGTGTTCGAGATCAGCGCCCGCATCGTCGCGGGCACGAACCCCTACATCGCGGGGAGCCCCTACACCGAGTTCATCGAGCCCGGCCTCAGCACCGGCCGCCGCATCGCCCGCGAGATCAAGATGGCGGGTAACGAAGGCAAGCTCGACGTCATCTGCACGTAAAACCGCCCCCTGCCCCCCGGAACCGGGGGGCAGCGGCCTCTCTTTTTCTTGCTCCCCTTCACGCCTTGGGCTTCGCGGGCTCGGCGAGCCAGTAGGCCGCCGCGGCCGAGAAGAGGGCGCCGGGGATGCCGTAGATGAAGGTGGCCGTCAGGAGGTAGGGAACAAGGTCGATGCGCGGGGGAGCGGGGTCGCCGAGAAGCGCCGCCACCTGGGGCGCGAGCAGGAGCCCGTAGATGACGGCCGCGAGGATCACGCCGAGGGCTGCGCCGCCGGCCGCATACCCGGTGCGGACGAGGCGGTCCCCTGGCGTCAAGCGGCCCCCGAGCCATCCCGCGAGGGTGGGAACGGCCACGAGGGAGAGCACCACGAGGGTGAGGCTCCACGCCATGAGCGTGGAGAGGACGAAGGCGATGCCGAAGGCCACCGCGATGGTGAGAACGGGCCGGTCGGGACGGGTGCCGGTGGTCGCGGCCTTCACGGGGGCCACGCGAGCAGCAGGCTTCGCGGCAGGGGCTGCCGCGGGAGGTGCCTCCCTCCGGACGACGGCGGGCGCGGGGGCCGCGGCGGCGTTCGGCACCCTG
>DATMKA010000084.1:0-5847 GCA_035553595.1 Thermoplasmatota archaeon | reverse complement strand
CCCCCAACCCCCGGGGAAGTTCCGCTGCGTGGACTGCCGCGGCGTCTTCCGCGAGGAGGACATGGTGAGCGACCAGTACGCCCGGTGGCGCTGCCAGGCCTGCGTGGACAAGCTCCTCGGCCGCGGTTAGGCCGCCCGGTACGGGCAAAGCCTTACCCCCTCGCCCGCCCGTCCCGTCGCCATGGCGGGCCTCATCGACATCACCTACACGCGCCGCATCCCCTACCCCCTGGACGTGGCCTACGCGTGGCTCACGGACTACCAGGACGACGACCCGGCCCGCGCCGGCGCCGTCATCGAGGAGCGCACGGTCGCCTCGCGGGAGCCCGGCCGCGTCGTCCTCAACGCCTGCCTCAATCTCCTCGGGACCAAGGGGCGGGGAAAGGCCGAGGTGCTCCTGCACCCGCCCGACCACTGGGAGGCCCGCATCCTCGAGGGGAGCGGGCGGGGCAGCCACTACCGCTACCGCCTCGACCCCCTGCCCGAGGGCGGGTGCCGCCTCACGGTGGTGTACGGGGTTGCCGCCCGGCGGCCCATCAGCCGCCTGAAGGTGCGCCTCCTCTCGCCCCTCGTGCGGCGCGAGCTCGGCCGCATGTGGGACGGCTTCGCGGCCAGCATGGAGCGGGAACTCGGCCCGCCTGTCGTGGCCCGCGCGCGGTGAGGTTTGGCGGAGCACCGCCGATTCCGATCCGCTTAAATGAGTAGAGGCCCACAGGGAGAGGTGCGGAAGGCTCACTGTGGACTTTCTCACTCACATCCTTGTCGGGTATCTCCTCGGGGCCGGCGTCTTCGACGCGGGCGCCCTCGTGTGGTGGACGGCCGTTGCCGCCTACGCCCCCGACTTCGACGTGTTCCTGTGGCCGCTTGCCAAGAAGTACAAGCTCTTCCGCCACCGCGGCATCACCCACAGCCTCCCCGCCGGCGTCCTCACCGTTGGCCTCGGCAGCCTCGTCATGTGGGGCCTCTTCGGCGTCCCCTTCCACCTCGCCCTTGCGGCGGGCGCCATCGGCTGGGTGAGCCACGTCGTCCTCGACGTCTTCAACTGGGGCTGCCTCCTGCTCTGGCCCTGGAAGACTGACATCGTTGAGTGGACCGTGCAGGACCACCTCACGAAGCCCTCCCTCGCGAGCGCCCTCTCCCTCGTCGCGCTCTACCTCGTGGCCACCCAGGGCGGCCCCGTGAGCCTCAGCGCCCTAGAGACGGGCCTCCTCGTGGCCTGGAGCGGGTACTTCCTGTGGCGCGTCGCCAACAAGGCCTACCTCACGCGGCACCACGGCAGTGACGCCCACATCCTGCCCACGCCCCGCCCCCTCACCTGGCGCGTGGCCGTCCGCCGCGACACCGACATCGTGGAAGCGGCCCTCCTGGAGCACCGCGTCCTTGCGCGCCGCACCACGAGCGTGCGCGTCCTCCACACCTCCCGCTACCACGCGGCCGCCCCTGAAGGCCCCCTCACGACGGAGGGCCACGCCGCCGCCTTCACCCACCGCCACGTCCCCGAAGTGCAGGAGCTGCACGCCGACGGGCGCCCCCTCCACTACCGCGCCGAGCGCCACGGTGACGGCTGGGTCGTGCGCTGGTACGCCCTCGACTCCGTGTACGGCCCCTCCTGCTTCGGCGTCGAGGTGACCGTCACGGCCCACGGCGAGGTCGAGCACTCCCGCCGCGGCGTCATGCCCCTGCCCGTCACCACCACGGGCGTGGGCGCGGCGGCCTAGGCAGGGCCCATCACCGCGTCAGGTAGAGGGACAACCCGGTCGCCTTCGGGTCGGGGCCCCCAACCGTGACGTGGAGGTCCAAGAGCCCCCACCGGGCTTCGATCCGCCCTTCGGGCCATTCTGCAGTGGGGGGCACGACTGCCTCCACCTCCCAGCCTTCCTGCGCGAGCCTTGCCTCGGTCTCCGCGAGGAGTTGTGTCGCGTTCGTGCCCGCCGGATAAGTGTAGGCTCGGGACCCCCAACCTTGGGAGAAGGGGACGCCAAGGTTGCTCCTGCTGGAGAGGAGGGCCCCGCCTTCTGGAACCGGCACCTCCGCGAGGATAGCCTCGAACTCTCCGCCCGTTGGCGTGAGGGCGAGAACCCCAATCCAGGTGAACCATGCGAGGAAGCCGAGGCCTGCCGCAGGCAGCCCTCGAGCGCGCGTGGCCCGGGCCAGGAGGATCGCGAGGGGAGGAACTGCAAGGATCACGAAGGGGAACGCCCAGGCGGGCAGGAGCATGAGTTCCATCAGGAACCACCCCTTGAGGCCCGTGAGGAGCAACACCGCCCCGCTGAGGGCAACGGCGTAGGCAACGAGGGGCCGGTGCGGCAGCATGGACAGTCTCCTCATCCCGAGAGAGTTTGGGGTGCTCACGTCAGCGTGAGATACACCCGCTCCCCCGCCCCATCGGGGTTTGCGGCGCGGCTCTCCTGCACCACAGCCCCCGCTTCCGGGGACCAGTACCGCAGGGTCCACTCGCCCTCCTCGGGGGCGCAGGCGATGAGGAACACAGGAGCATAGGTGGTCTCGGCGATGGCGAGCGCGCGAGGCTCGCCCACGAGGCACTCCATCTCGGAGCCGTCGGCCTCGGTGTAGAACCATTCGGCGCCCGCGTAGAGGGGGAACTGGAGCTCGCCCCGCTCGGAAATGGAGCGCGCCTCCACGAGGCGCTCCTCGGTGCCAACGCCGGGAAGGGTGGCCCGGAGGCGGTGGCAGAGCCCCGCATCGCAAGCGATCCCGGCCTCGAGAACCTCCACGCGCAGGAGGCGGTCGGGCTCGGTGGAGAGGGCGGGGTCGCGGTAGCGGTAGGACCACACGTCGCCCTTCTGATAGAGGGGCGCGAGGGCGAGGCGCTCCTCCTTCAGGGGGGTGCCGCGACCGTGTTCGAGGAGAACCTCCGTGGGCGCCTCCTCTCCGGAGGGGGCGGTGTGGTTCACCAGGACGACGGCCTTCGCGGCGGGGGCGTACCAGGTCGTCACGTTCAGGCCGCCCGACACCTGGCAGCGCACGGGAACCGCCACGGGGTACAGGGTGCCGGTCACGTTGAGGGCTTTCGGCGCGCCCGCGGTGCAGGCACCCCAGGTGGCGCCCGGCTTTAGGGGGAACTGGAGGCGTGCCTCGAAGCCGCCAGGAGTCCAGGTGGCGAGGGTCACGGGGTCCACGAGGGTCGAAACCACGGTGGGGCCCTCCTCCTCGGGAGTCGTGGTCGAGACAAGCTCAAGGCAGGTTTTGCCGACGGCGCAGGGCACGCCAGCGCGGGCCACCTCGACGGTCCGCACGCCTTCCGGGGTCGCGTAGCGCCACCAGTCGCCGGGTGTCCAGGCGGGAGCTGCGAAGGACTCGGCCGCGGGCTCCAGGGGCGGGAACCCACCAGGAGGACTCGGCGGGGGCGTGGTGATGGTGGGCGGGGTCGTCACGGTCGGCGTCCCCGTGTCCGTGGCGGCTGGCGCCGCCGGGTCCCCGGTGCACCCGGCAAGGGCCGTGAAGGCGACCAGGGCAACGAGCGTGAGGGGGACGAGCGGCGACCGCATGGGGGTCCAGACGGTGAACGCGGTATTTGGTTCTGCTGAAGCCACCGCCCGCGCTGCGCCGCGCCCGGATGAGAGTATTGATGAGACCAAGCCGTGCTTGCCCTGTTGGGGAAGCTGGATTATTCGCCCCTCCGGCTCCCCAGGTTGCCGCTCCATGCGCTCCAAGGCCCCCCTGCGCTCCGCCCGCGCCGTTGCTCTCGCCTTCGTTCTCCTCCTCACCCTTCCGGGGCTCGGGCCTCTCGTGGAGACGGCCGCAGCGCAAGCGGGAGGAAGCGCTCTCAAGGCGCGCGTCACGGGCCTCGTCCCCACCTCGGGGCCGGTGGGAACAGAAGTCGCGATCACAGGCGAAGGCCTGGAGGAAGCCACGAGCGTGACCTTCGGCGGGGCGGCGCTGAAGTTCCGGGTGGCTCCGGACGGCAAGCTTCTCGCGACGGTGCCGAAGGGGGCGTCTTCCAGCACATTTGTTCTCGAAACCTCCTCCGGTCGCGTGGAATCCCCCCGCTTCGTGGTGACTGGGCCCGCACCCACGATCCGCTCCTTCTCCCCCCAGGTGGCCTACCCGGGCTCCCTGCTCACCGTCGCTGCCACGGGCCTCACCGAGGATGCAACCCTCTGTCTCGTCACGAAGTTCCGTTGCATCTCCCTCGGCGCCGTCGCGGAACCCTCGCGCGGCCAGCTCACGGCCCGCCTCCCGGACGGTCTCGGCGCGGGCAGCTACGTGCTGCGCCTCGAGACGAGCGCGGGAAGCGCCACCACGAGCACCCTCACCCCCTCCAGCCTCCGCGTTCCCGCCAACGCCGTTTCCTTCACCGCGACGCCGTCCCCCGCAAGCGCCGGCGCCACCGTGACACTGCAGGGCGCCGGCCTCGGCAGGGCCACCGCCGTCCACTTCAATGGCCAGTCCGCGTCGTTCGCTGCCTCGGGCGCGGATGAACTCAAGGCCACGATCCCCGAGGGTGCCACCACTGGCCCCCTCACCGTAACCCTCTCCGGTGGCACCGCATACCTCCCTACAGCCTTCAAGATCACGCCGCCCTCCCCGACCATCACCGGCTTCAGCCCCCGCAACGTCGCGATCGGCTCCACCACCGCCGCCACGCCCCGAATCACCATCGAGGGCCGGAACTTCGAGGAAGGAATGCAGGTCTGCTTCCAGCGCGACAGCAGCCCCTGCGTGAAGGCCACTCGGGTGAGCGCGACGCCGACCCAGGCCACGGCGGTCCTCCCCATCGATCTTCCCAACGGGGACTACCGCGTCTCCGTGACCACGTCCACCGGGACGGCCACCACCGACGGGCTGGACCCGAGCCGGTTCTCGGTCTGGCAACCGGTGGCGATCGACCGCGTCACGCCCCAATTCGTCCTCAACCACGGGACCTTCCTGATTCATGGGCGGAGCTTCGTCGATGTCGTCGGCGTCTTCTTCCACGCCGTGACAGGCCCAGGCCTCGCCTTCAGCGTTGACAGCCCAACCCAGATCACCGTCATCGCACAACCCAACCCCATCAAGGAGTCCCATATCGCCATCCACCCCCTGGATGTCATTGTCGTCACGCGCGACCTCGGCACCGCCACCGCGGGGAGCGCCATCCATGTCACCCACCCGCCCCTGGAGATCCTGTCGCTCACCCCTTCCGAAGGGAAGCCGGGCGACGCGTTTGTGATCACGGTCGGGAACGCCACCGGCCTCCATACGACGATCTGCCTGGAGCCCCGGGATAAGGTGGGCGAGTGCCAACAGGTTCCCCACTTCCCCTCGCCCGTGGAAGGCGCTCAAGGAGTCTACGACTTCACCGTGGCCCCGCCCCCCGGCTTTGCGCCAGGCGAGTACGTCGTGCGCGTCACGGACCGGCAGAACTCCGTGGACACGGCCGCCCTCGGCCAAGCGGGCACCTACACCGTGCTCCCCAATGCGCCCCGCATCACGGGCTTCACCCCCACGTCCGGCCCCGGCCGCACGGCCATCACGATCACGGGCGAGAACCTCGGCACCACCCTCATGGTGAGCGCGAAGACCGAGAGCTTCCCCTACTTCGTCCCTATCCCGGGCCACGTCGTCAAGGACGACAACACCGTCGAGGTGCGCGCGCCCTTCGGCGTCCCCGCGGGCGACTACGTCCTCCGCGTCACCACGCTTGGCGGCGAGGACGACACCAGCGACCTCACCCCTGGCGCCTTCACGATTCCCGAGGGGGGTTTCGTGACCGCCGTCCCCGCCCCAACGATCACGAGCATTGAGCCCATGCAGGGCGCTCCCGGCGACTGGTTCACCATCTACGGCGGCCCCTTCCGGTCCCCCGCCATCGTGTGTCTCCAGCGCGGTGACGTGTGCACCCCC
>DATMKA010000083.1:0-12942 GCA_035553595.1 Thermoplasmatota archaeon | reverse complement strand
ATGCAGTACACCGCCATCACGCGCACGGTGCAGAAGTGGGCCGCGCGGGCAGGCCTCTCCGGGAAGCACGTGACGCCCCACCTCCTCCGGCACACCCTCCCCACGCACCTGGCCTTTGCGGGCATGGACCCCCGGAGCATTCAGGAGATCATGGGCCACGCGGACGAGCGCACCACCATGGTGTACATCCACCTGATGAAGGGCCGCCTGAAGGAGCAGTACGACCGGTACGTGCCCGACTTCTGAGCGGGAGCGAAACGTCTCGTAGGGACGCGCTATTCCCGGAGGCCCGGCGAGTACCGGCGCCCGGGAAGGCACCACAGGGGGCCGTGGGATACCCAAGGGGCCGGACGCGTGCGGCGGCCGATCGTCTGGGCAGAAAAGGGAGTTGCCCTCGGCCGCGGGGCCGAGGTGGGGGGTTGCATAGTCTGAATGACGAGGCGCCTCCCGCCAGGGGGAGGAGCAAGGTAGAAAGGCGATTACTCCCGGGGGAGCGTTGCCTTCTTCTTGCCGGCCTTCTCGCGGGACGCATAGCCGCCCCGGACGGCCTCAAGGAAGTTCCCTTCCTCACGGGTCACCTCGTCTTTCAAGCCGCGGATGATGATCTTCGGCATGAGGACAAGCCCCTCTGCGTGAACGCCATGCGTATACGCAGTCTATAGACTGATAAGACGTCTGATGTTATAAAATTCGTGGGGATGTCACCGTGACCCATGGTTGACCCGTCCCTTGCCAAGTGAGGGAGGGGTCAGGGAGACCGGGGGTACGGTGCCTTGAGGAGGTGGTATGCCTCCCGGAGGTTGTACCCCATGAGAAGGACTCCCCCTACGAGGGCCAGGACAGCCACAGGAGGAAACGCCAGGCCCGCAACCCAGAACACCGTTAGGGCCGAAGCGAGGACGAGTTGGGTCACGGCATAGGCCCTCACAGCGGGGCGGTCCCACGTGGATGCAACGAGACCGAAAGCAAGGGGAAGCGACAACTGGAAGGTCGCCATGACCTCCGACGCCTCCGTAGCATCTATGGCCACAGCCAGGTCCCCCCACAAGAGGGGGAGGATATGGAGCGGCCCCAAGGTCGCGACGTTGTCGCGGAAGGCGCTCCACGAAAAGATGCCCGTGAGATGATCCAGAACGAGGAAAGCCGGCAACACCGCGCCAACGAGGAACAGGAGCGCGACGAGCATCCGCATGCTTGTCGTCTGCGTCGCCCTGGCCCGTAGGACCGCCGCGGGAGGCCGGCCGGTCTCCTCGAAGGTCGCCGCAGCCTGGTCCGCACTCACGTAGATTTGCGCTTGCTCGGGGTCCAACGCGTAGTTCGTAATCCCAGGCGCGGGTCCCTCCACCTTCGGGTACTGGAAGACCATCCCTTTGGGGGGCCTGACGCGGAAGTGAGAGGATGCGTTCTCGGCGAGGGGGCGCGCGACCTCCACGTTCATAACCCCGAAGAGGCCCAGGCGCACACGTTCCCCGATGGTCACCTCGTTTGCGCCATCCACGAGATACTTGAGGAGCACCTTGTCCTCAAGAGCTGTCCCCTCCTTGGGCTCGGCAGGGTGATCGAGATACACCCAGGGACGGTAGTACCCGAAGATGCGCCCCAACAGGAACTCGGCAAAGATCGCCGTGGCCATCTGCATGGGGCCCGGCGGGTCGGGGAAGTCGTCCACCAAGCCTTGGAAATAGCCAACCACATCGCGGGCAGCGCGTTGGTCCGCCTTGATTCGGGAGACCCAGGGCTCCCCGAACGTTTGCTCGCGCCAGTCTGGCGCCCGAGTGAGCGCCTGAAGAACAGGCGGGAGATCGTGGCGCTTGTTGAGGTACCTGATGGCATCCTCGAAGAGCTCCGAGTAGATCGACTCCAGTTCAGCACGGCTCATCAGGACGAGGTTATTCCCGCTCTCCCCCCGAGCTTTCATGTTCAATTGGAGTTCCTTGGCGCGCTTCTCCAACGGGGCAAGGCGGATGGCCTCCTCGTGTTCGTTGGAGTACACATACACCTCCTCGGCCGTGTGGTGCTCCAACTTCTGGACGTGAACCTGAAGGTCGTACCGTTCCAGACGCATGCGGAGGTACGCATCACGAAGGTGGGCCGCGCGATCCGAGACCATGAACAGGGACAATCATACCTGACACCGACATAAGAACCAATCGGGCCCACTTCCAGTCCACGGTCCGTATACAGTTGGGGGATTATTGCAGGCGAGGGATGGACGGTCGAGCGTCGGCGCCCTTCGATGACGCCCGACAAGTCACCAAGTTGGGCGTGGATTCGCCAGTTGGCAAAGCCGATTGGGAACCCGAAACAGTTTAGCCGATGACCTCCCGAGCCCGCGGTCGTGGAAACATGAGCACACGACAACGACCGCACCGAAAAGGGATGCAGGACTCACGCGCTTCCGAAGCCCCTACCACCCCGCCGACCACCACGACCGTCCGCGTCCAGGCCGCAGCCCTGTCGGCGCTCCGGAGGGCAGTCCTCCATCGCCACGGGAAGCTCCACGGCGCCCTCCTCGAAGAGGTAAGCGCCGCGCTTCGGGAGCGCGCGGTGCAAATCTCCATGCGAGGCCCCCACCACCCGGAGGACCGCCCGTGACCCGTCCCCAGCGCGACGCCCGGACGTCCCGCGCAACGGGCGACGCTACCTCGGGCCGCATTTCCCTTCGGGACCTCATGGAGACCCATGGCCCCCCGAGGTGGCTCATTGAGGGGTTCCTCCCCGAGAATGGCCGGGCCCTCCTCGTGGGCCACGGGGGCGAGGGAAAATCCTGGATTGCCCTGGAGGCGGCTCGGACCGTCGCGGAGGGGCAACCCTTCCTCGGGAGGTTCCAGGTCCCCGAGGGCCCCGCCCGGGTGTTCTACATCGACAAGGACGGCGGGTCCCGGATGGTGGCCCACCGGATGCGCCTCCTGGGCGCCGACCCCGAGAAGCTTGACGACTACTGGGCTTCCACGGATACCTTGCCGCCGCTCAACACCCGGGCCGGGTTGGAGGCCCTGCGGCGGCACCTCACGGAATGGCAGCCCCGGCTCGTGGTCCTGGACTCATGGTCCAACCTGGTGTCCCACGGCTTCAACGAGAACCGGGCAAAGGACACCATGGGGGCCATTGAGGGGCTCAAGCAGTTGCAGGCGGACCATCCCTTCGCCCTCCTGATCATCCACCATGCCAACAAGCGGGACGCTCGGACGACCGACCGCGTCGTCCGCATCCGTGGGTCATCGGCTCTGGTCGCCCAGACCGACGTGGCCTACATGATCCAGAGCCAACGCCGGAAGGCAGACGAAACTGGCCGGGCGATCGGTGTGATCCCCCTCGCCCGCAAACACGATGAGGGGCGTCCCTTCCTGGTGGGCCTGGACCAACTTCTCCAGGGGGGAACCGGTGAGGAGTTGGTGCGCCTCAGCTATCTTGGGGAGTTTGATCCCGACGCCGACCCCGAGGAGGCAAGCCTCTTCGAGTCCGTGTTCGGTGTGATCGTCGACTTCGGTGCCGCCGGGGCCACGATTGACGCTATCGCGGAGAAATTGGGAGGCCTCCACAGTAAGAAGGCGATCCGGCGGGCGACCAGTGAGATGACCGCCTCGGGGAGGATCCGCCGCGTTTCGGAGGCCCACAACCGCGGCCGCTTCTTCGCACCTGAGTACCGAGGAACGCATCCCCCTCCTCGCCACAAGCTCTCACCATCACAATCTCGCTCCATGGCATCCGAACTTGCCCACAGAGAGAGTGGCCCCCGGCCTGCGGCAGGGCACCCAGGTGCGGGTGTGGGGGGCAAGGGGGGAGATGTCTCCCGCATCACCCCCAAATGGGCCTGAGACACGCAGGCGCGTTCCGGGATAGGGCCGTGACCTCCCCCCAGGAAAACAAGGGAAAACTGGAAAACTACACCACGCACGGGGGACGGTGTCCGCTCCCGCTTTCTCAGTTTTTCCACTTTTCCCACTTTCCGCCAAGAGCCCCTTCTTGATGCGCTATTCCCCAAGGGTCGTGGCGCACCGACACCCTCCGGGAATAGCGCGTCCCCAGTCACCACCCGGGCGCCGACCCGCCTGGCACGGCGGGCCCCCGCGATTTAGGAAACGGAAGGTGACACCGAAGTGGGTACATGGTTTCCCGCGCGATTTTCAACTGTTTTGCCCGTCCGGGGGGTCCCGTTCCCGTCCCCCGCATGCCTTCCAGGCTACCGGTTGGGCGCGGGCCGCTACCTCTACTGCGCCCTACGCACGGGGAGCCCGAGCGGGGAGCTTCAGAGGCGGGGTGGAAGCCACGCCGAGGCGCCACGGCACATGGCTCGTGGTGGACGGGATTCGGCTCCGAAGGTGGGACACGTACGGTGCCATCCTGGCGACTCCCGGCGAGGGCGCCGCCGGTTCCTCTGGGGCAAGAGGCCGTCCCGACGGTGCGCACGGAATCCTCATATTTCCCGCCTCATCTTTCACGACCATGTGGGACCTGGAAGCACCCCCATGGCGGCCCTTCTACCAGTTCTCGTACCCACAGGCGTTCACCTATGGGGAGCGAAAGTCCTCCGAGAGGAACATTGCGTACATCCGAAGCCAGGTCGTGGGCCGCGGCGACTGGCCTGCCGTCGTCCCCACTCAGGTCGTGTGGGGGTTCCGGATCGAGTTAAGGAAGGCGCGGCCCCAAGCCGAGAACCACAAGAAGGGCTTTGACCTCGACAACGCGGCCAAAGCCCCCGTCGATGCCTTCTGCCGTGGCCTCATCGAGAGGCATGACCCGTTGCGGGAACGCCCCGAGTGGCGCCCCCTCGCCCTGTTCGAGGATGACCACATCGGGCAAGTTGGGATGCTCCAACTGCAAGGGCGATGGGCCCCGCCTTCGGAAGGAAGCGAAACCAAGGTGAGCATCTACTACAGGCCCGCCTGAGTAGCATGGCGATGGCGGGCGGGGTCAAGCCGCGCGCCGGCCTCGGTCCCGCCGCCCCCCGCCTCCGCTCTGTGCCCAGAAGGGGGGTTTCCGAACCCGCAGTACGCTTCGCTTTACGCCCCATTCCGCGCCCAACGCCCCGCCGCGGATGCGAGAGCCCTGACCCCTCGGGAGCCGTCGCGACGAGGGTTGCCTCCCGGGAATGCGTCGCGCCTGTCCTCTGCCTGCTCCCGAGTGAGTGAGGAAGACCGTTTCCCCGAACGGGGGTTGGGTGTCGTTCCTGGAAGGCCGGCCCACACCATCCGGCACCCTGGCCTCAAAGGGGACGAGCCGGTGGAGGACCGCCACCGTATTTCTGGACTTGCACCCACTCGCGAACCGCGGTGAAGTCCTTTATCTGGCAGAGCTCGGGGTGGGTACAGAAGGTTTCGATGAGCCGGACCAAGTACCCGAACAGGTCTCCGAGGTCGTCACCCTGGACCTCTGCCGAACGACCATGGACCACGGCGGAGCGGCGCCCGTATATCTGGCGGATCCGTTTCTCGATAGCAGTACGTTCCTCGTAGTCCGACCCCAGAAGGAATGCGGCGTACTCTGCGAGTTGGCTCGTTGTAGACGGCCGGAAAGGATCCTTCTCATCAATCTGGAGAAGGGACTCTAAAGCCAAGGCATACTGGACGAATTGTTTTCCCGAGTGACGATCTCGGAGACCGCGTCCAATCCAGTCGACTGCGGTCAGAACGCGACGTTGAAGATCCGTTGGCGTGGGCGCCGCCGCGGCCGTCCATAGCCAAACGTGGGCCGGATCCGACTGGAACGTCGGAGTGGAGAGATCGAGGTCCCGTATCGGCCCGCGGGCGGACCATTTGGATTGCCATGTCGAGCCCGAGGGAGTGCGGGTGAGCGCCGCGGCCTGTTCACCGCCTGGGGCCTCGAAGCCCAACAAGCTCACGTCCTCAAGCCCCTCAGAGTCGTGAATTATGAATCGCAAGAGGTTCTCAAATCGGAAGAAGACGGGGTCCGCGAGTTCCATCGCCCGATCAGGCTCCTTTGCGTCGACTCGAATGGAGACGAGCACCTTGGGGTCTGGGTCCGACGACCACCGGAGCGCCTGGTCCGCCTCCTCCATCCTCGGATAGTTGGAGAGAATTGTGTCTCTGTCCCTTGGCCAGGAATAGACAGTGTACGGTCCCAGGGTCGAGATGTGCCCGGAGAGTGAGCAACCCCAGGCAGGCCGAAAGACCTCGTAACTCTGAGTTGGCTTATCCCTCAGGTCCCGGACGCCGTCCTTAAGGTCTTCCAACGTGGCGGCGCGGCCACGCCTGGCAACATCGCGGAATATCTGGACAATCTGTCCCTCGACACGCTTCCGGGTGAATCCGTAATACAACGCCGGGTCCCCATGCCAGACGTCGGTCACGGCCTCCCGAAACCGATCGATGTTGTCCAACCCCTTTACGACCGCTCTGCCGCCGCGGCCCGCAAAATACAGGCGCGGGACGTCGTCGTAGACAATCTGATCGCCGGAGAGGATCTCCAAGGTGGACGAAATGGCCCCGAACGCGGCCGCAAGGCTCCGTTTCTTTTCCCCCATCCGTCAAGCCCCCACAGACTAACCTGGCTCAGAGCCCACGACCCAGTTCTCACACAGGAGTTCGGCCTGCTCCAAGACGGTCTGGGTGGCGGCCTCCGTCTTGTCCGGAGGGTAGCCGTGCTTGCGGAGAAGGCGACGGACGGTGGCGCGCAGTTTCGCGCGGACGGTCTCCTTGAGGGTCCAGTCGATGGAGATGTTGCGCCGGATGGTCTCCACGAGTTCGCGGGCGATGACGCGGAGGGTGTCGTCCCCCAACACGTCCCGGGCCGTGTCGTGGGTGGCGAGGGCGTCGTAGAACGCGACCTCGTCGTCCGTGAGGCCCAACTGCTCGCCTCGCTCGCGGGCCGCGCGCATCTCCCGCGCGAGGCGCACAAGCTCGTCAATGACCTGGGCGGCCTCCACGGCTCGGTTCTGGTATTGGCGCATGGCCTTCTCGAGCATCTCCCGGAAGGAGCGGGCCTGAACCAGGTTCGTGCGCGCGCGGGCGCGGATCTCGTCGTTCAACAGTTTCCGCAACAGTTCCAGTTGGACGTTGCGGTGGGGCATCTTCCGCATCTCCTGGAGGAACTCGTCCGAGAGGATACTGATGTCGGGGTTCTGGAGGCCCGCCGCCTCGAAGATGTCCACGACGCCCGCGCCCGACACGGCCCGGCTCACGATCTGGCGGATAGCCGTCTCCACATCCTCCTGGTCCTTGCCCGAGGTGACGGTGTGCTTGAGGACCTGCCCGCGGATGTCCAGGAAGTACTGGACGCTCTCCCGCAGGGGAGCGGCCTCCTCCAGGGCACCCGCGAGCCCGAAGGCCTTCCGGAGTTCCGCGGTGGCCTGCACGAACCGCTCCTTGGTGTCGGGGTCCTCCGTCACGCGGTTGAAGCCCGCAAGGAGGAGGCGCATCTGGTTCTGGTGACCCCCGGTGGCGTAGGTGGAGTAGTCGATGCCGTGGAGCATCGCCGCCACCACCTCGTGCCTTTCGCGCAGGAAGGGGAGCGCGTCCTCCGCGAGGTCCTCCACCTGCCGCCGGTCGGCCTCCGTGTAGTTCTGGAGGGCGCGCCTGAGGGGGTCCGCGACCCCCAGGTAGTCCACCACGAGCCCACCAGGCTTGTCGCGGAACACGCGGTTCACGCGGGCGATGGCCTGCATCAGGGAGTGCCCGTGCATGGGCTTGTCGATGTATATGGTGTGGAGACAGGGCGCGTCAAAGCCGGTGAGCCACATGTCCCGCACGATCACGAGCTTCAGGGGGTCGGCGGGGTCCTTCACGCGTTTCTGCAACGCCTTCAGGCGGGCCTTGTTCCGGATGTGGGGATGGTACTGTGCGGGGTCCGTGGCGGAGCCGGTCATCACCACCTTGACGGCGCCCTCCTCGTCCCGGTCGCTATGCCACTCGGGACGCAACCGGACAATGGCGTTGTAGAGGTCGACGCAGATGCGGCGGCTCATGCACACCACCATGCCCTTCCCGTCGAGGTCCTGGAGCCGCCGCTCGAAGTGCGCCACAAGGTCGTTGGCGATGAGCTCCACGCGCTTCTCGGCGCCCACCAAGGCCTCCACGCGGGCCCACCGCGATTTGAGTTTCTCGCGGACCGCGGCCTCCATCCCTTCGGTGACCTCGTCCACCTCCTCGTCGAGGCGGGGCGTCTCCTCCGGATCCAACAGGATCTTGGCGAGCCGCGAGTGGTACTGGATCTTCACGGTCGCGCCGTCCTCCACGGCGCGGCGCATGTCGTACGTGTCGATGTAGTCCCCGAACACTTGCCGCGTCGATTTGTCCTCGGCCTCGATGGGCGTGCCCGTGAAGCCCAGGAAGGACGCGTGTGGCAACGCGTCCCGGAGGTGCCGCGCGAAGCCGTCCACGAAATCGTACTGGGAGCGGTGGGCCTCGTCCGCAATCACGACGATGTTGCGGCGGGCCGAGAGGAGGGGGAACTTCCGGCCGCGCTCGTCGGGCAGGAACTTCTGGATGGTGGTGAACACGATGCCTCCGGAGGCGCGCACCAGTTTCTGGCGGAGGTCCTCCCGGCTCTCCACCTGCGTGGGCGCCTCCAGGAGGTCCCGGGCCTGCGCGAACGTGCCCAACAGTTGGTCGTCCAGGTCGTTCCGGTCCGTGAGCACCACCAGGGTGGGGTTCTCCATGCGGGGGTGCCGCATCACCTTCGCGGCGTAGAAAACCATGCTAATGGACTTGCCCGAGCCCTGAGTGTGCCATACGACGCCCACCCGCCGGTCCCCCGTGGGCGCGGAGGCGCGGACGGTGGCCTCCACGGCCTTGTTCACGGCGTGGTACTGGTGGTAGGCGGCCATCTTCTTCACAAGGGTCCGGTCCCCGTCCTCCCACACCACGAAGTTGCGGACGAGGTCGAGGAGCCGCCGCTTTTCGAACATGCCCCGGACGAGAACCTCCAACTCGAACTCGTCCTTGCCGGCGATGCGGTCCCCGTCCACGGTGCGCCAGGGCAGGAACCGTTCCCAGTTGCTTGAGATGGTGCCGTGCCGCGCTTGGAGCCCATCACTGATGACGATGATCTCGTTGGTGTGGAAGAACCCGGAGATCTCGCGCTTGTACGTCTCGATCTGGTGGTACGCCCCCTTCAGGGTGGCGTTCTCGTCGCCTGGGTTCTTGAGCTCGATCACGGCGAGGGGCAGGCCGTTCACGAACACGACCACGTCGGGCCGCCGCGTGTGCGCGCCCTCCTTCATCGTAAACTGATTGACGACGAGCCAGTCGTTGTTGTCCGGGTTCTCGAAGTCGAACAACCACACCTTCTCGCCCCGCAGGCGCCCGTCCGCGCCGTGGACATCCACGTCCACACCGTCCCGGAGGCGGCGGTGGAACTCCCGGTTCGTCAACGCGAGGCCGGGCGTGTCCGGATGGAGGACTCGGCGGACGGCCTCCTCGATGCCCGCCTTGGGCACGCGGGGGTTCAGGCGCGCGACCGCATCCGCGAACCGCCCCCCCAAGATGACGTCGCCCCACCTGGCGCGTTCTTGCTTCTCGGCACCGGGCGCGATGGCCTGTCCCGGGACGCAGGCATACCCCAGATCATCGAACCACTCAAGGAGGGTATCTTCGACGCCGCTCTCCGATATGCCGGTCATACCCTACACCTCTGCCGCCTGCTCGGGCGAAACGCGAACCTCGCCAGAAAGCAACTTTCCGAGTAGCAGGTCACGCATCTCGGAGAGTGTCTGCGTCTCTCGCTCGTTGTGACGGACCCGCTCGTAAAACGGCCCGACTGCGGACTCGAACGTTTCTACCACCTTCACCGGCGGGACGATTTGGGGTAGATTGTGAACATGATTCCTGTTGAGCGTGGGGACCGCGGAGCCAGAGTTGAACACATTGAAATCGATGCCGGACAGGACATGGAATGCGTGATGCGGTCGCGACGCCTTGAACTCCTTGACCCACAAGGTCGTGTTCAGAGGCCAGAAATCCTCTTGGACGAGGAAAACCTTGCCGAGTTGGCCACTCCGTCCTGTTACGACACCTGGCCCTCGGACTCGGGCCTCGTTGTGAGTCCCAGTTCGTCCTCCTGCACTCAGGATCGGGACGGTTCCTTGGATTCGTGCAGTCGCGGGGAGATCGAAACCCCTCTGGAGAACGAGCAAGTCCTCAAGGACTCCTACCAGCCATCCCGCAGGCACCACCCCAATGGGTGAGTCCACTAAACGGTCGGGAAATAGGGCGTCCACCTCAGGGGGCAAGCCCGTGGGGCGGCCCTCCATCTTCGCGCGGACGGGGTCGAAGTCCACAAACCACGATTTGAATAGGGCGCGGGCCATGGCTTCGAGGGTGCGGTTCATTTCTTCGGCTACGCTTACCCGCTCATCCAAGACGGCGAGGGTTCGGGCAACCTGTGTCTGTTCCCGGATGGGCGGCAGGTCCGGAAGCCTGAGGGCTCGGATGTCCCGGAGGTTGAGGTGAGCAACGGTAGCACCGTTGGACTTGACAAGCATCTCGTGCCGGACGGCGTCACTCATTAGGAGATAGAGGAGATAATGCGGGTCTACAGAACGCGTATCAGGCCGAATCAGAACAGTCCTCTGGCCGAGGCAGACGCGTGCACCCTCCGGGATGATCCCGACCTCGCCCACAGGTGCTTCGCGGGCAAGGATAATGTCGCGTGGCCGAGGTTCAAGCCGCCGCGACCAGGCGCGGTATGTCTCAGCGTCTACCTTGTTTGCTCTAAAGAGGTCGAGGCGGCCCCGCTTGATGTCCGTCGTGCGAATTGAGGGAAAACCCTCCGGCGCAGTTGGGGCAGTCTTGTGCTCGCAATCGACGATGGCCTCGCAAACCTCCGAGAGCAAGGGCATGCTTATTCTCCCTGCGTGATCTGCGCGAGGCGGGTTTTGATTTCTTGGTCGAGGTCGGCCGCCGCCTGCATTTGCTTAAGGAGCGTCTCACGCAGACATTCAAACCGTTCCGCAAACGGTTCGCTCCCGTCATCATTTTGGTCATCCGCTCCGACGTATCGCCCAGGTGTGAGGACGAAACCGTGTTGCCGGATCTCCTCAAGATCCGCACCCCGGCAGAATCCAGGCACATCGACATATTCTCCTGCCCCCGCCTCCCCGCGCCAGGCGTGGTAGGTCTTGGCGATCTGGGCAATGTCCTGCGTGCTCAACTCGCGGTGGGTGCGGTCCACCAGGTGGCCCATTTTCCGGGCGTCGATGAACAGGGTCTGACCCCGGCGGTCACGCAGGTTGCCGTCCCCGGGCAGTCGGCGGGCACCCTTGTTCCGGGTGAGGAACCACAGGCAGACCGGAATCTGGGTAGAATAGAAGAGTTGCCCGGGTAGCGCGACCATGCAGTCCACCAGGTCATCCTCCACGATGCGGCGCCGGATCTCGCCCTCGCCTCCCGTGTTACTGCTCATGCTCCCGTTCGCGAGGACGAACCCCGCGGTGCCGTTGGGCGCGAGGTGGTGGATGAAGTGTTGCACCCACGCGAAGTTCGCGTTCCTCACGGGTGGGACACCGTACTTCCACCGGACGTCCTCTCGCAGAAGGTCGCCCTTCCAGTCACTGATGTTGAAGGGCGGGTTCGCCAGGATGTAGTCGGCGCGGAGGTCCTTGTGTTGGTCGTTCGTGAAGGAGTCGGCGAACGTCTCCCCCAGGTGGGCCTCGATGCCACGGATGGCGAGGTTCATCTTGGCGAGGCGCCACGTGGTGGGGTTCGATTCCTGGCCGTACACACTGATGGCGTCGCGCTTGCCGCCGTGGGCCTCCACGAACTTGGCGGACTGCACGAACATGCCGCCCGAGCCGCAACACGGGTCGAACACGCGGCCCGCGTAGGGTTCGAGCATCTCCACAAGGAGCGTCACCACGGAGGCGGGCGTGTAGAACTCACCGCCCCCCTTCCCCTCGGCGGAAGCAAACCGGCCGAGGAAGTATTCGTACACGCGGCCGAGGATGTCCTTGGAGCGGGCCTCCCGGGTGCCCAGGCCGATGCCCCCCACGAGGTCGATGAGCCCTCCGAGGACCTGCTTGTCCAAGGTGGGCCGGGCGTAGTCCTTCGGCAACACGCCCTTCAGGGTGGGGTTGTCGCGCTCGATGGCCACCATGGCGTCGTCCACGAGCTTGCCGATCGTGGGTTGCTTGGCCTGCGCCTGGAGGCGGTCCCACCGCGCTTCGGGGGGCACCCAGAACACGTTCCATCCCAGGTACTCGTCCTTCTCCTCCAGGAGCGCCTCCACGTCCGCGGGGCGGGGCGCGTAGTACTCGCTTGCGGGGTCCTTGGCCGCCGCCGCGAGGTGGTCCCGGCGCTCCTGGAAGGCGTCGTTGATGTACTTCAGGAAAATGAGGCCCAGGACCACGTGCTTGTACTCTGATGGATCAACGTTGTTCCGCATCTTGTCGGCGGCTTCCCACAGGCGGGCCTCGAAGCCGAGGGTCGCGCCGCTCGTGGACACGGGAACGGCCTTGGCGGGAGCGGCAGTTCCTTCGGCTCCCATGGCGCCCCCTGCGCCCTTCCTGCCCCGGCCGCGACGGGTCCCGCCCGCCCCCTCCGTGGAGGCCGCTACGGCCTCGGTGGGGGCGTCAGGCGCAGGCGCGGGCGTTGGCGGCAGGCGGCTCTGGGTGGCCTTCTCGCGGGCGATGGGGGAACCCTCCAAAATTGATACCCGTCAAACCCGATCGTGCCTCTAATAGGCTTCGGACCCAGGATTGCCGCCGCCACGTGGCGGGAGGGAGCCGCGGGTCCGGCATACCCGGGCAGGGAAAGACCCGTGGAGCGGGCGCCGCCCGAGACCCGCAGGAGCCGCGACCCCTCCGGAAGCGCCCCCATCCGGAAGGCGTGCCCGGGAGCGGTCACCACATCTGGTCACCGTCTGCGTGGCGCGCCGCCCCTTCGGGGAACTACGCCTGGCCCCGTATTCCCCCGTCTCTGCCCGGCCCTTAAGTGGACCATGTGCCTGCCGCAGAGGGGGTTTCGAGGCGGTAGCGGGGGACTCTGG
>DATMKA010000082.1:0-11686 GCA_035553595.1 Thermoplasmatota archaeon | reverse complement strand
GAGGCGCCCGGGTCGGCGATATCCACTTTCAGCGGTCCGGGAGGGGTCGGGGGCTGCATGCGCCTGCAGGCGGGAGCTGGGGTATTCCCGGTTGGGGCACGGGGCTTCTCCACATTCTGTCGCGGGTGAGAATCAGCCGTGAGAACAAGCGGCCCTGGAAGGCGACAATGCTTTACCCCTTACCCTCGTGGTTTCTTTCGGGCCACTCATCATGGTGCGCATCGGCTACCACGCTTCCCACGAGCAGTTCCCCCCGAGCGAGCTCCTCTCCTACGTCCGCGCGGCCGAGGCCGCCGGCTTCGAGGCCGTGATGTGCTCCGACCATTTCGCGCCCTGGAGCGCGAAGCACCAGGGCCAATCCGGCTTCGCCTGGTCGTGGCTTGGGGCCGCGATGGCCACCACCCGCGTCCCCTTCGGCGTCGTCACCACCCCCGTCGGGTGGCGCTATCACCCCGCGGTCATTGCGCAGGCCGCCGCCACCCTGGAGGAGATGTTCCCCGGCCGCTTCTGGATGGCGCTCGGGAGCGGCGAGGCCATGAACGAGCACATCGTCGGCGACCGGTGGCCCTCCAAGGCCGAGCGGAACGAGCGCCTCCTTGAAGCGGTGGACGTGATGCGCCGCCTCTTCGCGGGCCAGACCGTGTCCCGTCGCGGCCACATCGTCGTGGACCGTGCGCGCCTCTACACGCGGCCCGAGGAGCCCCCGGGCATGATCGGGGCCGCCCTCAGCCCGCCCACCTCGGCGCTCCACGCAACCTGGGCCGAAGGGCTTGCCACCATCAACTTCCCCCGCGAGGAGCTTGAGCGCATCGTGGGCGCCTTCCGCGAGAACGGCGGCGCCCGCAAGCCGGTGCGGCTCCAGGTGCACCTCTCCTACGCGGAGACGGAGGCCGAGGCCCTCAGGAACGCCATGGACCAGTGGGCCGTGAACGCGGTCCCCCGGCTCCTCACGGAGAACCTCCAGACCACCGAGGAGTATGACGCGCTCTACGGGCTCGTGCGGGAGGAGGACGTGCGCAAGTCCGTCTTCATCTCCTCCGACCCCAAGGAACACGTGCGCTATCTCGAGGGCCTCATGGACCTCGGCTTCGAGTCTGTGTACCTCCACAACGTGGGCCGCAACCAGCGGGAATTCATCGAGGTGTTCGGTGACGAGGTGCTCCCGAAGCTGCGGGAGCGCCGGCCCGCCCTCACCGTCTCCTGAGCCCCTCAGGGAGGGAAAACCGGGAGGAGGCGGAGGAGCCGTTCGGCCGCGGCCGCGTCCTTGTGCTTCGCGATGGCCCCTCTCAGGCGAGCGTGGAGGCCCGAGGCCACCTTTCGTTCGCGGGCCGTTCCTTGAAGGTCGCGGAGGAGGCGGGAGAAGCGTTCGGTGACGCGCTCCAGGGTCTCCACGTCCCGGAGGGAGGAGAAGACGTCGTCGAGGAGGTGCCCACCCCACTCGAGGACGCGCGCCGTGGCGTCCCCGGCGCCTTCCCGCTCGCAGACCTCAAGGAGTGACGCAAGCCCCATCAGCTCCTCCTCAAGAACCTCACCGTAGCCCTCGTTGAGGGCCTTGTCGTGGGTGCGGCGAACGTGCCGGAGGACGGTTTCGAGAAGGGGCTCCACCCGCCGCTCGACGGGAAGCGAGACGGCGCCCACCTGGGCCTTAAACCGGGCTTCGGGGGCGGGGGATTGCACGGCGAGGCGGGCGATGCCGAACTGCTCCCGGACGCACGCGAGGGCCACGCCCACGTCGGTGGTGCCGCCGCTCATGGAGGTGACGCTGATGTCGGCGAGGCTCTCCACGCCGTACCCGGGGTCGCCCTCCACGGTCCGCGTGTCCTGCAAGCGGAAGGCGAGGAGGAGCCGGTCCCAGGCTTCCTGGTCCGCGGCTGCTCCCGGGGCGTGAAGGCTCACGACCGCGTCCCCTTTGCCCACGTGCTCACCGAGACGGCGGTGGACCTTGAGGTACCGCCCGAGGCCTTGAGGGGATACGGCCGCCCCCTCGCGTTTGAGAAGGTCGTGTAGGAGGCCGTGAAGCTGCTCCCAGTCCACGGCCTGCAGGAAACCTGCTTCACGGACGCGCACGTGGACCCAGCCCGGAGCGGAGTCGGGGGGCGCCTGGGGGAAGTTGTCCCGGGCCACCTCGTACCCCGCCGTTCGGGCGGGCACGAGGAGCACTTCCACGTTCTTCCGCACGTCCCCGGCGAGGCCCGCCACGAACCGCTTGGGGCGGATGTAGCTCGCGATGTTCTGGATGAAGAGAACGAGAAGGAACAGGCTTCCCACGGCAAGCAGGATCGCCACGTTCGTCCCCAGGAAGGGAAGGTACTCCTCGCCCGTCTCCCCTGTGCGGACGGTTTTGAGGACGAGAAGCGCGTACACCACCGTCGCGAGGTAGACGCCGAGGACCACCTGGACGAGCCGGTCGCGCTCGAAGTAGGGGACCACCTGCGCGCTGTACTTGGTGGCGCTCAGGGAGAGGGCGACGAGCGTCACCGAGAAGACGACGCCCGTGATGCTCGCCCACATGGAGGCGATGGTGGAGAGGAGGCTCTCCGCCGCCACAGGGCTCCCGCCAAAGACGAGGAACTGCCAAACGCCGAGGTCCCTTACGCCCGCGAAGCCCTGGAAGAACGTCCGGTCCGCGAGGGCCGTCCCCGTGAAGAGCAGGAGAGACGCCCCGACGAGGAGGATGGGGAAGAAGAGGATGGACTGCTGGAAGCCGCGCCAGGCCCGGCGGAGGGCCACGCGGGTCCGCGTTAGGGCCACGTCGCCGCCTCGGTGGGAAGCCGCTTAACCCTTTCCGCCACAGGCCCGGCTGCGCCCCCGCTCTCCGCCGGGGTCAACCGGACGCTTGTTCCGGGTGGCCGAGCAGCCACGAGAACCCGAGCTCGGGGGGCGCGCGCATCCTTGGTTCTTGGCGACACTTTAACCCGTGGGCCCGCCGCTCCCTTTGGCTGAGATGGCGCTCTCCTGGCTTCCCGCGTGGCCCACGCTCCTTGCCACAGTGGCCACCACTGTTGCCATCTACCTCTTCCTCATCGCTTCCCTGCGCCTGTCGGGAAACCGGACGCTCGCGAAGATGCGCGCGTTTGATTTCGTGGTGAACGTGGCCATGGGCTCCATCGTCGCCACGACCGCGATCCAAGGCGGCGAGTCCTTCGTGAAGGGACTTATCGCGGTGGCGCTCCTCGTCCTGCTGCAGACCCTCGTGGCCGCCGTCGCCTCGCGGCATGAACGCTTCAACTGGCTCGTCACGAACGAGCCGCGGCTGCTCCTGAAGGAGGGACGCTTCCTCCCCAGGGAGGCCCACCGCGCGAACGTGTCCCGGGAGGAGCTGCACGGCGCGCTCCGAGCGGCGGGGTACCTGCGCGAGGAGGACGTCTGGATGGCCATCCTCGAAGCGAACGGTGACATCACCGTCATCGGGAAGGACCAGCGCCCCCGCGAAGAAGGGGGAACCTCCACCGTGGCGAAGGTTCACGGCGCGAGCGGCCGCGGCGAGGGCTGAGGGAACCGCCGGGTCCTGCGTGGAGGCCCCAGGGTGGGTCACGCCTGAGGCATCTGGTATCCTGCGGACAACCACTGCCTCGACGCTACCTTTATGGCGACTGATGGTGGTCCCGCGCCGATCGCTTATGCCGCGAAACATCGCCACGCTCACCGTCCTCGGCGCCGGGGACATGGGTCACGGGATCGCCGAGCTTGCCGCGCTGCGCGGGTTCGAGGTGCGCCTGCGCGACATCTCCCCCGAAGTGCTCGAGAGCGCCATGAAGAAGGTGCAGTGGAGTCTCGAGAAGCTCGTGGCCCATGCGACCATCACGAAGGAGAACGCGGCGGACGCCCTCTCCCGCCTCAAGCCCACCACGGACCTCGCCGAGGCCGTGCGGGGCACCGACCTCGTCATCGAGGCCGTGCCCGAGCGCTTGGACCTCAAGCAGCGCGTGTTCGCCGAGGTGGAGGCCCTGGCACCCCCCACAGCCGTCCTCGCGACGAACACGAGCGCGATGCGCGTGAGCGAGATCGCGGCCAACCTGAAGAACCCCTCCCGCCTCGTGGGGATGCACTTCTTCAACCCCGTGCTCCTCCTGAGCCTCGTCGAGATCATTCCCGGGGATGCCACCGCGAAGGAGAACGTGGAGGCCGTCGTGGACGTGACCCGCCGCCTCGGCAAGGAGCCGGTCGTCCTGCAGCGCGACACCCCCGGTTTCGTCACGACCCGCCTCGTGAGCACCTGGGTGGGCGCGAGCATCCTCGCCGCCGAGAAGGGCGTCGCCACCCCGGCCCAGATTGACTCCGCCATGAAGTTCAAGGCCGCCTTCCCCATGGGACCCTTCGAGCTCGCGGACTACACGGGCCTCGACGTGGGCCACCACGCGGGCGCCTACATGGCCTCCCGCCTCGGTGCGGCCTACGAGCCGCCCCAGACCCTCCGCGGCCACGTCGCGCGGGGCCAGCTCGGCAAGAAGACCGGCCGGGGCTTCTACACCTGGCAGGACAACCGCGTCACCGAGAGCCTCTCCCCCGACGCGGGCCGCGACTTCGACAATGCGCTCGTCCTCGCCGTCGTCGCGAACGAGGCCGCCCGGCTCGTCCAGGAGGGGGTTGCCTCCGCCGCGGACGTGGATAAGGCGATGCGCCTCGGTTGCGCCTTCCCCAAGGGCCCCCTAGAGTGGGCGGACGACTACGGCCTCGACCGCGTCGTGAAGACCCTCCAGACCCTCCAGGAGCGCACGGGCCACGCCCTGGCCACGCCCGTGAAGCCCCTCACGGACCTCGTCGCGGCGGGCCAGCTCGGCCGCGCGAGCGGCAAGGGCTTCCACGCCTACGAGCAGGGCACGGCCGGCGGCGCCACCGCCGCGGCCACGGGTCCCTCCTACGAGACGATCCTGGTGGAGGTGAACGCGGAGACGAAGGTGGCGAAGGTCACCCTCAACCGTGCCCACCGTCTCCACGCCATCAACGAGAAGATGGTGGAGGAGCTCTCCGCCGCCTTTGACGCGCTTGAAGCGAACGAGGACGCCCGCGTGATCGTCCTCACGGCCACCGGCGAGAAGGCCTTCTGCGTGGGCGCCGACCTCTCTGACGGCGGCGGCATGACCCCGCTCTCCTCCGCCTCGGTCGCGCGCAAGGGCCACCTCCTCTGCCTCAAGATGGAGAAGCTCGGCAAGCCCATCATCGCCGCCATCAACGGGTACGCTTTCGGCGGCGGCCTGGAGCTCACGCTTCCCGCGGACTTCCGCGTGGCCGCGAAGCGCGCGAAGGTCGCCCTCCCCGAGGTCACCCTCGGTCTGCTTCCTGCCATGGGCGGCACCCAGCGCCTCCCGAAGCTCCTCGGGCTCTCCCGCGCGAAGGAGTTCGCGCTGCTCGGGAACCGCGTGGACGCGGAGGACGCGCTGCGCCTCGGCCTCCTGCACCGCGTGTTCGAGAACGAGCGCTTCGAGCAGGAAACCATGGCCTTCGCGGAGGAGCTCGCCACCCGGGCGCCCATCGCGCTCAGGTTCACGAAGCAGCTCCTGAACGCGGCGCCCACTACGGACATCCTGAGCGGCATGGAGCTCGAGGCCACGGCCTTCGGCGTCCTCGCCTCCACCGAGGACGTGGTGGAGGGCGTGACGTCGCTGTTCATGAAGAAGAAGCCGGAGTTCAAGGGGCGCTAAGCCCCTCCGCGGGCGGGCCCGGGAGCCCGCCCAACTCTTTTTCTTAGTAGACGGCGGGGATGGAGCGGGCCTTCTGGTCCACCGCGCCAAGCTGGCTCTTGAGCTGGAGGATGCGGGGGATGCTGCCCTTCATGCGCACCTTGCCGGACATGATGAGCATCTCGAGGGTCTTGCCGTCGCGGTGGTTCGTGACCCAGGTGGCGTAGTCGCTCGTGAAGGCGAACTCGGCGGGCGTCTCGGGAGTCGCGGGCTCGGCGGAAACCTTGCCCTTTTCCACCTTGAAGAGGAAGGCGCGGCCCTTGTCCTTTGCGATGAAGAGGAGCTGCGTGGAGAGGTTGCTGGCCTTTTCCTGGAACGCGGGGTCGGCGTTGAGGAGGTCGGCGATGTTCTGGAAGTAGGCGTGAGTGAAGTACTCCACCATGCGGATCCCTCCGGGGATGGGGCCGAGGGGGCTTGAAGAGGTGCGTCCCGCGACCGGTAGCTGGTAACCTGCGAGACACCAGGCGCTGCAGGAGAAACCCGAGGGAGGGCGCAACGTTATGTTGGCCCCATGCCATTCGAGCGCAAGGGAGGTGTGCCGTTGCCGAAGGGGACGCGTTCGAACGGAACCGCGACAGGCGGCCCGGCCAGGACGCGCCTCTACGGACTCCTGCTCGCACTCCTGTGCGGTCTCGCCGCCGGAGCCCTCGGTGCCTACGGGGCCTCCGCCTTCACGGGAGGCTTCCAGTTCGACTGGTACCGCCACCCCTCCTCCACAAGCCTCCCTGTGCAGGAGACCCTGTCCTGGAGCGTGGGAACGGCGGCCGCGCTCGCGCTCCTGATAGCTCCCCTCGGTGTGGGCTTCGCGTTCCGAAGAGCCGACCGCGCGACCCGGGTCCCCACGAGTGTGCCCGGCGCACGCCCGCGGGACCTCCACCTCCTCCGCCTCTCGCTCCTGACGGGAGCCGCCGCAGCCCTCTTGGCAGCAGGGTTCACGCTCGCGCTCACGGCTTGGAACCCCGTCACGGCGAAGGGCTTCGTCCTCCTCCTCACGCTGACGGCCGCGTTCACGGGCGCCGCCGCCTTTCTCGTGCCCTTCATGATCACCGCTGCCGCCCTCGCGCGTGGACGCCTCACGAGGGCGCCGCCTGGCGAGAGCCTCCTGGGGAGCGCCGCCGCGGCCTCCTTCCGCCACAAGGGGGCCGTCGTGACCGTCGTCCTCCTGCTCACGGCGGGAGCAGGGTACAGCCTCACCCTCATCACCACGAACGTGGACGTGGCAGATGTTCTTCCCCGGGGCGACCCGAACACGGACGCGGCCCACAACCTCACGGACCGCTTCAAGTCGAGCTTCACGCAGCAGGTGACCTTCCACGTGCGCGTGGCGCCCGACCGCTATGATGCCGAGCGCGGGAGGCTTCCCCACCGCATGACGGAGGCGCGCCCCGACAACATCAGCGACGAGGTGTACATCCGCGCCACGGACCAGATGATCGAGTTCCTGAAGGCCTACGTTCCGCCCGGTCACACGAAGCCCCCCTTCGAGGGCGCCGTGGCCCTGCCGAACTTCTACCGGCTCGTGAACTGGACCATGGAGGGCGGCATCAACGCGCCGCGGGAGGCCTACAGCCTCCCCTCGGCCGCCAGCCGCGCCGATGCGCTGCGGTACCGCATGGTGGAGGAGGGCGTGTGGCGCCTCATCCCCACCGTGGCGGACACCCTCATCTCGCCCGATTTCAAGCAGACGGCGGTCCTTATCACGGTCAGTCCTAAGGACTCGATCGGGTCCCGCGAGATCGGGGACGCCGCGCTCCAGGCTCGCGAGGCTTACGTTGGGTGGGCCACCGCCGACCCTTCGGCCTACAAGGTTTTCACTGGAGAAAACGCGCCCCTGTTCACGGTGGACCTCCCCCTGGCGAACGCCCACCAGAGCCGCCTCACGGAGCGGGACGGCGCGCTCCTGCTGCCGCTCATCGCCGGCTTCATCGCAGTCTGCCTCTGGTTCGCCTTCCGGGACGCCCGCGCGATCTTCGTCTCCTTCTCCACCCTCGCCATCACGCTCGTGTGGACCTTCGGCGCCATGGCCCTCCTCGGGATTCCCATGAACCCGCTGAACCTCACGGTCATCCCGCTCCTCATGGGGATCGGGATTGACTACGGCATCCACATGATGAACGAGATCCAGCAGGGGCGAGCCCGGGGCCTCGCCGAGGAACGCGCTATCCGGGAAGCGGGGAACCGCGTGGGGGTCTCCCTTCTCGTGGCCACCATCACCTCCATCGGCGGCCTCGTGGTGATGATGCTCTCGCCCTCGCTCCTTGTGGCCCAGCTCGGGCTCCTCTCTATCATCGCGCTGAGCGCCGCCTACCTCCTCACCATCACCTTCCTGCCTGCGCTTCGCGGGCTCCTGCAGGGCGGCAGCGAGAAGGCATACCGGTACCGGCCCTCCCCCACCATGGCGGCCACGGCCCGGGGCGTGAGCCGCCACCGCGTCCTCGTGAGCCTCCTCCTGCTTGGCCTCGTGGGGGCGGCCTACGTCTCGAGCCTTTCCGTAGGGACGGAGCCTTTCGGCGACCCGCCCCGGAACTGGCTTCCCGACGACCCGCTCCGTCAGGAGCACGAGCGTGCCGGCCAAGGATTCTACGCGACGGACAAACCGGACGCGAAGGCGAACGTCCTCGTGTTCGAAGGGGACATCCTGGACCCTGCGGCCCACCGGTACATGGATGCGGTGGAGGCCTCCCTCAAGCAGAAGCCCCGCATCATCAACGACACGCTCCGCACGGTGCCCTTCCTCGTGCGCACCTACCTTGCCGTGAGGGACGGCGCGCCCGGAGCCCTGCAGTTCACGCTCCTCGACCGCCTCGCGGGGCAGCAGCCGCAGCAGGTGCCCGCCGAGAAGCCCTACCCGAAGTCGCGCGAGGAGCTGAAGGCGCTCTTGGAGGAGGTTCACCAGACCCCGCTCTACGAGTTCGCGAACCTCTTCTTCGACTACCCGGAGACGCGGATGGGCATCATGACCTTCACTGCGCGCGCGGAAACCTACGAGGACGCCGTGCAGGTGTGGGACCAGGTGTGGGCCGCCGTGGAGGCGAACGAGCACCTCCGTCCCGAGGGGTTCCAGGTGGCCTTCGTGGGGAACACGGCGACGAACTACCTGTTCGTCGCGAAGGAGGTGCCGTGGCTCAACCACATGTCGGTGGCGGTGAGCCTCATCGTGGTGGTGCTCGTGTACGCGGTCACGCGCGACGTGAAGGCCACCTTCGTCGTGGGCGTCCACAACGTGGTGACGGGCCTCCTGTGGCTCGGGCTCCTTCCCCAGCTTGGCGTCGGGCTCTCCATCGCACTCACGTTGCCGCTCATCTTCATCTTCGCCATGGGGAGCGATTACGGTCTCCACCTCTGCCTCGCCTGCCGTTCCGGGGGCGACACGTCGCGCGTCTTCGAGAGGACGGGGAAAGCCATCCTGTACTCCTTTATCACGACCCTCGGCTCCTTCGTGATCTTCACGCAGGTGTCGAACCTCGCCATCCAGCGCACCATGATCGCGACCTCCGCCGCCATCGTCGTCATCTTCCTCGCCACCGTCCTCCTGATTCCCCTCTTCTACCCCGCGAAGAAAGCGCCGCCTCCCGCGGAGGGGAGCCGCAGCGTGCCCGTGCAGCAGCCGGAGGTGATGGTGCATGTCCGCCGTTGAGCGTCCCACCGCGCCCCGCACCGTTTCGGGCGGTTCCCTCGAAGTGCCCGAGAAGACCCTTCCCGCGGTGCTCTTCGAGACGGCGGCCCGTTGGGGAGACAAACCCGCCTTCCTTCCTGGTCCAGGCGAGGCACCCGTGACCTGGGGAGAGGCCGCCCGCCGCGTGCAGGAGGCTGCGAAGGGGCTGCTCGCCCTCGGCCTCCAGCGGGGCGACCGCGTGGCGATTGTCGCCGAAACCTGCCCCGAGTGGCCCCTCGCCGACTACGCGATCCTCGCCGCCGGCGGCGTCACAGTCACGGTTTTCCCCACGCTCACGCAGGAGCAGACGGCCTTCCTTCTCCAAGACTCGGGGACGCGCTTCGCCTTCGTGGGAACGGCCGCGCTCGCCACGAAGCTTGCGGGCGCGCGGGAGGCGGCCCCTGCCCTAGAGGCGCTAGTCGGGGTCGGTCCCGAAAAACCGGAGTCCCTGGGAAGCGTCCGATTCCTCCCGCTGGATGGCCTCCTCGACCTTGGGCGCCGTCACGCGGCAACGTTTCCCCGCGCGCTGGAGGAACGCCTCGCGGGCTTGCGCCCGGAGGACGTGGCCACTCTCGTGTACACCTCCGGCACCACGGGAGGACCGAAGGGCGCGATGCTCACGCACCGGAACTTCGTGGCGAGCGTCGCGGCCTCCGTCAAGGCCCTCGGGCTTGAGCCGCACCCGGTGGCCCTCGCCTTTCTCCCGCTCGCCCACGTGTACCAGCGGCAGAACGCCTTCCTCCTCACGGCCTTGGGAGGCGCCGCCGCCTTCAGCACCCCGCCCACGCTTGCGCAGGACCTTCCGCGGGTGCAGCCGACGCTCGTGGCGAGCGTGCCGCGGCTCTATGAGCGCATCCACGACCAGATCGAGCGCCGCGTGGCGGGCATGCTTCCGCACCGCCGCGCGCTCTTCCGGGCAGCAGCCGCCTTTGCCCGGGAGCGGGGCCGTGGCCTGGCTGAGGGCCGCGAATTCACGGCACGGGAGCGAGCGCTCCACAGGCTCTACGACCTCCTGGTGTATCGCCGCGTGCGGCGGCTCATCGGCGCGACGCGCCTCCAGATGGCCATCACGGGCTCGGCGGCCATCCGCCGGGACCTTCTCGAGTTCTTCCACGGGATCGGCGTGCCCATCCTCGAAGGGTATGGGCTCACGGAGACGGCGGCGCCCACCAACGTGAACCTCCCGGGCCGCTTCCGCGCGGGCACCGTGGGGCCGCCCCTCCCGGGCGTGGAGCAGCGCCTCGCCGAGGATGGCGAGATTCTCGTGCGGGGCCCCGTGGTCTTCCTGGGGTACCACAACCGGCCGCAGGACACGGCCGAGGCCTTCGTGACGATCGATGGCCAGGCGTGGTTCCGCACGGGGGACCTCGGCGAGTTCGACGACCAGAGGTACCTCCGGATCGTGGACCGCAAGAAGGAGCTCGAGGTGCTCGACACCGGCAAGAAGATCGCGCCGGTTCCCTTGGAGGAGCGCCTGAAGGAATCCCCCTACGTGGCGGAGGCCCTCGTTGTCGCCACGGGCCGCAAGTACGCGGGCTGCCTGATTCAGCCCGACTACGCCGCGCTTCTCCAGTGGCTAGGGGCGCGCGGCATCCCCTATGACCGGACCGGGGTGGAATCCGGGGTGGATGCAACGGGCACGACTACGGTCCTGAGCGTCGGAGCAGCGGTGCTGCGCCACCCCCAGGTCCTCGCGCTCTATCAGCAGGAGGTGGACCGGCTCAACGCCACCCTCGCGCCCTTCGAGCAGGTGCGGGCCTTCCGCCTCGTCCCCGCAGCCTTCTCCGTGGAGAGCGGGGAGCTCACGCCCACCCTGAAGAAGCGGCGGCGCGTCATCCTTGAGCGGCATGCTGCGCTCGTGGAGGAGCTGTTCCCTGAGCCGGAGGCGCGGAAGGTCAGGACTCCGTCGCCGGAAGCTCGCTCTTGAGGCGCAGGTACAGAACGAGGGGAAGCGCGAGCATCACGATGTCGAGGCCCTTGTCCGTGAGGGTGTAGTCCACGCGGACGGGCATCTCGTCATGGAGGCGGCGGTGCACGAGGCCCTGGTCCTCGAGGTCGCGGAGGCGCTGGCTCAGGGTGCGGCCGGAGATGCCGTCGAGGCTCGCCTTGAGCTCGCTGAAACGCATCGTGCCGTGCTGGCCGAGCACGATGAGGATCTCCACCACCCACTTGTTGAAGAACACCTGCAGGAGCTGCACGGTGCGGTCCATCTCCGACTGGAGGCCGGGGGAGGAGGCCACGAGCTCGCGCCAGGGGTGGTAGAGCTCACCGCGGTTCTGGTCGATGGTGGCGCGCAGGCGGTGGTCCACGAGGCGCCAGCTGCTCTCGCTGATGCGGCATCAGCGAGAGC
>DATMKA010000081.1:0-13321 GCA_035553595.1 Thermoplasmatota archaeon | reverse complement strand
CCCTCTGCCACCACCCTGAGTAGAGCGACAGGAAGGTGAGGAGCGGCTGGGGCGCCCGGCGATCGAACACCGCCACCGCGCGGGGCGCCACACGGATGAGGAGGGGGGTCGTGAAGCTCGTGATGGCGGTGACGGAGACGGCGATGGCAAACAGGGGCGCCGAGAGGCCCCCGTAGGTGGCGACCACGAGGGCGGCGATGACGAAGGAGAATTCGCCGATCTGGGCGAGGCCGAAGCCCACGCGGAGGGCCGTGTGGTGATCGTACCCTGCGAAGAAGGTCGCCATGGAACCGGCGAGAATTTTTCCCACCACGACGACCAGGGAGACCACAAGGATGATGGCCCAGTTCTCCAGGAGGAGGCGGGGATCCACCAGCATGCCGATGGCGACGAAGAAGATGGCCGTGAACATGTCGCGAATGGGGTGGATGAGCTCCTCGACCTGATGGAGCGCGTCGCTTTCCGCGATGAGGGCGCCCATGATGAAACCGCCTAGGGCAGCGCTGAAGCCCAGGAGGCCTCCGAGGACGGCGAGGCCGAAGGCGAGGCCGAGGACCGTGACCACCAGGACCTCCGGCACCCCTTGGCGTGCGACGTAGCCCACAAGCCAGGGAACGATCCAGAGGCCAAGGACGAGGGCGGCGGCGAGGAACAGGAGCAGCTTCCCGAGGACCACGCCCAGGGCGACCGCCGTGAAGCCGCCGGCGGCGGCGCCAGCCGAAATGAGGGTGAGCAGGATGACGGCCACCACGTCCTCCACGATGAGGATGCCAAACACCAGTTGGGCCCATTCCTCCTCCTGTTGCCCGAAGGCGGCCACGACCTTCACGATGATGACGGTGGAGGAGATCGAGATGACGGCCCCCAGGAAGAGCGCCTCAAGGGGGGTGAACCCGACGAGGATGCCCACAACGTAGCCGAGCCACACCATGATGGCGGCCTGGGCGGCGCCCGACAGGATGGCCGCGACCCCCACCCGCCGGAGCTTGCGGAAGTTGAATTCCAGGCCGAGGGCAAACAGCAGGAAAACGACGCCGAGCTCCCCCAGAATCTCGATCGTCTCGATGTCATGGACGAAGGCGAAGGGCGGAGTGTAGGGCCCCACGACAAGCCCTGCAAGCAGGTAGCCGAGGACCACCGGTTGGCGGAAGCGGTGGAAGACCACGGTGGCGATGGCTGCGACCCCCATCACCACCGCCAGATCCATCAGGAAGACCGAGGCGCCCTCTGCCATACGGCCCTCGGGAAGAAGTGGAGCATTTTAACGCTTCCCTCCAGAAAGGCAGGATCCCGGCCGGCCGCCCTGATGACGGAAGGAAAAAGCCTTTCTGCCCCCCGAGGGCTCGCCCTTCCGCGCAGGGTGCCCCCATGACCCTCTCTACCACACGCCGGCTCTTCCAGGTTCTGGAGCTTCACGGTCAGGACGACAAGCTTGCGCGAGGCTTCTCGTACTTCATCTTCGGGCTCATCCTCCTCAACATCACCGCCACGATGCTCGAAACCCTCCCGGACCTCGACCCCCGGTGGGTGCCCGTGTTCGAGTGGTTCGACGTCTTCTCCGTCACCGTCTTCGCGGCCGAGTACCTCCTGCGCGTTGCCGTGTGCACGAGCGACCCCCGTTTCGTTGGCAGCATCAAGGGGCGCCTCAAGTTCGCGGCCACCCCCCTCGCGATCATCGATCTCCTCGCCATCGCGCCCGCGATCATCCCGCTCATCGTGCCCGCCATCACCCCCACGGACCTGCGGTTCCTCCGGGTGCTGCGCTTCCTGCGGGTGTTCAAGCTCACGCGCTACTCCGAGTCCTTCCAGCTGTTCGGCCGGGTCGTCCGGGGCCGCCGCCACGAGCTTGCGCTCTCCATGTTCCTCATCGCCATCCTCCTCGTCATCTCCTCGAGCGTGATGTACGTCCTCGAGCACGAGGCGCAGCCCGACCAGTTCTCGAGCATCCCCGCCTCCATGTGGTGGGGCATCGTGACCCTGGCCACCGTGGGGTATGGCGACGTCATCCCCGTCACCGTCCTGGGGCGCATCGTGGGCGGCTTCATCGTGGTGCTTGGCGTGGGCGTCGTCGCGCTCCCCGCCGCCATTCTCGCCTCGGGCTTCATGGATGAGCTCACGGCGAGGCGGAACGCGGCCGCCGCCCTCGCGGCGTCGAAGCCGCACGTCGAAACGTGCCCCCACTGCGGCAAGAACGTGCACGAGAAGCCCCTCGTGCAGGTCGCACCGAAGAGCTGAGGAAAAAGGGGAGAGGGGCCAGCCGGGGGCGGGTGGCTCGCGGGAAAGCGAAGAGAGGAGGGAGGACTCCGCCCCCGGCTGGGGTTGGTTGGGTTCACACGTTCAGCGGGATTAGGCCTTGCGGGAGAGCGCGAAGGCGGCCACACCGAGCCCGGCGAGGAGGGCGAAGACGCCAGCCGCGGGAACGGCCTTGGCGGGGGCCTCCTTCTGGGCGTCGTCGGTGTTCTTGCTAACCGCTTCGGCCTCGGCGTTGCTGTCCTGCACGGGGGCCTGGCTGTAGCAGGCCTCGGGCCTGGTGTGGCAGATGCCGCCTTCCTCGTGGCCGGAGCCGTCGGGGCCGTACTCGACGGGGGTGTCGTTGCCCTCGACGTTGCGGCAGTACTCGCAGTTCTCGCGGCCGCTGTACATGCAGTACATGTCGGGCGGGCAGTCCTCGCTCCAGGCGTTGCCGCCGTCCTTCACTTCGCCCTCGCTGGTGTTGCCCTCGTCGGAACCGGAGGCGCACATCATGTCGGGGGGACAGTTGGAGTCGTCGTAGGTGGGGCGGTCGCCGGTGCCGGCGGGCTCCTCCCGAGGCTTCTCCTCGTCCTGAGCGGAAACGGCAGGGGCCATGGCGAGCAGGGCGACAAGGGCCCAGAGGATGATTTTGAGTTTCATCGACTCCTTAGTGGCGCCCCGGGAATAAGCCAAGTTCCAATTCGTTGGGTTCGAACCCAACGAGGGACCAGTCACGCATCCCGCCTGGTCGCCTGCCTCACTGGTGCTTGAGGATATAGGCGATAGCTTCGGGAAGGTCGGCCGCGACGTAGTCCGCAAGCTCCTCGGCGCCCTGGGCCGTGGTGCGCGGCCGCGGGTCCACGAGAATGGTGCCGCACCCGAAGCGCTTTCCCGCCACCATGTCCTTGCGGTTGTCCCCCACCATCCAGGACCCCTGAGGGCCCAGCAGCAGGCGCTCCGCAGCGTCCTCAAGCATGCCGGGACGGGGCTTGCGCCGCCGATCCGTGAACCAGGGCGCGAGCACGGCGGCCTCCACGATGTCGATGCGGCCCCCCGCATCCTCGATGGCGCGCACCATGCGCACGTGGATCTCGTCGAGGCTGCGCCGCCGGATGTACCCGAGGCCCACCCACGGCTGGTTCGTGCACACCACGATCGCGTAGTCCGTGGCTGCGAGCCGGGTCAGCGACTCGAGGACGCCAGGGAGGAACTCGAACTCCTCCCACTCGCGCACGACGCCGAAGCGGCCGCGCCGGTTGATGACGCCGTCCCTGTCCAGGAAGACGGCCCGGCGGCGCTCGGTGCCCTGCGACATATGGCAAATCGTAGGAGAGCGCCCGTTAAGTACGTTCCTGCGACACCCGGTAACGCCGCCCCTTCCACTCGTGCCCGCGCCCCAGGAGACGGTCCCCGAGGCTTGCGGCGAGGACGGTCCCGAAGAACAGGAAGCTCAGGGGGTGGAGCAGGCTGTACGCGGAGGGGACGCCGGTGGTGGTGTCGTAGCTCCCGGCGATGCGCGCCGCCATGAGAACGTAGGCGGCCCCGGCCATGGTGGCCGCTTGTGGAGCGCCCAGGAGGGCCGCGGCCACCGCGAGCGGGAGCGCGAGAAGCCCTGCCGCGAAGGTGAGGGCCGTGAGCACCGTGAGGCCCAGCGGAGTGCTCACCGCGCCCTCCGCGGTGTTCTTCCGCCACCCGCGCCACATCTCCCGGGGGCGGCGGTACATCCGCACCGTGACGAGCCCTACGAGGCTCACCGGCCACGAGCGGAGGCCCCTGGCGGCCACGAGGCGCGCAAGCGCCAGGTCCTCCGCCATCCGGCCCTTCACGGCCGCGTGGCCGCCAACGGCGTCGTAGCCCTCGCGGCGGAAGAGAAGGTACTGCCCGTTCGCGATGGCGCGGCGCGGGTTGCGCATGCTGCGGGGGCTCACCCCGCCCACGGCCGTCGCGATGAGCAGGAAGATGGGCGGCATCACGACGCGCTCCCAGAAGGTGGGTAGCTCCTGCTGCGTGTACCCCGTGAAGAGGTCGGCCTCCCGCACGAGGGCCTCGCCCACGGTGAGGCGGAGGCTCTCGGGCGCGTGCACCGTGTCGGCATCCGTGAACAGGAGGTATTCCCCCGTGGCCTCCCGGGCGCCCGCGTGGCAGGCCCAGCTCTTGCCGACCCACCCCGAGGGAAGGGGCGGCTCCTCGAGCACGCGCACCTTGCCGAAGGCGCGGGCAAGCTCCCGGGTGCCGTCCGTGGACCCGCCGTCCACCACGAGCACCTCGTAGTCCGGGTAATCGAGCTTGGTCAGGGAGCGGAGGCAGCGCTCGATGACGTCCGCCTCGTTGCGCGCGGGGACGATGATGCTCACGCGGGGCCAACGCTCGACGGCGTGGCGGTGGGGCGTGGGGGGAAAGAAGCGGCCGCGGCTCTCCACCATCCAGTAGAGGAGGCCCGCGAAGGCCGCGGCAAGGAGCAGGAAGGAGGCCCAGTCGAGGGCCACGAGGGCCACGGGCTCACTCCTTCTTCTCGACCTTCTCAAGCCAGCCGCGCTCGATGGCGAGCTTGAACAGGCGCTTCGTGGTCTGGGTCTCGCCGCCCGTGATCTTCACGGTCTCGCCGATGCCGTACCGCTTGTTGGCCTCGTAGTCGCGGAAGGTCTTCCGGACCACGTAGGCCTCGGCCACCTCCATGCCCATGAACCTCTGCAGCTCGTCCAGGGTGCGGGCCTCGCTGAAGTTGCCGGGGAACACGCCGATCTTGCCGCTGTGGACCACCGCGATCTTGTTCACCACGGAGTCGAGGAAGTGGCGGTCGTGGGAGACCACGAGGAGGCTGCCGTTGTATTCCTTGAGCGCGTTCTCCACGACCTCCTGGCTTTCGAGGTCCAGGTGGTTCGTGGGCTCATCGAGCACGAGCAGGTTCGTTTCACCAATGAGGAACTTCGCGAGCGCAAGGCGCGCCTTCTCGCCGCCCGAGAGCTTCGCGCTCGTCTTGAACGCGTCGTCGCCCTTGAAGTTGAAGCGGCCGAGGATGCCGCGGGCCTCCTCCTCGCCCATGCGGGGGTGTGGCCGGATACTGCGAATCTCCTCGATGAGCGTCCGCTTCGGGTCGAGCCCCGCGTGCTCCTGGTCGAAGAACCCGATCTTCACGCCGGGGCTCACCTCGATGCTGCCGAAGTTGGGCTTCTCGAGGCCCACAATCATGCGGAGGAGGGTGGTCTTACCGGCGCCGTTGGGGCCGATGATGCCGATCTTGTCGCCCTTCCCCACGGTCATTTCGGCCTTCTGGAAGATGGGCACGTTGTCGAACACCTTCGTGAGGCCGCTGATCCGCATCACGTCGTTGCTCGACTTGTGGCTTGCCTCGATGTTGAGGCGGAAGGCGGCGCGGCGCGTGTCGCCCTTGTTGAGGTCCATGTCCTTCTTTGCCTTCTCCAGGCGGATGGCCTTGCTGCGGGCCTGGTGGTCGAAGCGGTTGCGCCGCTTGATCTCCTCGATGATTTGCCACTGGCGCTTGAACTCGTCCGCATCGCGCTTGCGCTTCGCCTCGAGAGCCCGGTTGTAGGCAAGGCGTTGCTCCTTGTAGGCCGAGAAGTTGCCCTCCCACTCCCAGATCTTGCTGCCCTCGATCTCGAGGATCTTCTGGGCAATGTTGTCCATGAGGTACTGGTCGTGGGCCACAAGGAGGAGGGCCCCCTTGTAGCGCTCCGTGAGGAAGTCTTCGAGCCACTCCACCGTCTCGATGTCCAGGTGATTGCTCGGCTCGTCGAGGATGAGGAGGTCCATCTCCTGGTGGTTCGCGAGGGCCTTCGCGAGCATCACGCGGGTCTTCTGGCCGCCCGAGAGGGCGCTCATCTTGTGGTCGAGCTCGACGTCGCCAAGACCCAGCTCCTGCATAAAGCCGAGGGCGGCGCTCGCATCCATCTTGCTGGAGAGCGACTGCACCTCGCGCTGGAGCTCACCATAATGGGAGAGGACGTCCTCGAAGCCGTCCTCCTCGTAGAACGCAGGGTCGGCCATGCGGGCCTCGATGGCCGCGAGCTCCGCCTCCAGGTTCTCCACCTGGGCGGGCTTCGTCGTGAGGAGGGACCCCACCGTGGCCTCCGGGGGGAAGTCGAAAATCTGGGTGAGGTAGCTGAAGCGCAGGTTCCCGTCCCGCACCACCTCGCCCGTGTCCGGGCGAGCCTGGCCCACAATCATCTTGATGAGCGTGGACTTGCCCGACCCGTTGGGCCCCACGAGGGCCTTCCGCTCGCCCTCCAGGATTTGGAAGGCGGCGTTGTCGAAAATGCGGCGAGGACCGTAGGTTACCGAGAACCCGTCCGAGGCAACCAGGGCGCGCGTCATAAACCGGCCCCCATGACAACGGGTCTTGCTTAAAGGTTTGGGGGGCTCGCGGTGAGGGCCGCGGACGGTTGGACGGCACGCCCCGCACCCCCCGCAACCCTTTTGTTCCGGCCCCCGACTCCGGGAGCGTGCCCGACTGCTCCCTCTGCGGCCAGCCCCTCGGGGGCGACTTCTGCAGCCGGTGCTATCCCGAGCATGCCGCGCCCCAAGGCCTCGGGGATCGCGTCTTGGTGGATCCCGCCCTCTCCCAGGCTCCCGCCTCCGAAGCGCCCGCGGCTGCCCCCAAGGGAGCCGTGGTGGGCGCCCTTGCCCTCCTCGGCATCCTCCTTCTCGGCACGGTGGGCCTGTTCCTCCTGATGGACGAGGGCGACGTGCCGGCCGCCGAGACGCGCACCTACCGCGTGCCTGTGGGCACGCTCGACGCGGAGGTGGACGCGAGTCAGAGCCCGCCCCGCCTTGAGTTCCGCACCTGGCAACCGGGCGACCGCGTCGAGCTCACGGGAGGCGTGACCCGGACGCGGGATTCCTCCCGGGGGCTCACGCTGCAGGTGGACGGTTACGATTTCCTCATCCAGGGCGCCCGCAGCGAGGAGTTCCCCCTCGGGTCGCAGGTGGTCCTCACGCTCACCATCGAGCGCCGGTACTCGCCGCGGCTTGCCGTCGACATCGAGTGGTTCCGGGAGGACCTCGGGAAGGACCCGCCGGCGGACCTGATGCTTCCGGCCTCGGCCGTGGCCCGCCTCACTTGATGGGCTTGCCTTCGGAGAAGGCCTTCAGGTTCTTGAGGTGGGCTTCCCAGCCCCAGCCGAAACGGAGGAGCCACTCCTCGCGCCCCTCGAAGCCGTCATGGATCAGGGTGACGCGGGTGCCCGTGGGGGTGGGGGAGAGGAGGATGTCCACGATGCCGAACCAGGGGGGCCCGAATTCGAGGCGGAGGCGCGCGTTGGGCGTGGCCTCGAGCACCGTGGCGGTAATGTTCCCTTCGATGCCACCGAAGGAGAAGTGGCCGCCCTCCATGAGCTCAAGCTCGGCATCCTCGAAGAACCAGACGCGGAGCCGCTCGGGCTCGGCGAGGGCCTTCCAGACTTCCTCGGGGGGCGCACGGACGAGAACGTGCCGCTCGAGGGAGGTGGAGCTCACGGTCTTCTTGGTTGCCAAAGGGACACCTACCCACGCCCATTCGATTGCCCCCGTTAAACCCTTGCGCCTAGCTTGATGGCTGCACCGGAAGGGGAGCCGATATCCTTTTCTCCGTGAAAACGGCTCGCCTGCCAGCCTGGGGTTTTTCCACATGCAACCCAACCGCCTTCTTTCCGTCCTTTTCGTCCTCGTTCTCGCCACCGGTGCCCTCGCGGGCTGCATGAACCAGACCGGGAACCAGAACACCGGCAACACCAAGAAGCTCATCGTGGGCTCCGACGCCACCTTCCCGCCCATGGAGGTGTACCACGAGAGCAACGGCACCTTCACCGGGTTCGACATCGACCTCATGCGCGAGATCGCTCGCGTGATGAACTACACCGTGGAGTTCCGCAACGTGGGCTGGGACGCCCTCCCCGTGGAGCTCAGCAACGGCAACATCGATGTCATCGCCTCCTCCATGACGATCACCGACGAGCGCAAGGCCGACCGCGAGTTCACCGAGCCCTACTACCTCGTCGACCAAAGCGTGATGGTCGGCAAGGACTCCGGCATCACGAACGTCCAGCAGCTGCAGGGCAAGCGCATCGCCGTCCAGGGCGGCACCACCGGGGACCTCTACGCCACGAACAACATCTCCGGCGCCCAGGTCAACCGCTTCGACGACTACCCCTCCGCCGCCAACGCCCTCGTGACGGGCGCGGTGGATGCCGTCATCATGGACCGCCCGCCCCAGGTGTTCTTCGCCTCCGAGAATCCCAGCGTGGTCGTGGCCTTCGACATCGACACGAACGAGCCCCTCGGCTTTGCCATCAAGAAGGGCCGCCTCGACCTCGTGAACCAGATGAACGACGCCCTCGACCAGCTCCGCGCCGACGGCACCCTCGACCGCCTCCGCCAGAAGTACGACCTCTGAGGCGCCTGAATGCGTCGGGGCCTCCTCGCCGTTGTCGCCGTCCTCGCGACGGCGCTCCTCCTGGCGTCCTCCCTGGGCCTCGCCCAGGGTCAGGACCCCATCGCGAGGTTCAACGTCAACCCGACGGCGGGCGGCCTCGACACCGTGTTCGTCGCCAACGCCTCCAGCAGCCGCGGTCCCGCCCCCATCGTGAAATACGAGTGGGACTGGGAGGGCGACGGCACCTTCATCGAGGCCGGCCAGGAGGCCACCCACCAATACACGGAGGAGGGCCGGTACGAGATTGTCCTCCGCGTCACCGACGCGAACAACCGCACCGACGATGCGCGCCGCTCCGTGCAGGTGGGGGAAGCGGCGGCCCAGCCCGCCTTTGAGTGGGACTCCCTGTGGGACGCCATGCCGACGCTCCTGCGGGGGGCCCTCATCACCCTGCAGCTTGCCGCCCTCTCCATCCTCCTGGGCCTTCCTCTTGGCATCCTGTGGGGCCTTGCCCGCGTGAGTCACTTCAAGGTGTTCTCGTGGCCTGCCGCCGTCTACGTCACCGTCATCCGCGGTACCCCCCTCCTCGTCCAGGTCCTGATCTCTTTCCTCATCGTGCGACCCTACGTGAACGACACCTTCGGGTTCGAGTGGGATGCCTTCGAGGCCGGGCTCTTCGCCTTCGTCATCAACACGAGCGCCTACCAGGCTGAGATCATTCGCGCCGGCATCCAGGCCATCCCCTCGGGCCAGATGGAGGCGGCCCTCGGCATGGGCATGACCTACCGCCAGGCCATGCGCTTCGTGATCGTGCCCCAGGCCTTCCGCCTCATCCTGCCCCCGCTCACGAACGAGTTCATCGTCCTCATCAAGGACACGTCGCTCGTGGTGGCCATCGGCATGACGCCGCCCGAGCTTCTCGGGTCGGGCCGCTTCATCATCTCCCGCACCCAGGACATCCTGGAGATCTACGTGGGCGTGGCCCTCGTGTACCTCGTCCTCACCTTCACGCTCTCGCGCATCATCGCCCACCTCGAGAAGCGCTACCGCATCCCCGGCCTCGGCATCGAGGCGCCCGGAGGGCTCGTCTGATGGCGCCCCTTATCGAGGTGAAGGATCTCCACAAGGCCTTCGGGCGCAACGAGGTGCTGAAGGGCATCGACCTCACCGTGGACGCGGGCGAGGTGCTCTGCATCATCGGCCCCTCCGGCTGCGGCAAGAGCACCCTCCTGCGGTGCCTCACGCGCCTCACGGAGCCCACCCGCGGCAGCGTCCGCCTCGAAGGGACGGAGGTGACGACGGCCGACGCGAAGACCCTCAGCGAGCTCCGCGAACGGTTCGTCACCGTGTTCCAGGCCTTCAACCTCTTCCCGCACCTCACGGTCCGCCGCAACATCACGCTGCCGCTGCGCGAGGTGCTGAAGGTGCCCGCGGAGGAGGCGGAACGGCGCGCCATGGACGTGCTCCAGCAGGTGGGTCTTCAGCAGAAGGCCGACGCCTACCCGGGCCAACTCTCGGGAGGCCAGCAGCAGCGCGTGGCCATCGCCCGCGCCCTTGCCATGCAGCCCCGCGCCATCCTGTTCGACGAGCCCACGAGCGCCCTCGACCCCGAGCTCACGGGAGAGGTGCTGAAGGTGATGCGCCAGCTCGCCGAGGCCGGCATGACCATGATCGTGGTCACCCACGAGATGGGTTTCGCGCGCGAAGTTGCCGACTGCGTCGCCTTCATGGACGCCGGAAAGCTAGTGGAAATTGGGCCCCCGGACCAGGTGCTCGTGAACCCCCGCGAGGAGCGGACGCGGGCCTTCCTCGCCCGCGTCCTCGGCCGCCAATAACCCAACCCTCCCGAGACAGGGGGCGTCGAGGCGGTTTTTCCTGTTGTGGGGCCCTCGGAAACCCCATCAACAGGCTTAATAAGGATGGGGGTTGAGGGAGGCCCATCCATGATCCAGGAGATCTACGAGAAGGGCCGCCGCCTCTGCGATGAGGGGAAGGTGGCTCTTGACGCTGAAACCGACCGGGCCGCCTACTTCGCCGTCACCGGCGACAGCGGCGTCCACCACGTCCGCCTGATGCGGGACAACACCTTCAACTGCACCTGCCTCTGGGGCAGCCTCAAGGGAGCCGTGTACGGTGCCCTCTGCAGCCACGTCGTCGCCGTGGTCCTTGCCCGCTCCCTCGGCCGCGAAGCTCCTCCCGAAGCCTCCCCCGAAGCCGCGAACGCCTGACCTTGCGGGAGCGAGCCGAAAAGGCTCTTATCCCGCCCCTGTTTTCCCCGACCCATGCATCACGAGCGCGGACCCGAGCGGGCCACACCCCTCTCCCACGGCCTCTTCCGCATGGTGGAGGTCCACCCGCCCCACAAGCCGGGAATCCGCCGCCCCCACAACTTGGACCTTGACCTCGTGGTCTTCGACATGGACGGCACCCTCGTGGAGGGCAGCTCCTGGGAGATGGTGCACGCGCACTTTGGCGTGAGCAACCACAAGAACTGGGAAGCCTACTGCCGCAACGAGATCGACGACCTCGAGTTCATCCGCAGCGACATCGCCCTCTGGGTGGGCAACGGGCGCAAGCTCCACGTGAGCGACATCGAGCGCGTCTTCCACAACACCCACCCCTTCCCCGGGGTCACGGACCTCGTGAAGCGCCTTCACGAGCACGGCGTCAGCACCATGATCATGAGCGGCGGCCTCGACATCCTCGCGCGCCGCGTGTGCGAGCTCACGGGAATCCAACGCTACGTGGCGAACGGCATCCACCTCACCGAGGAGGGCCTCCTCACGGGAGACGGGTACTGTCTCGTGAAAATCAACGACAAGGGCCTCGCGACGGCGGAGGCGCTGAAGCAGCTCGGCGTGAACCCCGCCCGCGTCGCCGCCGTTGGAAACACCAAGTTCGACATTCCCATGTTCAAGCAATGCGGGTTCGCCGCGGCCTTCATGCCCCTCGACGAGGAGGTGGTGGCCGCCGCCAACGCCACCGTCCGCGACCCCGACATGCGCCACCTGTGGCCGCACCTGCAGGCCTACCGCGCCCCCGGGGCCCGCGCGGAACAATAAACCTTTTAACCACGCCCACAGGTGAACGGGTGGGTGTTTCAATCTTGGTAAAGAACCGTGCCGTGTTCCCCCTCCTGCTGGCGGCCGGGTTTCTGATCCCGGTCCTCCTTGCGCCCGTCGCGGCGGCCCACCTCAGCACGGGCCAGACGAAGGTCGACCAGGGCTACAAGATCTTCTTCAAGACCGAGCCCGCGGAACCCACCGCCGAGAGCAGCACGAAGCTGGTGTTCTCCGTGGCCTGCCAGGACGATGGCAAGGACGCCAACGGCAGCCTCCGCGTCGAGGTCACCGAAGGCGAGAGCAAGCTCGTGGACCGCGAGTTCACGAAGACCAAGGACCTCGTGGAGGTCTCGGAGACCTTCCCCACGGCGGGCAACCGCAAGGTGAAGGTGTTCTTCGAGCCCAACGATGCCGCCGCCTGCAAGTCCTCCACCGGCAAGGAGGCCAAGGCCGAGTTCACGCTCACCATCGAGGAGAAGAGCTTCCTCCCCGCGCCCGGACTCCTCGGGGCCGGCCTCGCCCTCGTCGCGGCCACCGCCCTCATCGCCCGCCGTGAGAGGGATGAGTGACGCGCTCCAGGGCCGCGCTCCTCCTACTCGCACTCGCCCTCCTCCTCGCCGCCATGCCCCTCGCGGCGGCCTCGGCCCACCATGGGCACCACACCCAAGCCAACGGGTATGACGTCTACCTCACGGTGACGCCCGAGGTGCCGCGGGCGGGCGAGCCCACCCTCCTTGAGGTGACGGTGCACCAGCAGGACCAGCCGGTGTCGGGCCTCTTCCTCCACCTGGAGGTGGACGACGGCGTCACCCACACGCACACGAGCGAGGAGGTAGCTCCCGGCGAGTACCGCTTCGAGCTGCCCTCCGGCTTCGGCAAGGGCGGCGACCTCCGCCTCTACATCGGGTTCACGCGCAACAGCGTGGACACCGCCGCCTACTTCACCGTGCAGGTGGCAGGCGGCAACAGCACCCTCGCCGCCCTCGGGAACCTTCTCGCGATGAGCCTCGTGCTCCTCCACGGCGTCGCGGCCCTCGCCCTCATCGGCGGCACCCTCCTCGTGGTCGTGCTCCTCCACCGCCAGCCCAAGGAGGGCGAGGTGGCGAGCCTCCTCGCCCCCCGGTACACGGCGGTTGCGTGGGTGAGCATCGGGCTCCTGTTCCTCACTGGCTTCGCCCGCGTGTTCCGCATGGGCCTCGCCCCCGAGCACTTCTTCACCACGCCCTACGGCGTTGTGCTCACTGTGAAGATCGCTCTCGCGACGCTCGTGGCCGTCTACCTCGGGTACGTCTCGTGGCGGCTCGTTCCCCGCCTCGTAGAGGCCCGCGCGGCCTCCAGCGATTCGCCCCGGGAGTTCCGTCTCGTCCTCGTGGGGCAGCTCGTGCTGTTCTTCGTTCTCCTCGGCACGGTGCAGGTGCTCTTCATGAGCCACGGAGGCGGCAACGTATGAGGCTCACCGGGGGCACGATCGCGCTCGGGACCGCCATCGTCGTCGCGGCCTTCGTGGGCTCCTTCGTGGTGCTCCCCGGCCTCGGCGTCGACCCCTTGGGCTTCGGCTCCGTCCTCAGCGTCGCACCCCACGGCCACGGCGACCACCACGCGGCCCCGGACGATCACAGCGGGCACCTGCCCCCGCTGGACAACGGCACCGTGAAACCCC
>DATMKA010000080.1:0-2524 GCA_035553595.1 Thermoplasmatota archaeon | reverse complement strand
GTTCTTCTTCATCTTGTTAAAGAGGAAGGCAGCGCAACCGAAGATGAAGAGGTAGTCCACGATGAGGAGGGCCCAGAAGGCGCCTTCGCCCACGCCGAGCGCGTCCACGACGGTGAGGTAGCTGTTGGAGGCGCCGTGCATGAGGGCTGGGATGAGGAGGCCCTTCGCGATGAGCGCGTTGCGGTGCTCGGGGTTGAACTTGGCAAGCGCGAGGTAGTAGCCGCTGATGCCGGCCCACACGGGGTGGGCGAGGAAGCCGATGCCGCGGATGAGGACGATGCCCCAGCCGCCCGCGATGGCGCCCTCCAGGGTGCCGGTGGCGTTGGCGCCGTTGAGGACGCCCTGGTAGATGTAGCTCCAGTTCTCCCACCAGGCAAAGCCCGCGCCGGCGGCGATGCCGTAGATGGCGCCGTCGATGACGTCGTCGAAGCTCGGGAGGTTGTAGGCGTGGACGCGGACGGAGAGCCACTTGCTGACCTCCTCGATGGGGCCCGTCACGAGGAACATGGCGAGGATGCCGCCGAAGACGGGGCCGAAGAAGCCGAAGGCGTCACCGAAGCTCGAGTTCACGGCGCGGCTGATCTCCGCAAGGAGGGCACCGAGCACGAAGGTGAGAACAAGGGTGGGCAGCGGCTCCTTGCTCGTGCGGTCGTACACGTACACGAAGCCCATGACGAGCAAGAAGGGGATGAGCGAGACCATCGTCATCGCGAGGAAGGTGCCGCCGATGCCGGCGTTCACCACGTCCGTCAGCATGTTGCTGCTGATGGCGAGAACGGCGATGCCCATGTAGGCCACGAGGAGCTTGAGCCAGTGGGCCTTCACGAACTCGGCGAGGGTGGCCGAGAAGCGGTCGAACCCGGTGCGGGGGCTCCAGGTCGTGATCTCGTGGCTGTCGAGGGCTTGGTAGACCGGCTGGCCGTGCGGGGGCGCGGCGGCGCCACCGGCGGGCGGGGGCAGCGGCGTGGCTGTCATCCGGGCGCCAACAGTAACCCGCACCATAAACATATGGCGTGTCGGCAGGCGCCACCCCCGCCGCGTCCTGTGTGGCGATCAAGGAGGCGGGGGAGGGTAGCGGACGGCGAGGATTTGGGCTGCGAGCTGCGCCTCGATGCGGCGCATGTCGCCCTCGTCCCGCGTGGCGCGGAGGTGCGCTTCGGCCCGGTTCAGGTACTCCCAGGATTCGCGGGCCCACGCGTACCACTCCGCGCGCCCCTCGTCGCGGGCGCGCCTCCCAATGACCGTAACGTGCTCCCGGGCTTGCGCGAGGCGGTGGAGCACGGCCTCTCGCAACCCTTGCGGGGGAGCGCCCAGGGAGACGGGCGAGGGCGCCCCCGTCGGGAGGTCGGCGGCCGGGTGCATGTCCACGGCGCCCGCAAGGTGGGTGGGAGCCGTGGCGGTGGCGACAGCTTGGGCCTCCCAGAGGCGCTTGGCGCGAAGGTACCGGTTGTTCTTCTTCATCTTCCGAAAGAGCCAGACGGTGGTGGCGATGATGACGACGAAGTCGATGAGGAAGACGAGGAGCGCGATGCTGCCGGCCGCCGCTTGCGCGTTCGGGTCGTCCTCGGCCCCGGCAAGGACCATGCCCGGGAGCAGGAGGAGCGAGTTGAAGCTCGCGTGGAGCACCACGGGGATGAGGAGCCCCTTCGCGATGAGGCTCGCGCGGTGCTCAGGGTTGAACTTCGCTAGCCCCAGGTAGTACCCGCTGATGCCGGCCCAGATGGGGTGGCCCAGGAACCCGATGCCGCGGACGATGACGACGGCCCAGCCCGCGCCGATGGCCTCGTCGAGGACGGTGGTCGTGAGCGCGCCCTCGAGGTTTCCTGCCTCGGTGATGCCCTCCTGCAGGGTCTGAATCATGGTGTTGCTGATGTAGGTCCAGTTTTCCCACCAGGCAAAGCCTGCGCCGGCGGCGATGCCGTAGACGGCACCGTCGAGCACCTCGTCGAACTCGGGGCGCTCGTAGGCGTAGAAGCGGACGGCGGCCCATTTGCTGAACTCCTCCACGGGCCCCACGACGAGGAAGAAGAAGGCGGCGGTGCCCAGTCCTGCGCCCAGGATCTGGAAGGGGCCTTCGAAGGCGATGTTGGTGGCGCGGGCGATCTCGGCGAGGATGGCGCCCAGCAGGAAGGTGGCGAAGATCACCTTCACCGGTTCCTTCGAGGCGCGCTCCATGCGGCGAACCGCGATGAGGAGGATCAGGAAGGGAAGGAGGGAGATGGTGATCATGAGGATGAAGGGGCCGAGGAGATCCCCGTTCGCGGCGAAGGTCGCAAGAATCGCAAGGCCGAGGGAGCCCGCGGCAAAGGCGAGATAGGCCACGGCGACCCAAGCCCAGTTCTTGCGCACGAAGGCGCCAAGGCTCACGGCAAGGTGGTCCAGGCTGGTGCGGGGGCTCCAGCTCGTGATCTCGTGGGTGTCGTACCCAGGAGGCCCGCTCGGGGCCGCGGGCTCGGGGGTGCCTGTGGCGGGCCCAACCGGCTCCCCGGTGGGGACTGGTTCAGGCTCGGTGGGGGGCTGGGGC
>DATMKA010000079.1:0-17447 GCA_035553595.1 Thermoplasmatota archaeon | reverse complement strand
GGGCGACACCCTAGCGTGGTGGTCCGTCGTGAAGATCATGATGGCCCTTGCGCTCGCCGGGGTGGGGCTCACGCTCTCGTTCCGCGGGACCCGCCTCGCCCTCCTGCCCTACGGGGCCGCGGCGCTCCTCGTCATGGGCTTTGGAGCCGGCGCGTGGACCGAGGTTCTCACCTGGCTCCTCACGGGGGCCACGGTGGCGGCCCTCCTCTTCGGGTAGTTTCAACGGCCCGGGTCGCCGCCTTCGGGCGCGGCGGCCGCAGAGGGGGAATCGGGGGACGCTGGAAGCGTCCAGCCGATGACCGCCGTCGGCAGAGCAAGGGCGAGCGCGGCACCGACCGCGATGGCGGGCATGATGAGCATGATCCCGAGCCAGCTCATGGGACCCGCGGCCCTTGCTGCGATCTCGATGCCGATTAGGAAGCCTCCCGCGGCGAGGGCGGCTCCGCCAGCAATGTGGAAGGCGGCACGACGGGGCGTGTGGTCGAGGCGGTAGGTGGCCCGGGCTCCGAGGGCCCCCGCGAGGAGGGCGGAGAAGAGGGCGAGGAGAAGCCCGCCCCACAGCCCGGGCCGGTCGGCCGAGTGGGGAAGAAGCTCCTCCAAGACGAGGAGGAGCGTGAAAGTGCCAACGGCATGGCCGAGGACGATGAGGACGCCGAGGACCTTCAGGGCCACGACGCGCCTCGCTCCAGGCTGCCGGGCATGGGACGCCGCCGAGGTCATCCTCCGACGAACCGCCCCCCACGCGATAACGCTTCCGCAGGCCCTCACGCGAGGCCCGTCTTCCGCGGCGTGAGATGCCTCGATCCCACGAAGGCGAGCAGCACCGGGAGGGCGCCGAGGACGCCCCCGCCCGCGGCGGGGAGGAACACGAGCCCGAACCAGGAGTGGAAGGCCACCACGAAGGCGGTGGCGACGAACCCCACGGCGGGCGCGGCGGGGGCGAGGAAGGCGCCCGCGAGCATCATGTGGCGCGACACCTCGACATCGTGGGGGAGGCGGAGGCCCGAGTACAGGGTGAGCAGGGACCCGAAGATGCCGAGGCAGAGGGTGAACCAGCCGATCGCGACGGCCGCGAGGGGCTCCCCGGCGGAGGCCTCGGTGAAGGTCATGAGGCCGTAAACGCCCCCGAAGAGCGGGAAGAGGCCCCCGGCCACGGTGAGGGCCTGGTAGACGCGCAGTTCGAGCCTGTCGCTTTCCGGGTCGTGGCGGCGGGGGTAGGGGCCCTCCGCCTCGTCCTGGACGCGCGCCGTCATCAGGGGCAGGTAGCGGGAGGTTGTCTTTGTAGGTTTGCGTGGTGGCCTCCGCTTTCCCGCCAGCCACCCCGCTCGGGGTCCCGAAACCCTCAAGGAAGCCTCCCGGGTTCAGGGGCTGATGCCTCAGCCGCCCCACAACCCCGCCAACCGCCTCGCCGTCATCGAGACCAGCATGGGCACCATCACCTGCGAGCTCTTCGAGAAGGAGGCGCCCATCAGCACCCAGAACTTCATCAAGTACGCCGAGGCCGGCTTCTACGAGGGCCTCATCTTCCACCGCATCATCAAGGGCTTCATGATCCAGGGCGGCGGCATGACGCCGCAGGGCTCCCAGAAGAAGGCCCTCGCCGCGCCCATCAAGCTCGAGATCAGCCCCGCCCTCCAGCACTGGGACGGCGCCCTCTGCTACGCGCGCACCATGGACCCCAACAGCGCCACGAGCCAGTTCTACATCTGCCACGGCCCCCAGCCCGGCCTCGACAAGAACTACGCCGTCTTCGGCCAGACGATCCAGGGCAAGGACGTCGTGGACCAGATTGCGCGCACCCCCACGAACGCGGCGGACAAGCCGAAGACCGACGTGATCATCAAGTCGGTCAAGATCGTGAAGCAGTAACCAGGGTGCGGTTCGCGACCCACCCGTAGCCTGCCGGTCCCGCGGCGGGGTCGGCGGGCGCGGTCGCGTAGCTCCACACGAGGACGTCGCCGGGGTGCAGCGAGGCAAGCTGCGCGCCCGTGCGTCCCCCGAAGGTCCAGTTGCCGTCCCGGTGGACCCAGAACTGCCACCGGGGGCCTTCCGTGCCGCGGTCGCCGCGGCCGTTGATGGCCTCCACGATGTCCCCTTCGGCGGCGGAGCGGGCGCTCACCTTGAGCCCGTCTTTTTCTTGCGCGTACATGAGGGCGGTAAGGGCCGTGTACCTCGTGGAGGGGAGGGTGTCGTTGAACCACTCGTGCCCGCCGCCCGCGTCGATGAGGAGGCGGGGGTTGGTGAGGTCGTCGGGCTCCTGGTGGAGCAGGCTCGTTTGGGCCACGAGCATCTGGAGAAACAGGAGGCCGCCGATCACGCCGAAGAGGAGCAGGCCGAGGAAGGCTCCGACGCCCATCTTCCAGGCGGTGACGCGCTTGACCACGAGAGGGCCTCCTTCCGTGAACTCTCTCCCCGCCCGTTACTTAAGGGTTCCCGGATCGGCCTTCCGGGGGCGGGCGCGGTCGGGCCTGCCGGGCGAGCAGCGTATAATTATGAAATTATACTTCCCTCGTCATCCCGCGTGATGCGAAGCAGCGAAGCAGCGATGCAACGAAGGGGCCGTTCACCCTGTAGGCGGAGCGGTCCAGGGGCCCTCGTCCTCGAGGCCGCCCCACCGCCACAGGACCCAGTCTCCGCGCCCCACCGGGTAGTCGGCGCTCGTGCGGTCGCCCCCCTCCCAGACGCCCGCGTGCTGGACGTAGTATTTCCAGCCCTCGGCCCCCGAGGCCTCATGGCCAGCGATGGCGCGCACGTAAGCGCCCAGGGATTGATTGTCCACGACCACCTCGAAGCCGCCCGCTGCCGCAGCGGAGAGCAGCACGGAGAGGGCCGTCCCGTTCTCGGAGGGGACGGTCGCGTTGAACAGGGGACGACCGTCGGGGAGGAGGACCGTGACGCGAACGTCCCCGGGAGCGTTCCGGTCCGCCTTCTCCGCAGCAAGAAGCGCCGCGTCGAGGGCCACGAGGCCCGCGGCGGCGAGGGCGACCACGGCGAGCAGCCCGACCCCCACCGCCACCTTCCCCGCCGGCACTTCAACCCCTCTTGACGGGCGTCCAAGAGCCTTGACGCGCTTAAAAGGGTTCCCGGGAACGCTTATGCCTTCCCGCCCGTCTCGCGGGCCGTGAAGCGCACGAACACCCTGCGGGAGAAGGCCACCGTCACCAAGCTCCTCATCCTGCGGGAGTTCCACTGCGCGCCCCGCTCCACGCTCCGCCCCATCGCGGAAGCCCTCGACGTGACGGTGCAGGCCGTCTCGAACTACGTGCGCGACCTCGCCCGCGAGGGGCTCCTCGAGCTGTCGGGGGACCGCTACGTGCTCACGCCCGCGGGCATCGCCTTTCTCCAGCAGGGCTTCCAGGACCTCCGCCGCGAGGTGGACGAGGCCCTCCACGACGTGAACATCATCCGCGTCGCGAGCGCCCTCGCCGGGGCCCCCATCCGCGGGGGCGACCCCGTGGGCCTCTTCATGGAGGACGGCGACCTCGTCGCGCGCCCCCGCGCCGCCTCCGGAAGCCGCGGCCGCGCCCTCGCGGACGCCTCCCCCGGCGAGGAGGTGGCGGTCACGGATCTCGACGGTGTCGTGGACCTGAAACCGGGAACCATCTGGATGCTCAAGGTCCCGAGCGCCCACGAGGGTGGCAGCCGCGCCGTGGACGTGGCCGCCCTCCCGCGGTTTCTCGAAGCGCGCGGCGTGCGCTTCGACCGCGTGGGCGCTTACGGCACGAGCGCGAAGCTTCTCGCGCGCCGCGCAAACCTCCCCCTCCACCTGGAGTTCACGGCCGCGCGCGCGGCCCACACCGCCGCCGCCGTCGGCCTGGACGTCCTCCTCCTCGTGACGCGCGACCTCCTCCCCGAGGCCCTCCGCGACGTGGACGGCGCCAACGAGGCCACCCTAAGCCCAGTGCGTTACGAGCTGCTCGAACCCCCGCTTCTCGAGGCGCGACCGTGACCGGCCCGGCCCTCGACGTCCGCGACTTCACCGTGACCGTGAACGGTCGCCGCCTCCTCGACGGCGTCACGCTGCAGGTGGCCGAAGGTGAGGCGGTGCTCCTCACGGGCGCGAACGGCAGCGGCAAGAGCACGCTTCTGCGCGCCCTCGCGGGGCTCCTGCCCCCGAACGCGGAAGTGCAGGGAAGCCTTCGCGTCCGCGGCCTCGACCCCCTCCGCAACCCCGTGGAGGCCGCCCGCGTCACGGGCACGCTCCTCCAGCACGCGGAGCACCAGCTTCTCGGCTTCACGGTGGAGGAGGAGGCCCGCTTCAAGCTGGAGAACCTCCGCATCCCCCGCACGGAGGGGCTCACGCGGGCGGGGGCGGCCCTCGCCCGCTTCGGGCTCACGCGGCACGCGCGCCGCGACTCCGCCACCCTCTCGGGCGGCGAGGCCAAACGCGCCGTCCTCGCCCAGCAATGGGCCACGGCGCCCCAGGTCCTCCTGTTGGATGAGCCGCTCGCGAGCCTCGATGCGCCCTCCCGCGAGGGCCTCTTGGACGCGCTCCGCTCCCTCCGCGGAGAAGCCACCCTCCTGCTCACGGAGCACGACCCCGCGCCCCTCACTCCCCTCCTCGACCGCGTGGTTTGCCTCCACGAGGGGCGCATCACCGAAGCGAGCGCGGCCCCACGTCCCCAACGCGCCGGCGCCCCGCGCCGCCCCCTGCAAGGACCGCCCCTCGTGTGCCTCGTGGACGCTCACCTCGCACCTGCGCCTGGCGCGCGCCCCATCCTCGAAGCGGCGTCCCTCTCCTTCCCCGCAGGGTTCCACGCGCTCCTCGGGGAGAACGGCAGCGGTAAGACGACGGTGCTCCGCGCCCTCGCAGGCCTCCTTCCTCCGACACGCGGCACCATCGAGACGGCCGGCATCGCCGTCTCCGAGGGCCCCGCGGCCCTCGCGCCCCACGTGGGCTACCTTCCCCAAGGGGCCGAGGACTTCCTCACCGAGCCCACCGTGCGAGAAGAGGTGGACTTGACGCCGCGCCTGTTGGGGCTGCCCACCCCGGACGCCGCCTTCTTCGAGCGCTTCGGCCTCACGCCCTTCCTCGACCGCCACCCGCTCTCCCTCAGCGGCGGGGAGCGGCAGCGCGTCGCGCTCGCCGCGGCTCTCGCGCACGACCCCGCCGTCGTCCTGCTTGATGAGCCCACCCTCCACCTCGACGCCGCGGGGCGCCACGCCCTCGCGGAGCTCCTTCAGGGACTTGCCCGCAAGGGCTGTCTCGTGCTCGCGGCGACCCACGACACGACCTTCGCGGCCCTCGCCGACCAGGTCCACGGGCTCCATGGCGGCGCGCTCCGCACCGAACCCCTCCTCCTGGCGGTGGCGCCGTGAGGCTCCACCCCGGAAGCAAGGCCCTCCTCCTCGCCGGGTTCCTGGCGGTTACGCTCCTCCTTCCGTTGCCCGCGCTTCTCGCGGTGGCCGCCGCCGCGGCGGGGTTTGCAGCCTTCCGGGGCGGCGCCGGCACGCGCCGCATGCTTCTCTGGAGCGTGCCTTTCGCGGGCCTCAACCTGCTTCTCCTTGGCCTCGTGTGGCCGGGCACCCACGTGCTCGCGAGCGCAGGCCCCTTCCGGATCACTCACGAAGGCCTGCTTGAGGGCGCCGCCGTCACCTGCCGCGTGCTCCTCGCGCTCCTCGCCGCCCTCGCGTACCAGGCCACGACGCCGCCCCGGGACGTTCTCGCGGCGCTGCGGCGCTTCCCCCGGCTCGCGCTCGTGTGGGCGAGCACGCTCCGCTTCCTCCCCCACGTGCAAAATGACCTCCGCACCCTCGTGGACACGCAGCGCCTGCGCGGCCGCGCCATCCCCACGGGGGCCCTTCGCGGAGCGGTTGCGGCCGCGCCCCTCGCGGCTCCGCTCGTGGTCCGCACCGTGCGGCGGGGCCACCTGTTCCAGGAGGCGCTGCAGGTGAGCGGCTACGATCCCAGGCAGGGCCGCACCCCGTACGAGCGGCTCCCCTGGACGGTTGCGGACACGCTGGTGGCGCTCGCTGCCGTGGCGCTCCCTGTCGTCCTCCTGTTGCGCCCGTGGGGGTGGTTGGCGTGACGCGCGCCGCGGGCCTTGGCCTCCTCGTCGCCTTCACCGCGCTCGCGGTGGTCGGGCGCATGGCCTTCCTGTGGGCGCCCAACGTCGCGCTCACCTACCTCGTGGTGTTCCTCGCGGGGGTCGGGTACGGCGTCCGCTTCGGGGCCCTCGTCGGGCTCCTCGCGATGCTCATCACGAACTTCCTGCTCACGGGCCTCCACCCCGTTCTCCTCGTGAACAGCCCCGCCATGGCGCTCCTCGGCGCCGCGGGGGGCCTCCTCGGCCGCGTCGTGAACTTCGGTCAACTCAAGGACGAGCCGCCCGTTTTCGCTGCGGGCCTTGCTGCCTTCACGGGCTTCACGGCCACCCTCCTGTTCAGCGTTGCGACGGACACGACCCAGTACCTCCTCTTCTCCTACCTTCCCACGGGCATCTGGGCCCCTGGCTACCTCGGCCTGCTCGTGGGGCAGGGCCTCCTGTTCAACGCCATCCCTGCCGTCGTGAACGCAGCCCTCTTCGCGGTGGGCGCCTACCCCGTGCTCCGGGCGCTGCGGCAGGCGGGGTACCTTCGCCAACGGACCCCGGCTTCAGCGGCGACGGGTTAGGGCCGCAACGACAACGGCCACGAAGGCCACGACGAAGGGGACGGGAACGTCGCGGGGCGACTCCACGAGCGCCGTTTGCGCCGCAGGGAGCGGGCTGCTGCGGTTCTGCGGAGCGGGCGCAGCCTCTGCGGCCGGCAAGTTAGGTAGGGGCGTTGCGGGGGGCTCCTCGCGTGGGGCCGCGGGAAGAACCTCAATGAGGAGGCTCGCCTGGCTCTCGAGCCCCCAGGGGTCGGTCGCTGTGGCGTTCACCAGGTGGACGCCTGGCGTCGTGAAGGTCTGCTCGAACACGGGGGCGGGGGAAATCGTGAGCGCCGAGCCGTTCACGGAGACCGCCTCCGCCGTGAAGCGGACCGGGTTCCCGGCCTCCACCTGGAGCGCGCTTGCCGTGAGGACGAGCGCGGGAGGCACGCGCGGCGGCGCCTGGGTGGCGGGCTCCGGTACCGGGACGGGCTTCGGTTCGACCGGCGGCTCCGACCCGGGCGCGGCTTCCGGAGTTCCCGCCGCTTGGGGCGCGGGTTGGGCGCGCACCACCACGCTCCAGGTGGCTTGCGCGCGGGCGCCGTCGGCGTCCACCGCCTCGACGCGAAGCGTGTAGGTCTTTGCTTCGCGCGGTTGCCAAAGGAGCGTGGCGCCTTCACCGAGCAGGGCGTCGCCAAGGTGCCAGGTGATGCGGGGCTCGGGGCCGTCGGCATCCACCGCCGCTGCCCTGACCGTGACGGTCTCGTTCACCAGGGGAATCGCAGGGTCCGTCCCGACGACGCGGAGGGTGGGGAACGCGTTGGCCACGCGGAGGCGGAGCTCGCTCCGCGCCGTGGCGCCAAAGGGATCGGTGGCGACGGCGGCGACCTGGTGGTCCCCCAGGTGTTGGAACGTCCAGGTGAGGAGGGCGTCCGAGTCCACAGGGGCTCCGTCCACGAACCACTCGATCCGGAGCGGGTCCCCGTCAGGGTCCACGGCGGCGGCAGCTACGCTGATGGGGACCACGCGGTCCGCGGTGGCGGGCCCCGAGAGAGTGAGGCTCGGCGCCCGGTTCACGACACGCACCTCTGTGGTCGCGGAGGCCTCGGCGCCGTCCGTGGCGCGCACGGTGAGACGCGCGAGGTGGAGGCCCGGCGTGGCGTAGGCGTGCGTCGCGGTGGGCACGGGACTCCACTCGCGGACCGTGCCGTCACCGAACTCGAAACGGTACTCCAGCGCGCCCCCCGCGGGGTCGTGGGATCCCGAGGCGTCGAAGCGCACCTCCGTGCCGCGGTGCACAGACGCGACGGAAACGTTGAGAGCGGCAACGGGCGGTGGCGCCACCGTGACCCAGCCCCAAGCGACCCCGAGGCGGCCCGAGGTGTCCCAAGCGGTTGCACGGACGGGGTAACGGCCCTCCGCCGCGTAAGCGTGGTTCACGGCCGCGCCGAGGCCCGTGGTCCCGTCGCCGAAGTCCCAGGCCGCGTCCGCCACGGGCTGGCCGTTCCCAAGGACGGGACGGAGGGGGGCGGGGACGGCGACGTGGACTGTGATGGCCTCGCGGTCGAGCTTCGCGCTCGTGAATCCGGTGATGGGGAAGGCGATGCCAAGGAGCGGGAGGACGGCCTGGGTCGTGGGCCAAGTGTTCCCCGCGCTGCCGCTTTCGAGCCGGATGCCGCCGTCCGCAGCCTGGCGGCTCCACAAGTAGGAGAGGGGGTTCCCGCCGGGCTTTGTCCAGGTGGCGCTGCGGGGGTTCTCCCCGGCGGCGAGGATGCCGTGGAGCGCGTAGGCCGTTGCCTGCGGGTTGGGTTTCCCGCTGAACAGGAAGGCGCCGCTCTCATGCTGCTGCGTGCGGAGGTAGGCGAGCCCGGCCTGGATGGCGGCGTCGTCCGCGGGGACGTCCATCGCGCGGAGCGCGGCGACCGCGATGCCGGTGAGGTCGGTGCCGCTCGCGCCTCCCTTGAGGCCGCCGTTCGAGGGCCATCCCCCGTCCAGGTTCTGGTTCGCGACCACCATGGTCTTCGCGGCCTGCAGCTGGGTGTCGTCCACGGGGACGCCCGCGCTCCGGAGGCTCAGGATGGCCCACATGTCGTCGTTGACCCAGGTGACGTCGCCGAACTGGCCCTGGGCGAAACCGCCGCGGACCTTCGCGACGTAGTCCACCCCGTCGAAGTTGTGGGGGTCCTTGCCTGCGGCGACGATGGCGAGGATCGCCCCCTCCCAATCGATCGTTTTCGTGTAGGCCGCGCGGCCCGCGGCGAGCGCGTCGAGGGCCGAGGGCGCTTCAGGGCCTCTCCGCACGTTGGCCGGGTCCTCGCCGAGCGCGGCGACGGCCACTACGGCCTCCCACTGCGCCGCGGGAACCCAGCGACCGTCCGCGCGCTGGGTGGTCTTCAGGAAGTTGAGGATGCGCTCCACGGGGTGGTCCGCGGTTTCGGCGGCCACGGGGGGCGCCGGTGTGAGAAGAAGGGTGAGGAGCGTGCCCGCTGCAAGGAGCGCGACGAGGGGTCGGGAGGCTCCGCAGCGGGCCATGATGGTACCTCAGGGGAGGAGGTAGATGAGCCAGGTCTCGGTGGTGTAGGTGAAGCCGAGGGCGTCGCCGTCGGTGGCCTTGTAGTCGTCGATGCCATAAGGCGTGGCTTCACCGTCGAGGCTCATGCTCCAGTAGGTGTAGAGCGTGTAGGTGGGTTCAAGGGGGCCGCCGCAGGTGCCGTCGATGCAGGTGAGGAAGCGGCCGAAGGAGGACTCCTCGTACTGCCAAGAGTCAAGGCAGCCCTCGGCGACGGCGGTGGTGAGGACGACGCCGCCGTCGGCGCCGGCGGGGACCTGGAGATCGCAGGTCTTCGTGTAGGGGGCCTGGCCGTTCACGACGGCCTGGGTGCCGTCCACGGTGAGGGTGACGGTGACGAGGTTGCCCGCGCCGACGGCGGCGGGGATGGCGAGGAGGGCGGCAGCCGCGAGGGCGGCAACAAGCTTGGTGTTCATGGGTCAGTCTCCCAATTGGCGGGCGCGCTCCCGGGGGGCGGCGCACGCGACGAGTAGGCTGCAAGGCCGGACCCGCCATAAAGTTATCTTACGTCTTGTCAAGTTCACTTTACAACGCAGGAAAGTGACGTCCCGAGGCACGCGGGGCCGCCCAGGTGGCGAAGGTTTATGTCCGGCCCCAAACTACTCGCGCGCTATGCGCGAGGAGCTGCGGCGTGTCCTCGAAAAGCAGGGCTACGGCGTCGTGGGCAACCACACGGGCGTCAAGCTCTGCCACTGGACAAAAGAGGACCTGAAGAACGATCGCCACTGCTACAAGGGCGACTTCTACGGCATCGAGAGCCGCGGCTGCATGCAGATGACCCCCATCGTGGACTACTGCAACTTCACGTGCCTCTACTGCTGGCGCAGCCAGAGCTTCGACATCGACATCAACAAGCAGAGCGACTGGGACGACCCACAGCTCGTCCTCGACGGCGCCCTCGAGCAGCAGCGCCGCCTCCTCTCCGGGTACAAGGGTCACCCCACCGTGGAGCAGGAGAAGTGGATCGAGTCCCAGATGCCCAAGCACGTGGCCATCTCCCTCAACGGCGAGCCCACCTTCTACCCGCACCTCGGCGAGTTCATCCGCCTCTGCCACAAGCGCGGCATGACCACCTTCCTCGTCACGAACGGCTCCCGGCCGGACGTCCTCAAGAACCTCGACCCCCTCCCCACGCAGCTCTACATCAGCGTGGACGCCCCCAACGAGGAGGTCTTCAACAAGCTCTGCGTCCCCATCGGCGGCGGCGCCTGGGACAAGCTCGAGGAGACCATCGACCTCCTGCCCTCCCTCGACTGCCGCAAGGTGAGCCGCCACACCCTCGTGAAAGGGTGGAATATGGAGGAGGACAAGGGCCACATCGACCAGTACGCGAAGCTCGACGAGCGCATCGACACCCAGTTCGTCGAGTCCAAGGGCTACGTGTTCGTCGGGTACAGCCGCGAGCGCATGACCATCAACAATATGCCCTCCCACGAGGACGTGCTGGACTTCAGCCGCAAGCTCGGCGCGAAGATCGGGTATGAGCTTCAGAGCGACAAGCGCGACTCCCGCGTCGCCCTCCTCGTGAAGCCCGGCGTCAACCGCTTCCTCGACCTCGAAGCCTGGGAAGCCAAGTGGAAGACCGAAGACCACCCCCCGCTCACCCTCGCGAACGGCAAGGTCATCAAGGACAGCAGCTGGGAGATCGCCCGCCGCGCCGCCGGACGCGACGTGGGCAACAAGCCCGGCGTGGCCAAGGCTCACGCCTGCGGCTGCGGCCACCCCCACGAGGCCCACCTCGTGGACCCGAGCGTCGTCTCCGGCTCCGTGGACGCCACTCCCACGCCCGGCCCCGTGCTCAACGTCACCTTCGGCAACAAGCAGAAGGCGAACGGCGGCGGCGCCTGCTGCGGCGGCCACCTCTGAGGAACGCGGAGAGGCTGGCCGACCGGCTTCCGGCGACGGACACCGCCCCGACCCGGGCGCGCGACCGAGAAGCCGCGGCCGCTCCAGGAACCTCCTCGCGGCGCGCCTGCATTCCGGTCCATCGGCCAGAGCCTTTCATCCCACTGAAGGGCACAAAATCACGGCATGGCTCCGCGCCTCAGTTCCCTCAATACGCGGAAGGCGGCGCTGCTTGCAATCGTCTTCCTCCCCCTCGCTGCGACCGGTTACGCAATCTACCTGCTGTGGAACCGCTTCGTCACGCCCCTGGACCTCGCCCTCCTCGCCGGCATGTACGTGGCGACCGCCATGGGCATCGGCATCGGCTTCCACCGCATGCTGACCCACCGCGGCTTCGACGCCCCCGCCCCCGTGCGCGCCTTCTGGCTTATTCTAGGCTCCATGGCCGTCCAGGGGCCCATCATCGAGTGGGCTGCCACGCACCTCAAGCACCACGCGAAGGCCGACCAGGAAGGGGACCCGCACAGCCCCCTCGAAGGCTTCTGGCACGCCCACCTCGGGTGGCTCCTCCGGGACGGCGTGGTGACCTCGGGCGTGTACGCCAAACCCTTCTGGAACGATCCGGTCACGGTCTTCGTCCACCGCACTTTCTTCCTGTGGGCCACGCTCGGCTTCCTCCTCCCGGCGGGGCTCGGCTACGCCTTCGGCGGTGGCTGGCCCGGCTTCTGGGGCGGCCTCCTCTGGGGCGGCCTCGTCCGCGTCTTCCTCGTCCACCACGTCACGTGGAGCGTGAACAGTATCTGCCACAGCTTCGGGAAACGCCCCTGGCAGACCCGCGACCAGTCGCGCAACGAGTGGATCGTGGGCCTCCTCGCTCTCGGCGAGGGGTGGCACAACAACCACCACGCCTTCCCGAAAAGCGCCATCCACGGCTTCCGCTGGTGGCAGTTCGACCTCAACGCCTACGTCATCCTCGCCATGGAGAAGCTCCGCCTTGTCCGCGACGTCCAAAAGCCCACGCAAGAGCAGCTCCAGCGGCGGCACAAGCGGGATCACCCCTCGTCAAGCCCCACCCGCCGCGTCTCCTGAGCGCGGGCGCTGGTTGAGGGCGCACCCCGCTCGCTGGACGCCTCGGGGCGGCGCCTGCTGTGGCGGCCACCTCCGAGCCCCATCAGCCTTATCCTTCGTGAGGCAGTTGGGGACCCATGCGACCAAGCGCAGGGCTCGTCTTCCTGGTTCTCGTTGGCGGCGCAGCCCTCCTTGCCGTGGCCGGCCCCGCCCTCTTCGAGCCCGTGCCCTCCGCCACCGTGAGCGAGCCGAAGGGGGGCGTCCTCACGCTCCGCTCCTACTCGCCGTGGGGCCCTGTCGACGGTCAAGCCACGCCGCTCGTTCCTCAGGAGGTCGCTCCCGCGCTCGCGGCGGGGCACGTGCTCGTCCAGGTGGAGAGCACAACCGGGGCGCCGCGGGCCTATGCCCTTGCTGGGGGCGGCGCCACCTTCGCCCCGGAAGGGGTGCCAGACCCCGGGGAGCTCCTGCTCATCGCCGACGGGCAGAACGTGGCCGTCTCAGCGGCCCCTCCCGCCGGGTGCCTGGTGTACCTTATCCACAAGGAGGGGGGCTGGGCGGAGAAGAACCGGGCGGTCCTCGGACCCCGGCAGACGCTGTTCGCGCGCAGCGAACCCACACCAACGGCGCCGTCCTCCGCGTGCGGCAACGTGTATGCCGAGATCCACTGGGCGCCGCGCTGAGGCATCAGGCCTTCCCGTCCGCAAGCAGCCCCCGCAGCACCCGATGCAGCTGCGCCTGTGGGCCCCGCGTCGGGGACGCGCCGGCGGGTTCAGCCTCCCGGAGCACGCGCACGCCCTCGGGGCCGACTGCCAGGAGGCCCAAGGCGGCGGCGTCCCCCTCCGAGGCCAGGTGGAGGAGGTGCTCGGCTTCCCTCTCGGGGACGGCCGCGTACACCAGGGGCGCGAGGGCGAGGCGGTCGAGGCACTGCGTGAGGAGGGCGCCCCTTGCGCGGACCTTTGCTTCCACGATGCGGACGTCCTCGAGGTCGGGCGTGAAGGCCACGACGTCCAGCTCCACGCGGCGCCCGTTCGGGTCCGTGACGGAGGCCGCCGCGTGATACCCCCGCTCGCGCCAATGCGCGAGGAGGGGGCCGTAGAGACGCCACTCGCTCATGGGGGGAGTTGGGTGCCCGCGGGGAAAAAGCTGTCCCCGCGAGCCAATTGGTGAGACGGGAGAAGTTCCCGCGTAATCGTGGCGCCGCGAGTCCCGGAACAGAGAGGGTTGGACTCGCGGCGTTGGAGGCTATCGTTGCACCGGGACAGGGTGTTCCAGGCCCTGTCCGACCCATAGGAGGTGGACCTCTGTGGGTTGAGTCCTAAGAAGGCGGGAGCCAGGTTAACGATGTTCGTCCAAACCTTGGTATGAGCCCGGCATTTAGTCGGTCGCCTGCAGGAACTCCTGCAGCCGAAGGGCTGCCTGGGTCCCGGGTTTAGCAAACTGCAACCCCTCGGCGGCGACCGCTTCCGCCTCCTTGCGCTTCCCGAGGCGCGCGAGGGCCCGGGCCCGCTTCCAGGCAAGGTCCGCGCGGTGGTCGGCGTCCCCTGGCGCAAGGCGGGCCGCCGCCTGCTCGTACAGGGCGAGGGCCTCCTCGGGGTGGCCGGTGGTGAGCGCAAGGTCCCCCCGCTCGTCCAGGATGACCGTCCAGACGTCGGCGGGCACCTCCTTCTCGGGAAAGCGGGAGAGGATGTCGCGGTAGAGCGCGTGGTACCCGAGGTCCACCACCTCAATCTCGGTGAGATCCAGATTCCGGGTGAGGAGCGCCGCCGCCTTCTGGGGGTCCCCTGCCCGGAGGCGGTGGTCGATGGCCTCCAGGTGGCCCTGCACGGTGCCGAGGGCCTGGCAGTGGGTGGCGGCTGCGGCGTGCAGCTTCGCCTTGCCGCGCGCCGTCGCATACGCGAAGCCCTTGATGAGCTCGTGGAGGGCGAAGGCGTCCTCGCCGCGCCGCTGCACGAGAAGCCGCCGCTCCAGCGTGTAGAGGCGGAGGTCGATGGGCTCTCCTGGGAGGAGGGCCTGGAGGCCTTCGCGGGTGAAGCGCGAGTGCCACACGGAGGCGGCCTCGATGACGCGCCGCTCCTCCTCCGTGAGCGCGGCGTAGAAGGCGTCCCACAGGTAGGCCTGTGCGTCGGCGTCCGCGGGCGGGAGCGCGCCCTCGCCCCGCAGGAGCTTCGTCTCCGCGTACAGGTTGAGGAGGATGGGGTGGCCGTGGGTGCGGGCGTGCACCGTCGCGAGCGTGGGCTCGTCGAGGGTGAGGCCCTTGGTGGCGAGGAAGGCGCGGGCCTCATCGAGCGTGAAGCCCCCCACCATCACCACCTGGTGGGGCACCTGCGGCGGCAAGTACCGGGGCCGCTCGCGCGTCGTGAGGACGAGCCGCGCCGTCTTCAGGTCGCGCAGGAGGCCGTGGACGAGGGCAAGCACGTCGTCCTCCTTCACGGTGTGGTAATCGTCGAACACCACCATCGCGCGCTTGCGGTCGAGCGCAGCGGCGAGGCTCGCGAGAAGCGTGTCGGGGTCGCGCTGCCCCTCCGACCAGAGGCGCAGCGGCTCCGGTTCCCCGTGCTGGTCCGCGAAGGCGGCGGCGCGGTGGAAGACGCGCCCGAAGGTGTCGGTGGCGCGGAGCGTCTGCCACAGCACCGGCCCGGGGTGCGCGCGGGCGGCCGTGACGCCGAGGAACGTCTTCCCCACGCCGGCGACACCGAGGATCACAAGCACACGAGGCCCGGGCGAGACAACTGCAGCCTCCTCGTGAGCACGGGGAACGTAGTTGGGCGTCTCCGGCAGCTCGAAGTGCCACACCTGCTTGCGGGCCGCTCCCGCCGCGAGCGCGTCGCGGCCCCGGACGTGGACTTCGAGGCCGCCCGGACCGAAGCGGAGCTCGATGCCTTCGGCCGCAAGGTGGTAGCGCTTCACGTTCGCTTCCGCCCGCGCCCACTTCCCCACCACGAGCCCGAGCTTCTCGAGCTTCTTGAGGCGGCGCGACACCTCCGTCTCGTTGAGCCCCAGGGAGGAGGCGAGGAGGCGGCTGTGGCTCGGCTCGGGCACGAGCGCGAGCAGGATGCGCTGGTTCGTCTCGTTGGCGAGGACCTTCAGGAGGTCGTCGCTTTCTTCCATGCGGCGGGGAGCGGCCCCTTGGGCCTAATAGGTTTGGGGGTCCGTCACCCAATCAGCGCGAAGAGGCGAAGGGCGCGAAGGACCGCGAAGGGTACGGAAAAGTTCTCTAGGTTCTTCGCGTGCCTTCGCGTTGCCTCCGCTCCTTCGCGTGAACAGGGCCTCCCGGGCACCAACTCGACTTACAATCGATCCGCTGACCCCGGGAACCCCGCATCCAGCTCGCGCGCGGAGGCGTCCGCCATCCCCTCGCGGGCTTTCGCTCGCACCTCGACGCGGTTCTGGAAGGGGTCCAGGACCACGAAGCGGCGCCACCCGGGAAGCACCGCGGAGTCGAGGACGCGGGCGCGCTTTGCGGTGAACTGCTTGCGGTAGCCTTCCACGTCGTCCACGAGGATGACGGCGGAGGGCTTGTCGCGCACGGGCTCGAAGGGGTCCGTGACCTTGAGCGCGAGGGTCTTCCCCTCGTGCTGGAGCCAGATGCCCTTCTCGCCAGCGGGCTTCATGACCTCGCGGAAGCCGAAGAGGCGCCAGAAGATGCGGGCCTGGTCCTCTCCGCCCTTGGGGATGGGCACCACGGTGCCCTCGAGGATTTCGAGGCCGCGCATTACACCACAAGCCCCTGGGGAGGCTCGTTGCGGAAGACGCGCAGCACGTCCTCCACCACCTGGGTGCCGGCCTTGATCTGGGCCTCCTCGGTGGAGGCGCCGAGGTGGGGCGTGAGGTGGATCTGTGGAATCCCGTGGAGCGGGGAGTCCTTCAGGGGCTCGTTCTCGAAGACGTCGAGGGCGGCGCCCGCGATGGTGCCGGCCGTCACGGCCTCGGCGAGGGCCGCCTCGTCCACGACGCCGCCGCGCGCGATGTTGAGCACGTACCCGGTCTTCTTCATGCGGCTGAGGAACTCGCGGCCCACGAGCCCCTTCGTCTCGGGCGTGAGGGGGACGTGGACGCTCACGAAGTCCGCGCGGGGCGCGATGTCCATCACGTTCTCGACGCGGGCCACACCCATCTGGAGGGCCTTCTCGGCGGTCACGTAGGGGTCGTAGATGACGACGTGCATGTCGAGGGCCTTCGCGAGCTGCGTCACGCGGGCACCGATCTTGCCAAAGCCGATGAGCCCAAGGGTCTTGCCGCCAAGCTCGAAGCCCTGGAAGGCCTTCTTGTCCCACTTGCCCTCATGCATGCTCTTGTCGGCCTCGGGAATCTTGCGGGCAAGCGCCAGCATGTGGCCGAGGGTGAGCTCCGCGACGGCGTTCGTGCTCGCGGCGGGAGAGTTCACGACGCGGATGCCCCGGGCCTTCGCCGCCTCCACGTCGATGTTGTCCACGCCCACGCCCGCGCGGCCCACGACCTTCAGGCGCTTCGCGGCCTCGAGGACGGGCTTCGTGACCTTCGTCTCGGAGCGCACGAGGAGCGCATCGTACTCATGGATGACCTTGAGGAGGTCCTCGGGGGTGAGCTTCTTCACGTCGGCCTCGTGGCCGGCCTTGCGGAGGAGCTCCACGGCCTCCGGGGCGAGGGGATCGGTGACCAGGACGCGCATGCGGATCGCCGCCGGATCGGCCCGGATTGCTATATACCCCACCGCCTCGCCCCCTCAGGTGGACAAGGGGTGTTCGATAGCCCTCTTTAAGGGGCCCCCGGGGACCCTCGAAGCATGTCCGGCCTCCGCAGCCTCCTCGTGATGTCCATGGCCCGCGTCCTCATCCTCGCGGCCGCCATGCCCGCCTCCGCCGCGGGCGGCAGCCTCGTGGTGACCGCCGAGGCCCACTGCGGCGACTACGAGGCCGGCCTCACGGAGGACGGCGACGCCGCCCACCGCACTGGCGAGGCCTGCACGCAGCAGGCCGCGGCCCGCACGAGTGAGGGCCCCGGCGCGGCCGCCAACCTGAACCGGAGCCGGGAAAGCACCCGTTTCGAGGCCCCCGACGGAAGCCACACGGGAAGCTACGACACCGAGAGCGTGCGCCTGACCCTTGCGCCTTTCGGGCAGAAAGCCCTCGTGGTGGAGGGAGGCCGCGAGAAGGGCCACACCGACCTTCAGGAGGGAGGGCGCATCGAGTGGGAGGAGACCCGCGCCGCCGTCACCGCCGCGGGCGAGACGGTGCGCGTCATCGGGTTCGTCATCGAGAACGACCGCGGCGAACGCTGCGGCCTCGTTATTCAGGCGCCCGTGGACGGCGAGGACCATGGCGCGAACTCGCCCTCTCGCGAAGCCTGTCAGCTCCTCGGTTGACTGGAACTAAAAAAGAGCGGGGGCCGGGCCCCCGAGTTCCCCATCAGTGGAGG
>DATMKA010000078.1:0-3546 GCA_035553595.1 Thermoplasmatota archaeon | reverse complement strand
CGGCGGGGTCGCGGGTGCGGCGGACGCGCGCGAGGAGGAAGGCGTGGGCGCCGGGGTGCGGGAACTTGGGGGCGCCGCCGAAGCCGCCGTTCTCGGCGTCGAACTCCCCGAGGAGGCTCGTGAGGCCCTGCTGGAGCGTGGCTTCGCCCACCTCTCCCGGGGCGTTGCGGCGCCCGTGCTGCGTGAGGGCTTCCCGCAGGTGGTCCGCCTGGTGGCGCACCTTTTCGGGCTGCTCCTGGTAGAAGCCGGCGATGGAGCGGAGGACGAAGGGGAAACCGGGGCGGCCGTAGCGGTTGTCGGGCGGGAAGTAGGTGCCGCCGAAGAAGGGCTCGCCCTCGGGCGTGAGGAACGCGGTGAGGGGCCAGCCGCCTTGCCCGGTGAGGGCGGCCACGGCCTTCTGGTAGCGTGCGTCCACGTCGGGCCGCTCGTCGCGATCCACCTTCACAGGCACGTATAATTCATTGATTATACGTGCGGTTTCGGGGTTTTCGTAGGACTCGTGATCCATGACGTGGCACCAGTGGCACCACACGGCCCCCACGTCGAGGAGGATGGGCTTGTTCTCCGCCTTCGCCTTCGCGAAGGCCTCCGCGCCCCACGGGTACCAGTCCACGGGCTGGTGGGCCGCCGTGCGGAGGTAGGCGCTCGCCTCCCGGGCGAGCCGGTTGGCGGGCGGGGACGAGGACGAGGAGGCGGGAGCGTGCGCCATGGGAATCAGGCCCGCATCGCACGGGCTCTCCTTTAACGTCTCCCCTCCGCTCCTCGAACCGCCCCTAGGACCGCTCGCTTGCTGCCAGAGCGTATTTGCACAATGCTCGCCCGGTAAAACGGGACACGCGCATGGGTGACCTCCGTTACGAGCATCCCTACCGGCGCGTCGCCGAGGCCGACGACCGGGTAGCCACCATCAGGTCGCTCACGGACGAGGAGGTGATCTCCGCCCTGGCGGCCTCCGTGAGCGGAGGGGACCCCTACCTTGCGAACGTGCTCGCCTCCGAGGCCATGAACCGGGTGCGGCACAAGAGCACCATCGTGGAAACCGCCGGCGAGGGGCTTCTCTCGCTTGACGCCCAGGGGGCCGTCACCTACGCGAACCCGGCGGCCGAGCGCGTGCTCGGGTGGCGCGCGGAGGAGCTCCTCGGGGAACAGGTGCATGAGCTCGTGCACCACCACTACCCCGACGGGACTCCCTTTCCCGCCGCCGAGTGCCCCCTCCTCCGGATCGCGCTCACGGGCCAGCCCCTCGAACGGTTCGAAACCGTGTTCTGGACCCGGGAGGGGAGGCCGGTGCCGGTGGAGGTGACGGCGGCGCCCATCCTTCGCGAGGGGGAGATCGAGGGCATCGTTTTCGTGTTCACGGACATCACCGAGAAGCGTCGCGCGGAGGATCAGCGCGCGGAGCTGCTCCGCCGCGACCACGATGCGCGCCGCCTCCTCGAGGCAACCGCCCGGGACCTCGGGGACGCGGTGGCCGCGCTCCAGTCGAGCGAAGCCCGCTACAGCGCGCTCTTCCGATCCATCGGGGATGCGATCCTCGTGGCGGACGTCGAGCGCGGCATCGTCGCGGCGAACCCGGCCTTCGAGCGCCTCACGGGGTACTCCCTCGAAGACCTCCAGGGCAGGAAGACGGACCTCCTCTACGTGAACCACGAGGACTACGTGAATCTCGGGGCCACGCTCCGGGCGGGCATGGCCACCGACGAGAGCCTCCGCCGCGTCGTGCCCTGGCGCAAACACTCGGGGGAGTCGTTTCTTGCGGAGATCACGGCCTTCTACGTGCGCGACACCACGGGGAAGGTTCTCGGCTTCAGCGCCATCGTGCGCGACGTGACGAAGGCGCGGCGGGACGAGGCGCGGCAGGCAGAGGTGTTGCGGGAGCTCGAAACGGAGCGCGCGCGGCTCGAAGGGCTCTTCCTGCAGGCTCCCGCGGCCATCGCCATCGTGGAGGGCCCGCACCACGTCTTCCGTTTCGTGAACCGCCGTTACGAGGAGCTGGTGGGCGTCTCGTCCTCCCAGATTGTTGGAAGGGCGGCGGGGGAGGCCATCCCACAATTGAGGGAGCAGGGGTTTGTCGCGCTCCTCGACCGCGTCCGCGAGACCGGGGAGCCCTTCTACGTGGAGGGCGCGCCCGTGATCCTCCCCCGCGACGGCGCCCTCCGGGAGATTTACTTCAATTTCGTTTACCAGCCGGTGCAGGGCGACACCGGGGAGGTGGAGCGCATCCTCGGTCTTGCCGTGGACGTGACGGCGCAGGTGGAGGCCCAGAACAAGCTCCGCGACCTCGCCGCCACCTTGGAGGAGCGCGTGGAGGACCGGACGCGGCGGCTGCGTCGCGCCAACGAGGATCTCCTGCGCGCCAACGAGGCCCTGGAGAGCTTCTCCTACGTCATCAGCCACGACCTCAAGGAGCCCGTGCGGGCCGTGGAGGCCTACCTGGAGGCCGCCCTCGAGGATTACGGCCGCCCGTCGGGCGAGGAGATGCTGCGCCGCGCCCTCGAGGCGAACCGCCGCCAGCACGCCCTCATCCAGGGGTTGCTCGCGTACAGCCGCACGAGCGCGAGCCTCGTGGACCTCGTCCCCGTGGACCTCACCTGGGTGCTCCAGGAGGCCTGCCGGGGATACTACGAGGAACTGGCGCGGGAGCGCGGCGCCGCCGTGGAGGTGAGTCCCCTGCCCTGCGTCCTGGGGCATCCCGCGATCCTCACGCAGCTCTTTGGCAACCTGGTGCTCAACGCGGTCCGCCACAACCCCGACGGCGCCGCCCGAGTCCGCGTGAGCGCGCGCACCACCCCCGACGGGAAGGTGGAGGTGCTCATCGACGACAACGGGCCCGGGTTCCCGCCGGAGGTGAAGCGCCGCATCAACGAGGCCGAGGGCGCGAGGCCCCACAGCATCAAGGGGGGCTTCGGGCTCGCCATCAGCCACCGCGCCGCCGAGCGCTTGGGGGGCACGCTCCGGGTGAGCGAGAGCCCCGAGGGCGGCGGCCGCGTCCACGTCCTCTTGGACGCGGCGTGAGGGCTGGCCTTACCGGGTGCCCATGAGGAGCCCGAGGATGGCCACGAGGGTGTAGGAGACGGCGGCGAAGAGGCCGAGGCTCAGGGCGAGCCGGTCGCGGCGGCGCTTCCCCTCGTCCCCCTTGCGGAAGGCGAGGAGAGCGGGGACGCCGATGGCGAGGAGGGCCCCCAGGCCGTAGAACACGAGGGCCCAGGAGGGCGGGAACATGCGGTTCGCGCCGGCGCGCACGTCCACGTAGGCGAGGAGGCCGCCCGCGAGGCCGGCGGCGGCCGCGATGAGGGCCCACCGGCGCTTCCCGAGGAGGGAGAGCATGCGGATGGAGAGGGCGCTCGCAAGGAGGCCCATGGTGAGCATCACGAGGAGGACGGGGAAGGTGGGACCCACGGGGCCGCGGGAGCCCGGGAGGTAATAGAGGTCCACCACGAGCGCGACGCCCGCGAGGGCGAGGAGCGTCACCACGGCGGCGGCGGGCGCGGGCGGCACGCGGGGCTCGCGGGACACCGGCGCGGGCTCCGTCGCGGCGAGGACGGG
>DATMKA010000077.1:0-22236 GCA_035553595.1 Thermoplasmatota archaeon | reverse complement strand
GGACAAGGTGGCTCGAGACCGCCCCCTCGTCGGAGTGGATCACGAGGGCGGGGGCCGCGGACCTTCCGACCCGGTCGGCAACGTCGCCGCGGCTTACGAGGACTGCAAGCCGGTGGCCCGCCGGAAGGGGTTCCACGAGGTTCGGGAGGTCCACCCTCACGGGGGCGGGGGTTCCCGTGGGGAAGGGTTTCGCGGCGAGGTTTCCCTCGTGGAAGCGGAGGTCGGCCGCGCCGCCCGCAAGGCGCCGCGCGCCCTTCGCTTCCGCGCCTACGCACTGGAAGTCGGGGGCAAGGTCATAGAGGTGGACGGAAACGATTCCCTCGGGGGCGTCGCTCGTGAGGCGCAGGTAGGCGAAGGGGTTCCCCGCGAGGACGACGTCCGCGGGGACGGGGTCCGTCGCCGCGACGAGGCCCGTGCCATCCGCGGGCGCGGTGCAAAGGCTCCCCGAGGGGTCGGCGCGGGCCCTCGTGGCCCCCGTGAGTTGCGGGAGCGCGCGGAGGGTGGCGGAGGGACCGCCCGTCGCCGGAGAGAGCCCCGCCTTGGAGAGGTAAAGGACCTCGCTCCGTGCCTCCGCAGGGGGCCACGCGGTGGAGGCGCGCCACGTTCCGGTGAGCGCCTCCTGATAGTCCACGACGCCAAGGGGCGGCGCGGGACCGACGCCCTTCAGCCAGTAGTCGAGCCAGTGGAGGAGCGTGGCGTTCCATTCGGGCATGGACCACTCGGGGGTCACGGAGTTGCGGTCCGGCCACTCGTGCTCCCATTGGCCAAGGAGCAGGCGCTTTGGCGCAACAGCGAGGAGAGGCCAGAGGGGATCGTCCTGTTGGGCGTGGCCGGAGACCCAGTTGTCCTGGAAGCCGTGGACGATGAAGGTCGCGGCGGTGACGTTCGCCATGTGGTCAGTGAACCGGCGCTCGTTCCAGAAGGCCGCGTCGCGGTTCTCGTCGAGGCTCCCCTTCCCGGGGGCGGTGAGGACGCGCGCGACCTCGGGGCAGAGACGCTCCGGGAGCACGGAGAGGTGGTTCACGGTGGCTCCATCGGGGGAGTCACGCATCCTTGGCCCGAAGCTCGTGAGGCCTGCGAGGAGCGAGGGGAGGTAGGTGGCTCCCGTGGAGGCTGCGCCCTGGGGCGTGTGGAACCAGGTGTAGGGGTCGCCGATGGTGCCCGCAACCACGAGGGTCTTGAGGGCGGGCGGGTTCTGGATCGCCGCCATCCAGGGGGTAGTCCCGGGGTAGGAGAGGCCCATCATGCCGACGCGGCCGTTGCTCCACGCCTCGCGCGAGAGCCACTCCACGAGGACGGCCTGGTCGCGCTGCTCGCGGGGCCCCCAGAGCTCGAAGCAGCCGCCGGAGCCCCCGGTGCCGCGCACGTTGAAGATCCCGAGCGCGTACCCGTTCTCGAGGAGGGCGCGGGTGGGCGCGAAGAGGAATCGGGAGAAGAAGTCCGGGTGCTCGGGGCTCTCCTCCTGTTGCCCCCAGTAGGGGGAGGAGACGAGGACCACGGGAGCCTTCGTTCCGGCAGGGAGGTCGGGGAGAAGGACCCATCCGCGGAGGGCGACGCTGTCGAAGCTCTCCACCGTAACGCGCTCGATGGATTTCAGGCCGAAGGGACCCTGGAGGCCTTCGGGCCAGGCCGGGCCGTCCGGCCACGGGTGGCCCCGGGGGACCGGTGCGGGCGGGGGCTCCTCGCGCCCGTCCGGGGCGCCAAAGCCAGAGAGGCAGCCTGGGACGAGAAGGGCAAGGAGGACAATGGCGACGGCGGGACGCATGGCGAAGACGCCACCGGTTGGGCGCCGCGCGCTAAACCGGTTGTGGAGGGGTCCTTAAAGTTTCAAGCTGGCGCGAGGGAAGTGGTGGACCCCCGTCTCCGTCACGAGGAGATCGAGTTGCACGTCGTGGTCCTCGAAGGGGATGCGGGGCACCACTTGGGTCTCGAAGGCCAGCCCTACCTTGAGGGCGCGCGGCGCGCGGCGGAGGAGGCGGTCGTAGTACCCCTTGCCATACCCGAGGCGGTGGCCCTGCAGATCGAAAGCCACGCCGGGAACGAGGAGGAGGTCCACGGAGGCGGGGTCGAGCGGTTTCCGATGGGCGAGGGCGGGCTCCGGGATGTCGTGCGCGCCCGGCACGAGGTGCGCGAGCTCCGTGAGGAGGTGCAGCTCAATTTCGGTGCGGGCGGGGTCCGTCACGGGGACGGCGAGCGCCTTGCCGTCCCGCAGGATCTGGGCGAGGAGGTGCTCCGTGGGGACCTCGCTCCCGATGGAGACGTAGGCGGCGACGGTGCCGGCCTCCACGTAGTCGGGAAGCTCGAGGACGTGGCGCGCGATGGCGGCGCCGTGGGCGCGGCGGTCCCGCTCGGGGATGGCGCGGCGGCGCGCGAGCGCTTCCTTCCGGAGGAGGGTCTTCGGGGACTCGTCCACGGGGCCGCATGGAGCGCGCGGGCTAAAGCCATGACGGCGTGGGATGAAGGTACGAACAAGAGGAGTGGCCGGGACCAGGGGTCCCGGGGTTAGGGGGCCGCGGGCGCGGGGTTGCTGCTCTTGGGGCGACCCGTGCGCTCGGGCTTGAGGGTGACTTCGCGGGCGGCCACGATTTCCGTCTTCTGGAGGCGGTATTCCATGGCCTTGACGGGAAGGGTCTTGCACTTCACGTAGCTGATGAGGGCGGTGACGCCGCCAGGCAGGAGCTTCGGGGGCTCGCGGGCGATGACTTCGCCGTCGGGGTCCGTGGGCACGGTCAGAATGGTGCTCTCGACGCTGATCGTGTCCGTGATCTTCACGATGGCTTCGCCTTCTTCCAGCGTCTCTTCCGCGCGGTTGAGGAGTTTTTCACGTCCCTTCGCGGTTTCGATGATGAGCATCGTCTTCATGGCAGCACCTTCAGGCCCGGGGGAGAGAGTAGAACACTATCTCGGACCTGTCTGGTCTCAGGGCACACCTCCTGAGCAACACAGGAGGGCAACGGAGCAGGCACCTGGGACCTGACGAAGCTCCAAGGGAGGCTTTTGGCTATTAATCTTTGCTAACCGCCCGATTGACGCGTTTTCCCCTGTTGTCACAGGGGGAATCGGGCGTTTCCGCTTGGGGCAAAGAAGGGGGCCGGTTCAGGGCGGGAAGCGCGCCGTCACGGGAATGCTTGCGGGGGAGCGCCGTTTCAGGTACGCGTCGTAATAAGGCATCCGGTTTTGGACCACGGTCCGGAAGGCCTGCCGGACCTGATCGTCGTCGAGGCCGCGCGTGGGAACGAGGTCGTCGTTGCGGTTGAGGCATCCTTTCAGTTTGCCGTCGTGGGTGACGCGGATGCGGTGGCAGTTGGCGCAGAACTCGGGGTTCCCCACGGGGTCCACGATCTCCACGTCCGTCTCCCGGAGGTGGTAGATCTTGCGGTGGTGCATCACGCGGGTCTCCACGAAGTCTGCACGCGCCGTGAGCCAGTCGCGGACGCGCTCGAGGTTCACGCGACGCGGCGCCATGTCCGTCCGGATCTCGGGCATGACCTCGATAAGCTGCAGGGTAAGACCCGGGCGCTTCGCGGCGAAATCCACGAGCGAGGGGAGGGCCTCCACGGTCTCGTCGAGGAGCACCATGTTCACCTTGAGGGGGGCAAGCCCCGCGTCGAGGGCTGCCTGCAGACCCGCAAGAACAGGGGCGAGGGTGCCGCGGCGCACGCGCTGGAAGTGCGCAGGGTCCAGGGTGTCGATGCTGAGGTTGAGGCGGGAGAGCCCCGCTTCGCGGAGGGCCTTCGCGCGAGGCGCGAGGAGGCTCCCGTTCGTGGTGAGGGAGACCTCCATGAAGGGGCTCACGCGGCGGACGATCTCCTCGAGGTCGGCGCGCAAGGTGGGTTCGCCGCCCGTGAACTTCACGCGGACGATATCGAACTCGCGGGCGAGGCGGAGGAGGCGCACCACTTCGTCGGCCGTCATCTCGTCGGCCGTGGGCGCGCGGGGGCCGAGGGTGTCGCCGAGGCCCTCGTTGTGACAGTAGACGCACTTGAAGTTGCATCGGTTCGTGAGGCTCACGCGGATGTCGCTCACGAAACGGCCGTACCCGTCGACAAGCATGCGGCCGCCCGGGAGGGAGCCGCCTGCGGCGGGATGCGGGAGGGAACCTGCCACGCTTCGAGGTAGGCCCTTGCGCGATTTAAAACTGCGGGCCTTCCCTCAAGCGGGGTTGGCGGCGGCGCTGCGCTCGGAGGAGCCCTTGGGGGCGTGGGCGCGCGCGAGGGCCGCGGTGTGGTTGTACTCGAGGAAGAAGGCGTGGTTGATGAGGAGCTCGCTGTGGGACTGGGTCTTGCCGGCGAGGGCGCGGATGAGGACCTCCTCGGGGACGGTCGGCGCGTTCTCGCGCATGCGGGCAAAAACCTCCCTCGCCCAGTTGAAGGAGGTGAGGGTGCGATGGCCCAGGTCGTACTCTGTGGCGAGAACTTCGCGGGCCCGGTTGCGCGCGCGGACCAGGGGGTCCTCGGGAACGGGGGCGACTTTGCGGGACATACGGCGTCGTCGTCAGGGCTCCACCATAAAGGCTACCCCTGTGGCGGCCGGGGCGAAGCGCCGCGTGCAACGCGCCCCCCGGTAAGTCACGCTTCGTAACCCTCATATAGGGTCCCCCGGCTTACTGGCGAACGTGGTTGAGGTGACGCGGAAACCGCTGGTGACGAGCGTGCCGAAGGTGGATCTCTGTCCAGTGACAGAGACGGCGAAGCTCATCGGGAAGAAATGGTATCTCATCATTCTCCATGAGCTCACGGGCGGCGCCATGGGTTTCAATGAGCTCAAGCGCAGCGTCCGCGGCATCAGCGCGAAGGTGCTGAGCGAGTCCCTTGCCGAGCTGGAGCAGCGCCAGCTCGTGAGCCGCACCGTCCAGTCCGAAAGCCCCATCCGCGTCGAGTACCGCCTCACGGAGAAGGGCCGCGACCTCGGCAACCTCTTCGAGGCCATGCGCGCCTGGGGCACCAAGTGGGCCGTCTGCGAAGACTGAGCCCCAAGCCCACCGCGGGCGTGCCATGCCGCAGCCCGCCCCTGTTTTCACTCGCCTGGAGAGTAGCCAGTGCGAAGGGTTGAAAAGGCGCCCCCGCTTTGATCGGCGTCGTGGCCGAGCCCCTCACGCTCCTCATCGCCCTCCTGCCGGTGTTCGTGAGCTTGTTCGCCATCGTGGACCCCATTGCCGTGGCCCCCGTCTACCTCGCCCTCACGAAGGGCTACACGGAAGCGGAGCGGCGCCGTGTGGCGCTCAAGGCCGTCCTCGTGGGCGGCGGCGTGCTCCTCGGCTTCGGCCTTGCGGGCGAGTTCATCTTCAAGATGTTCGGCGTCACCATCCCCGCCTTCCGCATCGCGGGCGGCATCCTCCTGTTCGTGTACGCCTTCGACATGCTGCGGGGCCACCGCCCCTCGCCCGACGGCCGCGCGGAGGAAATCCAGGACGCCATCGAGCGCGAAGCCGTGGGCATCACGCCCCTTGGGGTGCCCCTCCTCACGGGGCCGGGAGCCATCGCCACCATGATGGTGCTCGTTGCGACGGCGCCCGACGTGGAGTTCCGCATGGGCATCTACCTCTGCGCGGTGCTCGTGTTCGTCGTGAGCTTCCTGATGCTCATCGGCGCCACCTACATGATGCGCTTCCTCGCGCCGAGCGGCCTCATGGTGACGACGCGTCTCCTCGGCCTCATCCTCGCCGCCGTCGCCGTCCAGTTCGTCCTCACGGGCATCACGGGCGTCGTGGACCAGTACTTCGCCGCCCAGGCAGCGGCCCAGGCAGCGGCCGCGCCAGTAACCGGTTAGGGGACCGCGCGGACGGCCTGGCGCGCCCTTAATTAGGGGCCTCAGGCTTCTCGGGCCCATGGTCCGCCACGGACCCCATGACGAGTTCACCTACCGCGCCTCCCGCTACGTGGCGGACGCCCGCGACCGCCTCCACGTGCAGGTGCCCCCCAAGGTGCGCTTCGAGCTCCGCCGCAAGGCCTGGCATGTCCTCGGCGCCACCATGGCGGTGCCCGTCCTCCTGTTCGTGCCCCTCCCTTGGGCGATCGGGCTCACCCTCTTCACGATCGCGGTGATCACGGCGGGCTACTTCGTGGTCCGCAAGCGCAAGCTCGTGCAGACCCCCCTGGAGGAGACCCTGCAGAACACGGTGGGCCGCGTCATCGTGGAGACCCGCCGCAAGGACGAGGACTTCCCCTGGGCCTCCGTGCTGTTCCTTGCAGCGCTCGCGCTCATCGCGCTCGGCACCGTGTTCTTCCACGTGCCCAAGCCCTACGCTTTCGCCGCCTTCGGCATCCTCGGCCTCGGGGATGCGGCGAGCGCGATCGTCGGCATCGCCTACGGCAAGAATCCCCTGCCCTGGAACCGCCGCAAGTCCGTGGAGGGCACGGTGGCGGGCATCATTGCGGGGTTCCTCGCCGCCGTGGTCTTCGCCGCCATCGGCTTCGCCGCCCTCCGTCAGGTGCTCCCCCTCGAAGTGGTGGCCCTCTGCGTGATTGGCGCCGTGGTGGGGATGCTTCTCGAGAGCGTTCCCGGCGTGCAGGACAACCTCGTGATCCCCCTTGGAGCATGGCTCGCGATGGTGGGCGTCGCCTTCCCCCTCGGCCTCGTCTGACCGCGGAAAACGCTAAGGCGCCCCCTACCCCTCTGGCCGCCATGGCTGGCAGTCCGGAGAAAGCCGTCCTCCTCCTGCAGGACCTCTACGATGCCTTCGAGAAGCAGGACGCGACGCGCATCAGGGACCTTGTCGCCGAGGAGGCCGAGTGGCACGTGCCCGGCCGCAACCTGCTGGCGGGCACCTATCGCGGCCACGCGCAAATCTTCGGGTACTTCGCTCGCATCCAGGAGCTTTCCGGCGGCACTTTCCGGGCCGACCCGCGGGACATCCTGGGAGGAAGCGCCCACGGCGCCACCCTCTCCACCGTCACGGCGCGGCGGGAGGGGCTCCACTACCACGGGACGTACTGCATGACCTTCCGCTTCCGCGACGGCCGCATCGTGGAGGCCCGCCTCTACCCCGAGGATCAGGGCGCCTTCGACGCCTTCTGGTCCTGACGCAGGCCAAACGCTATCCGCGGGCGCTCGAGGCCCCCGCCGCTTTATAAGACACCACGCGAAGGGTATTTGAAGCCGGCCGGGCTACGCGGTTCAGATACTATGCGCGACGTGGTCATCGCGGCGGCCGTCCGCACGCCCATTGGCAAGTTCAACGGTTCCCTGAAGAACTTCAAGGCTCCCGACCTCGGGGCCCTCGTCATGCGGGAGGCCCTCGCTCGCGCCCACGTCCGCCCCGAGCAGGTGGACGAGGTCATCATGGGCAACGTGCTCCAGGCCGGCGTGGGCCAGAACCCCGCCCGCCAGGCGGCCCTCAAGGCCGGCCTCCCCGTGACGGTGGCCGCCCAGACCGTGAACAAGGTGTGCGGCTCCTCCCTGAAGGCCGTGATGCTCGCCGCCCAGGCCATCAAGGCCGGCGACCTCGAGATCGCCGTGGCCGGCGGCCAGGAGAGCATGACCAACGCGCCCTACCTGCTCCCCAACGCCCGCGACGGGTACCGCCTCGGCAACGGCCAGCTCATCGACTCCCTCATCCACGACGGCCTGCAGGATGCCTACGACGGCAGCCACATGGGCCTCACCGGCGAGATCGTCGCCGAGGAGTGGAGCATCAGCCGCAAGGAGGCGGACGACTTCGCCGCCGACAGCCACCGCAAGGCCGCCGCGGCCCAGGCCTCCGGCCGCTTCAAGGACGAGATCCTCCCCATCCAGGTGCCCGTCGGCAAGGGCAAGACCGAGCTCTTCGCCCACGACGAGGGCGTCCGCAACGACACGACCCCCGACACGCTCGCGAAGCTCCGCGCCGTCTTCAAGGAAGACGGCCTCGTGACCGCGGGCAACGCGAGCCAGATCAGCGACGGCGCCTCCGCTGTCGTGGTCGCAAGCCGCGAAGCCGCTGAGCGCCTCGGCCTCCCCATCCTCGCCACGGTCCGCGCCTACGGCACCGCCGGCGTGGAGCCCAAGCGCGTCATGAGCGCGCCCATCCCCGGCGTCCAGGCCCTCCTGCAGAAGGCGAACCTCACCGTGAAGGACGTGGACCTCTTCGAGCACAACGAGGCCTTCGCCTCCGCGAGCTGCGCCGTGAAGAACGCGCTCCACATCCCCGTCGAGAAGTTCAACGTGAACGGCGGCGCGGTCGCCCTCGGCCACCCCATCGGTGCCTCCGGCGCTCGCGTGCTCACCACCCTCATCTACGAGCTGCGCCGCCGCGGCGGCCAGCGCGGCGTTGCCACCCTCTGCCTCGGTGGCGGCAACGCGGTGTCGATGCTTGTCGAGACGGCGTGAGCCCGCTTCGGGTTGCCCCTCGACGGGCCGAGTTGCCCTCAGCCGGAACCGCAGAGGGACAGTGGGTCAGAGGTTCGCAGAGGAACTTTTCAGATCTCTGCGAACCTCTGACTCTCTGACCCACTGTGGTTTCGGCCGCGTGGCGGGCCCCTCAGAGCTATCTCCGGTCCACGCGCCGCACCGGAACCGCCGCGACAGTTAAGGGCGAAGAGGCCTTATGGGGCACCCAATGGGCCTCAGCTTGTCGGGTCACGTTCCCAACCGCCCCGTGGCGCTCTCGGAGTTGCGCGGGAAGACGGTGGCCGTGGACGCAAGCAACCTGCTCTACACGTTTTTGACCACGCTCATTGACCACCGTACGGGGAGCCTCCTCACGAGCCCCGACGGGCGCGTCACGAGCCACCTCCTCGGGCTCTTCCGCCGCAACGCGGCCCTCCTCCAGGCTGGCGTGCGCCCCATCTACTGCTTCGACGGCAAGTCGCACCCCCTGAAGGCGGCGACCCTCGCGGCACGCAACGAGATCCGCGGCAAGGCCCAGGCAGAGCACAAGGCCGCCGTGGCCGCGGGCGACCTCACGCTTGCGCGCAAGAAGGCGGCCCAGGCCGTCGTCCTCAACCGCGACATGGTGGAGGACGCGAAGCGCCTCCTCGACGTCCTCGGGATGCCGTGGGTGCAGGCCGCGTGCGAGGGCGAAGCGCAGGCCATCCATCTCGTCAACAACGGCCACGCGGACCTCGTGGCCACCACCGACTGGGACGCCCTCGCGATGGGGGCGCCCCGGGTCGTTCGCCACTTCTCCTCCTCGGAGAACAGCAAGATTCCCCCCACCCTCGTGGAGCTTCAGGAGGCCCTCGGGGCCCTCGGGTGCACCCGGGAGGAGCTCGTGTGCGCCGCCGTCCTCATGGGCACCGACTACAACGAAGGGGTGCGCGGCATCGGCCCCAAGAAGGGCGTGAAGCTCGCGAAACAATATGCCGGGGACGTCCGCGCCTGCCTCCGCGCGCTCAGCGTGGAGATGCCCCACGCCGAGGAGGTGTACCAGCTCCTGCTCGACCCGCCCGCGAACACGGTGTACTCCATCGCGTGGGGGAAGCCGCGCCGCAAGGACGCGCTCGCGCTCTGCGAGAAGTGGGGCTTCACGGACTTCGAGACGCGCACCCTGCTCGTGCAGTACGACCTCGCGCTCGACCCCCCGCGCCCCAAGCAGGCGCCCGTGAAGGCCGCGGGCGGCGCGGGGGAGCTTGCGGCGCCGCCGCCCTACACGAAGCCGTGGTTCTGATTAGCCGCGGCGGACGCGTACGATGTCGTTGGCGAAGGCCGCGTATTCCGGGGCCGTGTTGAAGAGGAGGGGTTGGCCCCGGTTGCCGCAGTTGAGGCACACCATGAACGTGAGCGCCGTTGAGGGGATGGCCCCATCCCGCACCTCGGGGGCGCGGACGTTGAGCGACGCGCACTGCGAGCAGGCCGAGATGGGGGTCGGGAGGCGGTTGAGCACCGCGGGGTCGACCCCGGGATTGCCGGGAGCCATACCTCAGGGGACGGCCTTTAGAGTTATCAACCCTTGGTCAGAAGGATTCGCACAGGGCGGGGTTACTTCAGGAGCTTCCGCCGCAGGATGAGGTGCGGCACGGGCCAGAGCACGAGCGTGGCCACCACGAGCCAGGCGGCATCGTCCCAGACCGCGAGGAGCCCCTGATCGAGGAGGAGGCCGCGGCAGAGCTCCACCACGTGCGTGAGGGGGATGAACCACGCGATGGGGGCAGCCCACTCGGGAAGGGGGAAGAAGATGCCCGAGAAGAGGAACTGGGGCGTGAGGAAGAGGGTGAAGTAGAACGTGAGGTACTCGATGTTGTTCACGAGCCCCGTGTAGCTCATCCCCACGACGCTGAAGAAGAGGCCACCGAGAACGGCAGCGAAGGGGACGAGGAGGAGGAGCGGGGAGAAGCGCAGGAGCGTGTAGCCCGCCACCTCGAAGGAGAGGTACACCACGAGGAGGACCACACTGTAGATGAGCGACCGCGTGGTGGCCCAGAACAGCTCCCCGGCGACGACATCGCTCGCGGTCGCGGGGGTGGCGAGCATGGCCTCGAAGATGCGCTCCTGATGGATGCGCACGTAGGTGTTCCACGCCATCTCGTAAGCGGCAGCCATCATGATGCTCGAGGCGAGGAGACCGGGAGCAATGAACTCGAGATAGGTGACGGCGCCCACCCCCTCCACCTCGAAGCTTTCGAGGAACGCCCCGAGACCGAAGCCGATGGCAAGCAGGTAGATGATGGGGTCGAAAAGGTTGCTGAGGATCGTCGAGGGCCAGATGCGGCGGTACACCGTGACCTCGCGCCGCCACACGGCCCACGCCATCCGGAAGTTGAAGCGGCCGGCCTGCAGGTAGCCCCGGGGGACGGGGGCGGCGTCGCGGTATCCCTTCGTGAGGGTGATGTCGGCCATGTCACTCTTCCTCCAGGCGGCGGCCCGTGAGCTTCAGGAACACGTCCTCGAGGCCTGCGCGGCGGTAGTAGGCACTCTCGAGCGCGACCCCTGTGCGCTTCACGCGCACGAGCAGATCCTCGCCGTTCTCCGTGGGAAGGTACAGGTTGTCCCCCAGCGCGTCCGCGCCTTGAGCCGCCTCACCGAGCGCCTGCAGGAGCCGCGAGTGCTCGGAGGCGGGGACGCGGAGCTCCAGCACCTCGCGTCCGATGACGTCCCGCACGAGGTCGCGGGGGTGTCCTTCGCGGATGATGCGGCCGCGCTCCATGATGACGAGCCGGTCGCACAGCTTCTCGGCCTCGTCCATGTAGTGCGTGGTGAGGATGATGGTCTTCCCCTGGGCCTTGAGGGCGCGCACCTTTTCCCACAGGAGCGAGCGCGACTGGGGATCGAGCCCCGTGGTGGGCTCGTCGAGGATGAGGATGCGGGGGTCGCTCATGAGGGCCCGCGCGATGAGGAGGCGGCGCTTCATGCCGCCCGAGAGGTGCTCCACGCGCGCGTCGGACTTTTCCGTGAGCTCCACGAAGGCGATGAGGTCGCGGGCGCGGCGGCAACCCTCCTCGCGGGGGTACCCGTAGAAGCGCGCCCAGGTCGTGAGGTTGTCGAGCACCGTGAGGTCGGGGTCCAGGTTGGTTTCCTGGGGCACGACGCCGATGTGGCGCTTGAGGTCGCGGTCGCGCTCGTGGAAGGGCCGCCCCAGGATGCGGAGCGTGCCGCCCGTGGGGGAGGCGAGGCCGTAGAGCATCCGCATGGTGGTGGTTTTCCCGGCGCCGTTGGGACCGAGGAAGCCGAAGATTTCGCCCGCGCCGATGCGGAAGCTCACGCCGTCCACGGCCAGGGCGCCGTTGTAGCTCTTGCGGAGCCCCTCCGCCTCGATGACAAGGCCCTCGGAGGGGGTTATCGGGATCGCCTCGCTGCCCCCTTCCGGGCCGGCCGCGCGCTCGGCGCGACCCACGCGTCAAGGAGCTTGCGCTCACGGGCCGGGAGCTTCGGCTGCCGGACGAGCTTCCACTTCTCGGGCGGGGCGGGACCCAGGGTGACGGGGACGGTGATGAGCTCGTCGCGGCGGAAGGCCGTGAGGAGGACGCGGTCGCCGGGCTTTCGCTCGTTGAGGCGGCGCTTGAGGCTTTCCTCGTTGACGCGGTAGCCGTTGAAGGCCACAATCTCGTCGCCAGCGCTGAGGCCCCCCTTCTCGGCGGGGCTTCCCGTGTACACGGTGGCGAGGCGCACCGTGCTGCCTTCGCCCTTGAGGGTGACGCCGAGGCTTGCGCCGGGGCCCATGTCGGTGGGCTCGTCCTTCTTGCCCTCCTTCTTCTCGCCCTTGCGGACGGGGGTGAGGTCGAGGCCGACGCGGGCGAGCGCGGTCTCGAAGTCCACGTCGCGCTTGCCGCGGATGTGGTCGTTGAACCACTTGCGCCAGCTCATGCCCGTGACGGCTTCCACGGCTTCCTCGACACCGGATTCGGGCATGCCCACGTCGGGCTTCCCGTAGGTGTCCCAGAGGTGGCGCCACACGTCGTCGAGGCTCCGCTTGCCCTCGGTCTTCTCGCGGATGGCGAGGTCGAGGAGCATCGCTACGAGCTCGCCCTTGAGGTAGTACGAGACGCCGGTGTTGGGCGTGTTCTCGTTGGGGCGGTAGAAGTGGATCCAGGTGTTGAAGCTCGACTCCTCGAGAGACTGCTTGAAGCGGCCCGGCAGCTCGCGGAGCTTCTGGATGAGCTCCGCCGTGTACTCCAGGTACCGCTCCTCGGTCATGAGGCCTGTGCGGACGAGGATGAGGTGGTCGTAGTAGCTCGTGACGCCCTCCATGGCCCACAGGAGCGTCGTGTAGTTCTCCTGGTCGTAGTTGAAGGGGCCGAGGACGAGGGGGCGGATGCGCTTCACGTTCCACACGTGGAAGAACTCGTGGGCCGTGATGCCGAGGAAACGCTCGTACTCCTTCTTGGGCTTGAAGGTCCAGCGGTCGCAGTCGATGGTGGTGCTCGTGCGGTGCTCGAGGCCGCCCCACTTCCCGTTCGTGAGGTGGTAGATGAACAGGTACTCGTCGTAGGGAAGGCCGCCGAAGAGGTTGCCCTCCTCGTCCACGATCTTCTTGATATCCGCCACCACCTGGTCGAGATCCTCGTTGCCTTTCCCGTACCAGGCGACCCGGTGGCGCTTGCCGTGGCTCGTGAACTCGCGGACTTCATGGGTGCCCATCTCAATGGGGCAGTCCACCAAGTGGTCGTAGTCGTCGGCGCGGAACGTGTTCCGCTTGCCGCGCACGGAGGGCAGGGCCGTGTCCACGCGCCAGCCGGGGACGGGGTCCACGCGAAGGGTGTGGGGCATCTCCTTGTGCCCCTCGACGTACAGGAAGACGCTCGTGCCGTTGAGGTAGCCGTGAGTCACATCGAGGTGGCTCGTCTGGACGCTCAGCTCGTTCGCGTAGACGCGGTAGGACAGGCGCACCTCCTTGGCGCCGCCATGGTCGACCTCCCACGCGTTCTTGCGGCTCTTCCGCCACGGGAGGGCCTTCCCCGCGCCATCGCGGGCCTCGAAGTCTTGGACGTGGCGCGCGAACTCGCGCACCAGGTAGGATCCCGGCGCCCAGACAGGAAGAGCCGCCGTGAGTTGCTCGCCGCCAAAGCCCTTCAGCGTGACCGTGACCTCGAACAGGTGCGTCTCGGGGTGCGGCATGGCGAGGTCGTAGTGGATGCTGGGGCCCATGGTAACGGCGGCGGAAGGGGCAGGGAAGGCATAAACCGAGCGGTAAGGCAGCCCACAGGACCGGCGGGCCTAGGGGAGGGCGCCACGGTGCCGGGCCTCCGCCTTCCCTTCGGCATAGTAGAAGCCGGCCACGAGCAGGAGGCCGCCCACGGCGTTTCCGAGGATGGCGAGGGGGAGCCATTTGAGGAACAAGGAGTCGAGGCCGCTCCCGTTGATGAGGACACCCGTGAGCACCTCGAAGCCCCCGCTGATGGAGTGGTTCAGGCGGAGCAGCATCACGAGAAAGGTGGGCCCCAGGATGAAGGCCACCTTGGTGAGGGGGCTCCGGCCGGACATGATGAGCCACGACATGAAATTGATGAGCATCCCGGCAAAGGCGCCCCCCACGAAGACGGCGAGGGCGGGGCGCGCGAGGTCCTCCACGGCGCGCTCGGAGAAGGCGGCGCGGGCAGGCTCCGGCATGAGATGGAGCGGCTCGGCGGACCAGAGGAGCGCCATCACGGCAACTCCGAGGAGGTTCCCCACGAGCGTGAGCGCCCACAGCTTGGCGAGGGCGGCCCCTCCCGAGCGGCGGTACCACACGGCATGGACGGGCGCCAGGAAGTTCTCGGTATACAGCTCGGACCGCCCGAAGATGACAAAGAGAAAGCCGAGAGGGTAGAGGACCGAAGCGAGGGCCCAGGCGGCGTCTTTCCCGATGCCGGGCTTCATGTAACCGTACAGGGTGAGGGCGGCGAGGGCGCCGAAGGTGACGTAGAACCCGGCGACGACCGCCTTGATGAGGGTGAGAGTAGAGGGGTGGCTCAGGCGTTTTCCGCCTGTGGTGATGGAGGAACGGAAGATCTCGTCCGCCTCGACGCCGGTCGGGGGCTCGCTTTCAACGGGGGCCCGAGAGGGGGCTGCGGCGGCGCTCGCCATGGGCTTAGGATGGTCGATATCGGCGGCTTGAAGGCGTCGTCTACGGGACCACCCCGGGGCTTTCCGAGACGGTCGCTTTTTTAAAGGCCGCGCCTTTCCCTGCCTCAGGTGCATCCCTTGCAGATCCAGAAGATCGCGGTCATTGGTGCGGGACAGATGGGTAGCGGCATCGCCCAGGTGGCGGCTCAGGCCGGGTACACAGTCGTGCTGCGCGACATCAAGGACGAGTTCGTGCAGAAGGGCGTCTCCGGCATCGACAAGTCCCTCTCCAAGTTCGTGGAGAAGGGGAAGCTCACGGCTGACCAGAAGACCCAGATCATGGGCCGCATCACCGGCACCACGGACCTGAAGGCCTGCGCCGACGTTGACCTCGTGGTGGAGGCCATCATCGAGAACGCCGACCTCAAGAAGAAGCTCTTCCAGGACCTCGACGCCATCGTGAAACCCTCCGCCATCTTCGCCTCCAACACGAGCAGCATTCCCATCACGGAGATGGCTGCCGCCACGAAGCGCGCCCGCCAGTTCATCGGCATGCACTTCATGAACCCCGTGCCCCTCATGCAGCTTGTCGAGGTCATCCGCGGCCACGACACGAGCCCCGAGACGGCCCAGGCCGTGCTCGATGCGGCCCGCAAGATGGGCAAGACGCCCGTGGAGTGCAACGACTACCCCGGTTTCGTGAGCAACCGCGTCCTCCTCCCCATGCTCAACGAGGCCATGTTCGCCGTCCACGAGGGCGTCGCGACCCCCGAGGCCGTGGATGCCATCATGAAGATGGGCATGAACCACCCCATGGGTCCCCTCCAGCTTGCGGACTTCATCGGGCTCGACACCTGCCTTGCCATCATGAACGTCCTCTACGAGGGGTTCAAGGACAGCAAGTACCGCCCCTGCCCCCTCCTCGTGAAGAAGGTGCAGGCGGGCCACCTCGGCCGCAAGGTCGGGAAGGGCTTCTACAAGTACGACGACAAGGGCAACATCGCCGGGATGGCCTGATCCCGCCCGATGCCAGGGTCCCGTTTGAGGGCGGGCCCTCCGCTGCTCGCCCTCCTCCTTCTCATTTCCGGCCTCGCGCTCGTCCTCACCGTGCAGGTTCTCGCGCCGGACCAGGTGTGGCTCCGCCTCCTCGCGGTGGCGGTGGCCGTGGGCGGCCCCGCGCTCGTGATGGGCCTCCACGTACGGCGGCTCAGCCCGCCTTCCCGGCCGTGAGGTTGCTCTCCCACACGTAGACGTTCCAGTCGCGGCCGGAGAGATCCTTCACGTGCCCGGCGCCGAGGTAGGTGTACCCGGGGTACGTCTTGGGGTGCCACTCGTAGCCGCCATCCTTTGGTTGCCACTCGCCGAGGGTGCTGAGGATAAAGCGCGGCGCGGGGCAACGTTTCGTCACCCCTTCGTGGGTGTACGTGTCGCACTTGTGGTAGACGCTGATGTTCGTGGTCTTCCAGTAGGGGAAGGCCGTGTACTTGGTGAGGGCGCCCTCCACGGAGATGCTGTCGCCCTCCTCGAGGCGCTCGTTCACGAGCTTCACGGCCTCGGCGTCCTGGGACTTCAGGGGGAAGGCCACGACGTAGCCGCTCACCACGAGAAGCGCCACCAGGAACACCACGAGGCGGCCCTGGAAGCGGCGGCTGTCCCACTTCGCGTGCTTCACCACGGCCCACACGATGGGAAGGTAGGCAAGAAGCGCGTAGCGCCGGTTGTCCATCCAGTAGAGGCTGCTCTGCTCGAACACCCAGAACATGCTTGCGAGCACCCACCCGAGCACGAGGGTGAGGAGGGCAGCGAGCCAGAGGGCGCTCTCCTTCTCCTGCTTCACGACGCGGGCGCTCTCCCGTAGCTCCGGGAGGAAGAACAGGGCGTACATGGCCACGAAGCCGAGGAAGAAGGGAATCTTTCGGCTGAGGGCGTGGAAGAACTGGTCCTGGTTCGCCCAGGCATTCTTGTAGATGTAGGTCACGTAGCTGCTGGTCTCCCAGTTGGGCCACGCGATGGTGCCGGCCCACAGGAAGGGGATGCTGAAGGGTTTCTCCTCCCACCCGAAGAGGCTCACGTTGCGCCACGCCCAAGCGCCGAAGATGAGCATGAACAGGACGGCGGCGGCGAGGTACCACTTCTGCTTGAACACGGCCCACCGCAGGTACAGGAAGCGCCAGGCGAAGCCGCCGGCCCCCGCGATGAGGAAGAAGGGGCCCATGCTGCTGCGGCTGAGGTAGGTGAGGCCCGCGAAGAGGCCGCCGAGGACGATGTACCATTCCTTGCCCTTTTCGAGGCTCTTCAGGATGGACCACATCGTGAGCGCGAAGAGGGCGATGACGAGGTTCTCGCTCCACCCCTCGGCCGCAGCCCACAGCAGGTGAGGCTCGAGGCTGAAGACCGCCGCGAGGGCAAGGCCTGCGCGGTGGCCGTACAGGTTGCGCGTGCAGAGGTAGAGGACGCCCACGGCGAGGATGGAGACGCCGATGGAGACCGATTTCGTGGTCTCCGGGCCGAAGCCGAAGGCCTTGTAGGCCACACCGAGGAGGAAGGGCCAGGCGGGCGTGAAGTGGTGGCTCCACCCGGGCGGGGAGACGCCGAAGACGGCGATGTCGCCCCAGGGGAGGTAGAACTCCCCGTACTTCATCCAGGCCCACCCCATAGCGCTGTAGGCCGCGCCGTCGCTCGCGATGTCGCCGGTCCACCAGGTAGCCACCCGGAGCGCGACACCCGCGGCGATGGCGATCAGGCAGGCGATCTCGAGGAGGCGCGACCTGAGGCCACCGGCATGACGGGCCTCCTCCGCGGGAAGGGGCGCCTGAGCTACCGTCGCCGGGGGCTCAGTCGCCTGGCTGGAGCCTTCCATCATGGGCCCCTGAGGCCGCGCATTCCTTTTGAGGATTCCTCTGGCGCGGCCCGCCAGGGTCAGGTCCTGGTAGGACAATAACGGCTAAGCCTTCGGAAGGACCCGGGGGCCACGGAGGGGTGCTGCGCGGTCGGGCTGAGGCCGCGCGGGAACCCTGGCTGGGATGGGCGGGCGACCGTGGCGAGCTCTCGGAGGCTGAGGAAGGGCGACGTCGTTCAGTGCGGACAGTGCGGCCTCGCCTACGTGTACCGGGCCAAGGAGGAGACAGGCTGCCGCCGCTGCGGGTCGCGGGACCTCCACCGGTGGCGACCGCAGGACGATGCCGGCGCCGACCCCCCGGCCGTAACGCGCTTCCCGGAGCGGTGAGGGAGACGGATCGTGGGTTGAACCAGAACCCGCATCCACAGGCCTGCGGGGGGTCCGCCTCATGCGCGCCCTTCGTGCCCTGGCGGTTACCCTCGTGCTCGTCATGCTCCTCACGGCGCTCCCCTCCCCCCTGGTGGTGGCTGCGGAGACCCCGCCGGGCCCGCGCGGGTTCGGGGATGGGGAAGCCCCCCGGGAGATTCTCCACATCACAACCGAGTCCTCCGGCGTGAGCTACCCCTTGGAGGCCTTCGATGCCTACAAGGTCCAGTTCTATGACGTGAACGGCGACGGCCGCCTCGAGATCGTGAGCCACAACGACAACAACCGCGCCTACGTCTTCGACTCCAAGACGGGCAAGGTGCTCACGGAGCTCACGACGGGCACGCCCAAGACCTGGGCCTATCGCGAAACGAGCGGCATCGCCATCGGCGACGTGCGCGGCAACGGCCGCACCGCCCTCGTGATCGGCAACACCATCGGCATCCTCACGGTCTTCGAGTTCAACCCCGAGAAGTCCACGCCCGACAAGTTCGTCTTCGACCGCATCTGGAAGCGCCAGCTCGACCCTTCCCTCATTCCCGGCTTCACGCCCAACGGGGATGGGCCCGCCCTCGACGGTGCTCCCGCCATCGCGGACGTGGACGGGGACGGCAAGATGGAGATCTTCGCCCAGTCCGACAACGGGCACGGCCAGTACGTGTTCAACCACGACGGCAGCTTCCGTTGGGGCGGCAAGGGTGAAGGCAACGCCTACCCCATCGTCACCGACCTGAACGGCGACAAGCGCCTCGAGGTCACCTTCGCCACGGACGGTGGCGAGATCATGGTGTACGACGCCAACACGGGCAAGCTCCACTTCAACTTCGACGCCCGCGGCCACGGCGCGAACCCCGGCAGCCTCCCCAAGCCCCCCGCCATCCTCGACCTCAACAAGGACGGGCGCAAGGAAATCTACTTCGGCACCCGCACCGCCGTGGACGACGGCTCCCCCGACTGGTACACGCGGCAGGCCACCATGATCTTCGGCATCCTTCCCCGCAAGGACCTCTCCGGCGCCGACGTCCTGTGGAAGCTCCAGCCCGAGTGGGCAAACCCCATGGTGGCCATGCGCCCCACGGCCGCCGACGTGAACGGCGACGGCAAGCTCGATCTCCTCGTGATGGACTGGAACACCATCGGCCACAAGCCGGGCAAGTGGGAACGCACCGGCGACCCCAACCTCATCGCCATCGATCAGACGGGCAAGGTCCTCTGGCACACCACCACGGGCACCTACTACTCCAGCAAGGACATCGCCATCGCGAACCTCCTCGGTGACGCCGCCCCCGAGATCATCCACGTGGAAGGCAACGGCAAGTGGGACGGCTACGGCCTCCGCGACCTCTCCGGCCGCTCCGTGGGCTGGTTCGGCGTCGGCGACTGGAAGACGAGCCAGGCCCCCCTCCTCGTGGACCTCGACGGCGACGGCACCATCGAGTTCGTCACCGCCGTCATGAAGGACAGCAAGCACTGCGACCGGCCCCGCAACGCGGGCTGCCGCACGGGCGCCCTCAAGGTCTTTGCCACGGGCAAGCCCTGGGACAACGTGTACGAGGACGGCCTCATGTGGTTCAACGAGAAGATCGACCGCTTCACCAAGGTGGGCGAGAAGCCCCCCGTGCCCCGCGGCAACTTCTCCTTCGAGATTGATGACAAGGCCCGGGAGGGCGGCCGCGTGAGCCTCCTCCTCAACGCCACGAAGACCCCCACCCGGGTGGCGCTCATGAGCGACAACGCCTCCGCCCCCCTCGTGAACCTCACGAAGGAAGGCAACCGCTGGGTGGGCGACCTCCCCGAGGGCAACCTCACCGTGGTGGCGTGGACCGAGGATCACCTCGCGAGCAAGCCCCTCGATCCGCCCGCCGCCCAGAACCCCGACGGCACCGACGGCGGCAACAACGGCGGCGCGCCCACTGAGGCGCGGGTCCCCGGCCCCGCCGCCGTGCTGACCGTGGGTGCCGTCCTCGTCGCAGCCCTCGTGGTCCGGCGGCAGCGGGCCCGGTGAAGCCTTTAAGCGGCGGGGGGCGATTCCCCCCGCATGCCTTCTCGTGACGTCCAAGTGCTCACCGTCCTCGGGGCCGGGGACATGGGGCACGGCATCGCCGAGCTTGCCGCCCTCAAGGGAATCCAGGTCCGCCTGCGCGACGTGAACCCGGCGTCCCTGGACCGCGCCCGCGAGCGCGTCACCGCAAGCCTCGCGAAGCTCGCCGAGAAGGGACAGGTCACGAGCGAGGAGGCGGCCGCCGCCGGCGCGCGCATCACCTACACCCTCGACCTCCAGGAGGCCCTCAAGGGGACGGAGGCCGTCATCGAGGCCGTTCCGGAACTGCTCGGCCTCAAGCAGAAGGTGTTCAGCGAGGTGGAGGAGCTCGCGCCCCCTGAAGCGCTCCTTGCCTCCAACACGAGCGGCATCCGCATCGGCGAGATCGGCGCCGTCCTCCACAACCCCAGCCGCCTCGTGGGCCTCCACTTCTTCAACCCCGTGATGCTCATGGACCTCGTGGAGGTTGTCCCGAGCGAGTTCACGACCCCGGAGTACCGCGAGGCGGGGGTCGCGCTCAGCCGCAAGCTCGGGAAGCGCGTCGTCGTCTGCGAGAAGGATCTCCCTGGATTCATCACGACGCGCCTCATGGGCGCCTTCTTCAACTCGGCTGCCTGGCTCTCCCAGAAGGGCCGCGCCACGCCCGAGGAGGTGGACAGCGCGCTCCGCTTCCGCGCGGGCTTCCCCATGGGTCCCTTCGAGCTTGCCGACATGGTGGGCCTCGACGTTGCGCGCGACGCGGGCCACTACATCGCCGAGCGCCTCGGTCCCGCCTACCGCACGGCGCCCCTCATCGAGGAGCGCGCCGCCGGCGGCAACTTCGGCAAGAAGACGGGGCGCGGCTTCTACGACTGGAGCAGTGGCAAGCCCCGCCTCTCCCCCGAGGCCGGGAAGGCCTTCGACCCCGCGCTCGTGCTCGCTGTGGTCGCGAACGAGGCCGCGAAGCTCGTCGAGGAGGGTGCGGGAAGCCCCGCCGAGGTGGACGAAGCGATGCGTCTCGGCTGCGGCTTCCCCAAGGGCCCCTTGGAGTGGGCCGATGAGACAGGGCTCGACCGCGTCCTCATGGCGCTCCTCGATCTGCGCGAGAAGCTGAGCCTCGATATCCACGAGCCCGCGGACCTGCTCGTGAATCTCGTGAAGGCGGGCAAGATCGGCCGCCGCGCCGGCCAAGGGTTCTACGCCCACGCAAAGGCTCCCGCCGCCTTGCCTGCCGCCCCCGCGAACACCGTCGCGGTCCCCGCCCCGGCGGCTGCCCCCGAAGCGGCGGCTCCCGCGCAGGCGCCGGGTCCCGTGCTCCTCTCCGTGGATGCGCCCACGGGCGTCGCCACCCTCGTCATCAACCGGCCCCACCGCCTCAACGCGCTCACGGGCGAGGTGCTTGAGGCGCTCAAGGCGGCCGTCGAGGCCCTCGGTCACGACCCCTCCGTTCGCGCCATCCTCCTGCGGGGCGCGGGCGAGAAGGCCTTCTGCGCGGGCGCCGACCTCGGCGACCAAGCGCAGATGTCCCCCGTGGACGCGCTCGCGCTCGCGCGCCGCGGTCAGAGCCTCACGAACGCCATCGAGAAGTGCGGCAAGCCCGTCGTCGCGGCCCTCAACGGGTACGCCCTCGGCGGCGGCTTCGAGCTCGCCCTCGCTTGCGACTTCCGCCTCGCCGCTGCCCGCGCCGAGGTGGGCCTCCCCGAGGTGGCTCTTGGTCTTATCCCCGCCATGGGCGGCACCCAGCGCCTCCCCAAGCTCGTGGGCCTCGCGAAGGCGAAGGAGTTCATCCTGCTCGGGGGCCGCGTGAAGGCGGACGAGGCGCTGCGTCTCGGCATCGTCACCGCCGTGTACCCCAACGACCAGTTCGACGCGGAGGTGCGCGCCTTCGCGGAGCGGCTTGCCCGCGGCGCTCCCGTCGCGCAGTCCCTCGCGAAGCAGGCGCTCCACGTGGCCATGACGGCGGATACCGCGGTGGGTCAGGAGTTCGAGGCGGCGGCCTTCGGCATGGTGCTCTCCACAGAGGACGCGGCGGAGGGCGTTCGCGCGTTCCTCACCCGGGAGCGGGCGGCGTTCCAGGGGAAGTGAGCGGAGGGCTTCGCGTCGCTGGAAAACCACGACGGCACGACGACACGACGGCGGCTTACCGCACGAAACGCCTTAGGCCGTCCTTCATGAGGGGCGCCTTGAAGTTGAGGATGAACCCCAACCGGGCGCCGGTCAGCTTGAGATAAGTCAATAGCTGGGCCTCATGGATGGGATGGATCTCCTCCACCGCCTTGAGTTCAATGATGACGGATCGGTTGACCACCACGTCCATCCGATAGCCCACGTCCATACGGACGCCCTTGTAGCGCAAGGGTGCTGACACCTCGGTCTCCACCTCCAATCCTCGTACCCGCAACTCGTAGGCGAGGCACTCCTGGTAGGCGCTTTCGAGCAAGCCTGGGCCGAGCTCACGGTGAACCTCGAAGGCGGCGTCAAGGACTTGGGAGCCGATCTCCTCGAGACCAGGTGGAAGGTCCGTGTTCCGCATCCGGGGGGCGGGGTCCATGGG
>DATMKA010000076.1:0-11023 GCA_035553595.1 Thermoplasmatota archaeon | reverse complement strand
CCCGTGCGGAGGGGGGTGCGGTCGCCCCGTCCCCCGGGGCGACCGCACCCCCCTCCGCACGGGGGACCTCATCGGCGTAGGCCGAAGCCTCCTGCTGTTCAAGGCTTGACGGCGGGCTCCCGGAAGGCTGCCGCAAGCGCGCGCCGCATGGCCGTCGCGCTCTCCCACCGCGCCGCCGGATCCTCCTGGAGCGCGCGAGCCACCACCGCCTCCACGGCGGCGGGCAGGGGCTTAGGTCCGCACTCCCGCAGGAGGAGACCGACGGCATAGAGGTCGGTGGCGGGGGTGACGGCGCCGCCTGCACGCTGCTCGGGCGCCATGAACCCGGGGGTGCCCCCGAACTGGGGCGCGGCGAAGCCCACCCGCAAGGTTTCGCCCTGCACGCCGCGGGCAACGCCGAAATCCCCGAGCTTCGGCGCCCCATCCTCCGTGAGGAGCACGTTGCCGGGCTTCACGTCGCGGTGGACGATGCCGCGGGCATGCACGGCCTCGAGGGCGGAGAGGACCCCGTCCACCACGCGCGCCACCTCCGGAAGCGGGAGCGGCCCCATCTCCTCGAGGCGGCGCGCGAGGCTGCCGCCCGGAAGGTGCTCGATGACGAGGAGGGCGGACCCCGTCTGGGGGATGAAGTCGTGGACAGTGACGATGTTCGGGTGCTGGAGGCTTCCGGCCACGCGGGCCTCCCGGAGCGCCAGCGATCCCTGCTTCCCCGTGACGTCGTCCTCAAGCACCTCCTTGACGACGACCTCGCGGTGGAGCACCTCGTCCTCGGCGAGGAAGACGCGCCCCGAGCCGCCGCGCCCGATGAGCCGCAGGATGCGGTAGCGTCCCGCGACGCGGCTTCCGGCGGCGAGGGGATGGCGCACGGAGGCTTCCACCATGCGCTCCATCACGCGCGCCTCCTGGCCCGAGAGGGCAAGCTCCTCCCGCAGGCGCTGCAGCGCAGGGTCCGTCCCGAGATCGCGCCCCTCCTCCACCGCTTGGGTGAGCGCGGCGCGGTAGGCGTCGAGGGCCGCCCCCCGGTCCCCGGGCATGGGGACGCCGTACACGCGCTCGGCGACGCGGTCCACGAGGGCGCGGAAGCCCTGGGACAGCAGGAGCACAAGACCGATGAGGATGACCGCGGCGGGGGACGGCCCGAACAGGCTCGTTCCCGCGGCCACCTCCCACAAGGCGAGCGCCAGGAGGGCGAGCCCGATGAAGGCCGCGGCCACGATGAAGCGCGCGGCGCCACGACGGAAAGCCAGGGTGGTCCCCAGGAGATCGTAGCGGATGAGCGCCACAGACATCAGGGCCTCGAAGGCCATCCAACGGAAGGCGGCGCTTGAGGGGTACACCACCTCGTACAGGCGGTCCAGACCGTTGTAGACGTCCTTACCCCCGAACAGTTCCGCCATCACGTCCCAGTCCGTGGCCACGAAGACGCAGCCCATCCCGAGGCCAGCGAGCGTCGCGACGGTGAGGACGCGGGCGACCTCGACCTCCCCGCGGCGGCGGAGGACGAGGGCCGCCACCAGGAGGCTCGCGGCGATGGCCACCAGGGTGAGGGTCTGGAGGAGGGCCGAGAGGCGGAAGGCGAACCAATCGTTGCTGATGGGGTAGAGGCCCGTGCGGAAGTAGAGCTCGATGCCAACGCCCGCACGCGTGACCCGGGAAAGCACGGGGAGCGCCGCGAGGGAGACGGCAATGAGGGTGAGGCGGAGCGCGCGCATCCCGGGGTCCTTCCGGAGGGCGAGGACGAAGGCCCCGAAGACGATGCCGTAGACGGCGGCGGTGTAGACAGCGAGTGAGAAGTCGTAGAAGGGGAGCGACACGTCGGCGGGGCCTGCGAGGAAGCCGAGGGCCACGAACAGGATGCCTCCCGCAAGCACCAGGAACACGGGCACCGGGGCGTTCAGGCGGGAGCGCGCGGGGTAGAGGGAGGCGAAGTAGTACAGAAAGAACGGGTCGAGGGCGGCGCACGCGGTCGCCATGCGGAAAAGCGCCAGGTCCCACCCGGGGGCCGCGACGAGCATCCGCGCCGCCTCGAGGCCCTGGTTGCCTGCGATGAGGGCGAGGAAGACGGCGAGGAACACGTTGGCGGGACGCTTGGGGCCGCCCGCGAGAATCACGACGGCGAAGACCGCGCTAACCAAGGCAGCGGTGGCCTTGAGGTAGAATTCGAAATCCGCCATGCCGAAAGAGGGTACCGGAGGAGGCCCCCTTCAGCCTATCGCAGGCAGGCAAGGAAAACCTTGCCTCGGTTCATATGCCCCGCCGCCCATGGAGACCGGCAGCTAGCGGCTTCGCCTGTCGCGCTGTTCCCCTGAGGCTGGACCGGAGGGGGAAGAGGCTGGAAACGGGGGCACTTCGGCTTCGCCGCCACGCCCCCGAGCCACCTCACTTCAGACCTTCGCGAGAAGCCCGTCGAGGCCCTCGATGAGGTCGTCGACGCTCTCAAGGCCCACGCTGAGGCGCACGAGGCCGTCCGTGACGCCGGAGCGCTCGCGCTGCTCCTTGGGCACCGAGGCGTGCGTCATGGTCACCGGGTGGCAGATGAGGCTCTCCACGGCGCCGAGGCTCTCGGCAAGCGTCCAGACGCCGCCCACGGAGGCGGTGGCGAACTTCTTCGCGGCGGGAAGCCCGCCCTTCATCTCGAAGGAGAGCATGCCGCTCATGCCGCGCATCTGGCGCTTCGCGAGCTCGTACTGCGGGTGGCTCGGGAGCCCGGGGTAGTTCACCTTCGTGACCTTCGGGTGGCGCGCGAGGTGCTCCGCGATCTTCTGCGCGTTCTCGCAGTGGCGCTGCATGCGCACGTGGAGCGTCTTTAGGCCGCGGAGGAGGAGCCAGGAGTCGAAGGGGCTGAGGACGCCGCCCATGCTCTTCTGCAGGAAGTGGAGGCGGTCCCCGAGCTCGGGCGTGTTCACCGTTACAAGCCCCGCGAGGACGTCGCTGTGGCCTCCGATGTACTTGGTGGCGCTGTGGAACACGATGTCGGCGCCGAGCTTGTGAGGGTTCTGCAGGTAGGGGGAGGCGAAGGTGTTGTCCACCGCCATGAGGGCGCTGTGCTTGTGGGCGATCTCCGAGAGCGCCTTGATGTCGTTGAGCTTCAGGTTGGGGTTCGTGGGCGTCTCCGCGATGACGAGGCGCGTGGCGGACGTCATGGCCGCCTCCACGTTCTTGGGGTTGCTCGCGTCCACGTAGGTGGTCTTCACGCCGAAGTTCGCAAGCACCATGTTGAGGTAACGGACGGTGCCTCCGTAGGCGTTCTCCTCCGCCACGATGTGGTCGCCCGCCTTCAGCATGTGCGCGAAGGTGGTGAGGCCCGCCATGCCGGAGGCGAAGGCGAAGCCGCGGTGCGCCCCCTCCAGGACGGCGATGTTGTCCTCGAGGGCCTTGCGCGTGGGGTTGCCGGCGCGGGAGTAGTCGAAGCCCTTGTGCTCCCCGATGCCCGCCTGCGCGTAGGTGGTGGTCGTGTGGATGGGCGTGATCACGGCGCCCGTGGTGGGGTCGGGGTCCTGGCCGGCGTGGATGAGGTGCGTCTCGATCCGGTAGTCCTCGCGCTTCTGCATGGGGCCAGGAAACGTCCCCGGACATTAAATGGTTCTGGGAAGGGGCAGCCGCGCCGCCGTCCTCTTACCCGAGGTGGGACCAGCCGCTGGTGGTGCCACGGACTTCGCTCGCGTCGAACTCCTCCCCGCAGCGCCACTCGTACGCGTAGGTGAAGGCGGCGCCCTGCTGGAGGAGGGGGTCGCTCCGGAACGTGACCGTCTCCGTGCAGCCGTCGTTCACCCACACCCGGGTGGCGTTGAAGCCGGTGGCGGGGCTCTGGTCGGGCGCGTGGAAGGGCGCGCCGGTAGGGAGAGGGATGAGCGCCGAGGGGCACGCAAGCTCGCCGTTGAAGACCTGACTCCCGCTCTCGAACAGCTCGAGGAGGAGCGTCCAGTTCCCGTCGCCCTCGCCGCGAAGGGCCAGGCGGTAGGCGCAGTGGTTCTCGACCACGACAACGGAGGAGTTGTTTCCGTCCGACTCGCTCCACCGGTCGGTATAGGCCGCATAGCCCTGCGCTGTGTAGGTGCCTTTGCCGAGAAGGGCCCCCGCGTACTCCGGGGTGGCGCCAAGCACCTTGTCCGCGTACTCGACAGTGGCGTCAGCCACCTTCCCCGCGTAGTCGAAGGTGGCTGTGAGCGGGTCCGCCTGCGCAGGCGCGAGGGCAAGCGTGAGCAGGAGGAACGCGGCGGTGACGGCGCGGAGCATGACAGTTAGCCTCTTGCCGCGATAGCTTCCCGGGGGAATTAACCGGTTCCGGTGTCGCGTGGGTGACAGGCTTCCCGCGAGGCCGCGCCTGCCGTCGGGGACCCGACCGGCGCCCCCGGTTCCACCGATACCCTTTTCTCCAAACCCCGGCCTTTCCCGGCCATCCCCCGCGGTGGTCGCCGTGCAGTACTACAACAACATCCTGGAGACGATCGGGAACACGCCCCTCGTGAAGCTGAACAAGATCACGGCTGGCCTGAAGCCCCTCGTGCTCGCCAAGTGCGAGTTCTTCAACCCCGGCGGGTCCGTGAAGGACCGCATCGGGCCCGCCATGGTGGCGGCGGCCGAGAAGGAGGGGAAGCTGAAGCCCGGCGGCACCATTGTCGAGGGCACCTCCGGGAACACGGGCGTGGGCCTCGCCCTGTGCGCGGCCGTGAAGGGGTACAAGACCGTCTTCACGATGAGCGACAAGCAGAGCCGCGAGAAGCAGCTGCTGCTCAAGAGCTTCGGGGCGAAGGTGTACGTCTGCCCCACCGCCGTGCCCCCCGAGCACCCCGACTCCTACTACTCCGTGGCAAAGCGCGTCCACGAGACCACCCCCAACAGCATCTACCCCAACCAGTACTACAACGAGAACAACCCGTGGGCCCACTACCACAGCACGGGCCCTGAGCTGTGGCGGCAGACCGAGGGGAAGATCACCCACTACATCGCCACCGTGGGGACGGGCGGCACCATCTCGGGCACGGGGAAGTATCTCAAGGAGAAGAACCCGAACATCAAGGTCATCGGCGTCGACCCCGAGGGGAGCATCCTCAAGGAATACAAGGAGACCGGCGAGTACCACCCCGAGCACGCCCACTCCTACAAGGTGGAAGGCTTCGGCGAGGACATCATCCCCTCCACGGTGTGGTTCGACGTCATCGACGAGTTCGTGAAGGTGAACGACAAAGAATCGTTCCTCATGGGCCGCCGCCTCGCCCGCGAGGAGGGCATCTTCGCCGGAGGGTCCTCCGGCTCCGCCGTCGCGGCCGCCCTCAAGTACCTCAAGCGCGAGAACCTCGGCCCCGACGCCGTGGTCGTCATCCTCCTCCCCGACTCCGGGTCCCGGTACATCACGAAGTTCTTCAGCGACGAGTGGATGGCCGAGAACGGCTACCTCGAGCAGACCGATGACGTGGGCAGCATGCTCGCCGCCAAGGACGCTCCCCCGGGCCAGCTCTTCACCGTGGCCCCCACGGACCCGGCCCGCGCCGCCCTCGACCTCATGGACAAGCACGGCGTGAGCCAGGTCCCCGTCGTGGACGCCGCCGGCATGAGCGTGGGGAGCCTCACGGAGGCCGACCTGCTCGCGCGGGCCGTTGCCGACCCCTCCGTCCTCGGTCGAGCCGTCCAGACGCTCATGGGCGCCCCCCTCCCCATGGTGGAGGCCTCCGAGCCCACCCGCCGCGCCATCGACCTCCTCAAGGACCACCCTGCCGTCCTCGTGAAGCACAAGGCGGGCATCGAGGGGATCCTCACGCGGCACGATGTCGTGCGGTGGCTTGCGAAGCGGTGAACCGACCGGTTGCACCATCCGTGACGCATCCCTATGTCTCGTAGGGCCCTGCGGGGCCCCCGCGCGTGGCTAGCCTGGCGCTAGCACGCCGCGTGATTTTCCTGTTGTGAGAACAGGGTCAGATTCATGGCAGATCGGTGCGTCGCGACACCCATGAAAGGGCCTGCAAAAGGTAAGAAAGCATTAAATAAGGAAGGGCCTATTCCGCCTCGACCCGCCCCCCAAGGAGGGGCCCCTGATGGCTGATGGTGTCCTCGCCACGTATGCCCCGGTTGGCATCCTCATTATCCTCGCTTTTGTGGTGGTATGGGCCACCCTCGCGCTCACGAAGCTCGTGGCGCCGCGCCGGCCCAGCCCCAGCAAGCTCACCACCTACGAGTCGGGCGAGGTCCCCCTGGGTAACGCCAGGGGCCCCATCGACGTGCAGTACTACCTGTACATCCTCGTGTTCCTCATCATCGACATCGAGGCCGTGTTCCTGATCCCCTGGGCGCTCAACTACGTGCCCCTCGGGACCACCGCTCTCGTGGAGATGATCATCTTCGCGGCCCTCGTCCTGTTTGGATGGGCCTACGCGTGGAAGAAGGGGGCTCTTGAATGGCAAAGCTGATCCAGCTCTCCGACAACGACGTCCCGGCCGAAAAGGATCCCAACATCGTCCTCACAACGGTGGACTGGGCCCTCAAGTGGGCGCGCAGCAACAGCCTGTTCCCCCTCTCCTTCGGTCTTGCCTGCTGCGCCATCGAGATGTTCGCCACGGTGGCGCCCCACTACGACATCGCCCGCTTCGGCTCCGAGGCCTTCCGCGCCTCCCCCCGCCAGGCGGACCTCATGATTGTGCCCGGCACGGTCACGAAGAAGATGGCGCCCCGCATCCGCCGCCTCTGGGACCAGATGCCCGAGCCCAAGTGGGCCATCGCCATGGGCGCCTGCGCGACCTGCGGCGGCCCCTACCAGAACTCCTACTCCACGGTGCACGGCGTGGACAAGGTCATCCCCGTGGACGTGTACGTCCCCGGCTGCCCTCCCCGCCCCGAGGCCCTCCTTGACGGCCTCATGCGCCTCCAGCAGAAGATTCGCAACGACCCCCGGATCAGCCCCGGTCTCGAGAGGTATCTGAAATGACGCTTCCCGACGCGGGCATGCCCGAGGAGTACACGGAGCAGGAGTTCCAGCAGCTCCTCGCCCAGTTCGAGAAGGACAAGACCGTCCTCACGAAGAACCAGAAGGCCGCCGTGGCCCGGTACAACGTGAAGAAGGGCAAGGGCGAAACGGTCACCTGGAAGGTGCCCGGTGCCGCCCCCGCCACCCTCACGAAGGAGGAGCGCATCGCCCTCGCCAAGGCCAAGTCCCAGGCCGTGAAGGCCCAGGCCGCCGCCTCCGGCGAAGGCGCCGAAGCCAAGCCCAAGGGCCCCTCGCCCGAGGAGCTTGCGGCCCAGAAGGCCCGCGGCTTCCCCCACATCCAGGCCATCGAGAAGCGCCTCGGCAAGGCCGTGAAGGGCGCCATCATGCTCACCGACGTGCCCGGCCTCGTGCTCGACACGGCCACCCTGCGCGAGAGCATGGCCGCGCTCAAGAACGAATTCGGCTACACGTACATGATGAACATGACGGCCGTGGACTACCCCCCGGACCGCATGGAGCTCGTGTACCACCTCTGGAACATGACGGAGAAGACGTACGTCGCCGTGAAGGCCACCGTGCCCCGCGCCGACCCCGTCGCCCCCTCCGTCGAGTCCGTCTGGCGCATGGCGGACTGGCAGGAGCGCGAGATGTACGACATGTTCGGCATCCGCTTCGAAGGGCACCCCTACCTCAAGCGTCTCCTTCTCCCCGACGCCTGGACCGGGCACCCCCTGCGCAAGGACTACGACGTCACGAAGGAGCAGTTCATCGCCATGGATGAGCGCGGCAACGACCTCGTGAGCTTCAAGGAGGACGAGGGATGGTAACTCTCAACCAGCAGACTGCCGCGGACCTCTGGAAGAACCGCGCCGACCGCGTCCCCGAATCGGGCGGCCAGCTCAAGCTCGTCACGCTCAACATGGGCCCCCAGCACCCCTCCACCCACGGTGTGCTGCGCCTCAAGGTCACCCTCGAGGGCGAAGTCGTTCGCCAGGTGGAGCCCGTCATCGGGTACCTCCACCGCGGCGTCGAGAAGCTCTTCGAGGACGGCTCCTACCTGCAGGCCATTCCCCTCACGGACCGCCTCGACTACGTGGCGGCCATGCACAACAACTACGCCCTCGTCCACGCCGTGGAAAAGATGGCCGGCATCCAGGTGCCCGAGCGCGCCCAGTACCTGCGCGCCCTCACCATGGAAGTGCAGCGCATCGCGAGCCACTACCTGTGGATGGGCACCTTCGGCCTCGACCTTGGCGCCGTCACGCCCTTCTTCTGGGCGATGCGCGACCGCGAAGGCGCCCTCGGCCTCATGGAGCGCATGTGCGGCGCCCGCCTCACCTACAACTACTACCGCTTCGGCGGCCTCAAGAACGACATGAGCCCCGAGCTCATCCGCGACTGCGGCCGCTACGCGAAGTACGTTCGCGAGCGCATCCCCGAGTTCGAGAACGTGTTCACGGACAACGACATCTTCCAGATGCGTACCCAGGGCGTGGGCAAGCTCAGCAAGGAGACGGCCCTCAGCTACGGCGTGTCCGGTCCCCTCGCGCGCGCCTCCGGCATCGACTTCGACCTCCGGCGCGACGACCCCTTCAACCCCGTCTACCAGAAGGTCAACTGGAAGGTCATCACGAGCAACCGCGGCGACTGCTACGGCCGCTACCTCGTGCGCGTGGCCGAGATGTACCAGTCCCTCAACATCATCGAGCAGATTGTGGCCGACATGCCCGAGAAGGGCGACTACCTCGCTCCCGAAGTGGGTGCCGGCGCCCGCCAGCACCGCGTGAAGGGCCCCGAGAAGGCCGAAGTGTACGGCCGCGTGGAGTCCGCGAAGGGCGAGATGGGCGTCTACATCTGCTCCGATGGAACGAACCGCCCCTACCGCATGAAGTGGCGCCCCGCCACCCTCGTGAACCTCGCGCCCCTCAACGACATGTGCATCGGGCAGAAGGTTCCCGACCTCGTGGCCACCCTCGGTAGCATCGACATCGTGCTTGGCGACATTGACCGGTGAGCAGCATGGTAGAGAAGGCACCCAACCCCCTCTTCGATTTCTATTACGACCTGCTCACAGCCACGCTCGGCGCCCCCGACTGGCTCGCCATGACCCTGTGGTTCCTGATCACGGCCCTCGCCATCATCGGGATCGCCCTCGGTCTTGGCGGCCTCATGTCCTACATCTTCCGCAAGGTGTTCGCCCGCATGGGCAACCGCGTGGGCCCCAACCGTGTCGGTCCCTTCGGTCTCCTCCAGTTCCTGGCGGACGGCATCAAGTTCATCGCGAAGGAAGAGGTCATGCCCCTCAAGGCCGACAAGTGGGGCTACAAGGCGGCTCCCTTCTTCGTGATCCTGCCCGTCATCCTCTCTTTTACCCCCCTGCCCTTCGGGAACGGCATCATCCTCGCGGACCTCACCTATGGTCTGCTGTTCATCCTCGCCGTCTCCGCCCTCTCCCCCATCGGTGAGATCCTGGCCGGCTGGGCGAGCAACAACAAGTACTCCATGATCGGTGGCATCCGCACGGCGGCCCTCGACGTGAGCTACGAGATTCCCATGGTGCTCTCCGCGGCGAGCATCGTGCTCCTCACGGGCGCGATCCTTCCCGGCGAGTCCGGCCTCAACACGCTCAACATCGTGCACGCCCAAGAGGCGACGGTCTGGTTCTTCATCCTCCAGCCCATCGGCGCCTTCATCTTCTTCGCCTCGGCCCTCGCGAAGGCGGGCATCGTCCCCATGGACCTGCCCGAGTCCGAGTCGGAGCTTGTGGCCGGTTACTTCACCGAGTACGGCGGCATGCGCTTCGGCGTCCTGTTCGTGGGCGTCTTCATCAACATCGTGTTCATCGCCGCCCTCACGGTGACGCTGTTCTTCGGTGGGTGGACGATTCCCTTCGCCAACATGATCTTCTCCGACCCGAACGGGCCCCTCGCCCTCATCTTCGGAGTCGTCTGGTTCTTCCTGAAGACGGCCTTCTTCGTCTTCATGGTGCTCGCCACGTGGCTCACCCTGCCCCGTGTCCGCGCCGACCAGTTCCTGCGCCTTGGGTGGAAGGTCCTCTTCCCCCTCGCGCTCCTCAACCTCGTCCTCACGATGATCGAGATCTACGTCCTCCAGCAGGCGCAGGTGATCTAAGATGAAAGTCCCCGTCATCAGCTTCCTCAAGGGCTTCCGGGAGACCGTCGGCACGTTCTTCGAAAAGCCCGTGACCGTCCAGTACCCCGAGGAGTACCGCGAGGTCCCCGAGAACTACCGGGGCCGCATCCGGCTCTACCTCGACCTCTGCGTGGGCTGCACCACCTGCAGCAACGTGTGTCCCAACGCGAGCTGCCAGATGGAGCCCCTGGACTACCAGGCGCCCAAGAACAAGCGCGCCATCTTCCCCCGCGTGGACGTCGTTCAGTGCATCTACTGCGGTCTTTGCGAAGAGACCTGCCCCACGAACGCCATCCGCCTCGAGAAGGAGTTCAGCCTCTCCCAGTACGAGCGCGAGGTCTGGGACCTCGACTCCTACCGCCTCTCGAAGACCGACGCCCAGCTCGACCTTGAGGAGGGCCGCGCCGGCGCCTGAGCGCCAACGGCCAACAACCACGGAGGGAGGGAAACCATGGTCAACGTCTTCGGCATCGAAATCGGCCTCCACGAGGTCGTCTTCCTCATCCTCGCGCTCATCAGCGTCTTCTGCGCTGGCATGATGCTCTACGTGGAGGAGAACCTGCACGCCACCGTGTGGCTTGCAGGGTCCCTCCTCGCTGTGGCCGGCATCTTCCTCACCCTCGGAGCCGAGTTCCTCGCCTCCGTCCAGGTGCTCGTGTACGTCGGCGCCGTCATCACGCTCATCCTGTTCACGGTGATGCTCACGATCCCCCACGAGGTCGACATCAAGGACGCCCTCGCGAAGATCGAGCTCCCCAAGGGCATCACCATCGAAAGCGTGGACGACATCCAGGCCTCCATCCCCGGCAAGACCGTGCTCGCCGGCCCCTACAAGGGCCGCGAGGCCACGCGCCTGCCCGTGAAGAAGCCCCCCACCTACTACGGTCTTGCTGTTGAGGAGGAAGTGAAGTGAGCGCCGAGACGGTCACCACACCCCCGGCCCCCGAGGCC
>DATMKA010000075.1:0-12893 GCA_035553595.1 Thermoplasmatota archaeon | reverse complement strand
CTCTTGACCGCGCTCCCTTCCCCGCCGCCGGCGGCGCTCAAGCAGCCGCCCTCCAGAACACGCTCCCCCTGCCGCGCCCCGCCATGCCCGAGGAGGCGCCGCGGGAACCCCTCGTGACGGAAGCAAACGGCGAGGACTGGCCCACGAGCGAGGAGTGGAACCGCCTCTTCCGAGCCGTGATGAGCCAGGACAGCATCCTACGCGAGCGCGGCCGCGGCCTCAGCCGACGCCGCAGCCTCCAGAGCCTCATCGCGCAGCTTCGCGACCGCGACCTCCTGTACGAGAAGGGGAAGAAGATGGGCGAGGCCCTCTACAGCGCCTCCTACTCGGAGCTGTCGGAGAAGCTCGTGAAGAACGGCATCTGCACCGACGCGCAATTCGGGCGCCCCACCGCGGGCGGCGACGGCCTAGAGATCACCCTCACGGGCACCGCCATGAGCCGCGGCGTGCCCCGCATCGGCGCCTGCATCTGCTACCTCGAAGCGGGCCTCCTCGCGGGAGCCCTCCGCAACATCGAGCGGCAGGACCTCGCCGTGAACGAGACGCTCTGCGTGGCGAAGGGCGACCCCTACTGCGCCTTCCGCGCCCACGCGGCGGCAAAGCCCGACGGCGGGGAAGCGGCGCTTCCCGCCTTCAGCCCCCCGACGCCCTCCCGGTGATGCTCATGTTCGGCCTCACGACCGAAGGAATCCGCGCCCTCGTCACGTTCTGCCTGCTCGCGCCCGTGGCGATCTGGTTCGCCGGGAAGTACCTCTCGAAGCTCATGCCCCAGGAGGGGAAGGGCGAGGACGGCCACGGCCGCGACTACTACCTCGGCTTCCTCGTGGGCCGCACCGTGAGCGGCGAGGACCTCGACCACGTGCTCAAGCGCCTCCAGACGGAGGACATCCCCTTCCAGCTCGTGCGCGACGCGGGCGGCGAGAAGGTGTTCACCTCCCGCGCGCTCCCCGCAAACGCCCGCCACAACCACGAGATGGAGGCGGGCGTCCTGAGCGGCGCCCTCTACGCGACGCTCAAGACGCGCTTCGACGTGGAGGAGGAGCGCTGCACCGAGCGCGGCGACGGCTACTGCAAGTTCGTTGCGGTGAAGGGGTGACCCCATGGAGATCAACCCGCTCGTCATCCTCGTTGCCGGCCTCGGCTGCCTCGGCGGCGTCATCCTCGTCCTCCTCCTCAACCGCAAGGCGGGCACCACGGAGAACCCCTACGACACGCCCCCCGAGCAGCTGCTCCTCGCGGATGCGCTCCACCAGGTGCGCCACAGCGAAGCCCTCTACTACCAGGGCCTCGAGCTCGGGCGGAAGCTTCCCCGCGGCCGCGCCGAGGACGTCATGCGAGGCCTCAGCCGCCTCGGCCTCGGGCGCTTCCAGCTTCAGGGCCACAGCCCCCGCCGCATGGAGGTGCGCGTCACCGAAGGGCCCCTGAAGGGCGCTCCCGGCGTGGACGAGCCCCTCTGCTACTTCACCCTGGGTCTCCTCACGGGCGTGTTCGAGACCTACAGCGGCCGCGAGGTGTTCGTGCGGGAGGAATCCTGCTACGGCACCGGCCACCCCGAATGCATCTTCAACGTGGAGGTCACCGACCGTGCCATCCCCTCGACGTGAGACCGCGAAGCCGAAACTCCAGGCCCCCGCCGGGGCGAAGACGCCCCGCAAGCGCTACGGCCCGAGCATGGTGTTCGGCGGCCTCGCCGGTCTCCTGCTCTACGTCCTCGCCCGCCTCACCGCCCTCCCCGAGGGCGTGGAGGCCACCTCGGACTTCTTCGTGGAGGCCCTCACCGAGATCAGCCTCTGGAAGCTCCTCCTCGTGGGCACGGGCGTGGGCGTGGGCGCGTGGCTTGCGAGCGGCAAGTGGACGCCCATGGGCGTGCTGCTGTACATGAGCCTCACGGCCACCGTGTTCGGCTTCATCCTGTACTCCGCCACCGTGAGCCTTCCCCGAAACTTCACCCTCCTGAACCTCCTCCTGTTCATCGCGGAGTGCCTCTCGCTCGGGTTCGTGGTGATTTACGCCTACTACACCATCGACCGCACCTCGCGCACCGTTTGGAACCGCCACTACCTCAACCAGCCGCGGCGCATCCAGCGCTTCCCGAAGGTGGAGTTCCACGTCCCCATGTTCAACGAGCCCCCGCACGTCGTGCTGGAGGTGCTCGACCACCTGCTCCGCGTGGACTACCCGCGGGACCGCTACACGATCGTGGTGGCCGACGACTCCACCGACGAGCAGGTGCGGGGCGAGATTGAGCGCTTCTGCCGCGAGCACCCCGACCGCATCCGATACATTCACCGCGTCAAGCGCGGCGGGTTCAAAGCCGGAGCCCTCAACCACGCCCTCCGCTTCACGCCGCCCGACGTGGAGCTCCTCGCCGTCATCGACGCCGACTACAAGGTGGAGCCCCAGTACCTGAAGGAGACGGTGGGGTACTTCGAGGAGAACCCTGAGCTCGGGTTCCTCCAGACGCCCCAGGACTTCCACAACGTGGACTACTCCCCCTTCACGGAGCAGATCTACCGGGCGAACAAGTACTTCTACGACGCCATCATGCCCGCCCGCAACGAGGTGAACAGCATCATCTTCTGCGGCACCATGGGCATCGTGCGCAAGCGCGCCCTCGAGGAGGCCGGGGGGTGGGGCGAGGACACCCTCACCGAGGACTCCGAGACGAGCGTCCGCATCATGGCGAAGGGCTGGGAGAGCCTGTACGTGCCCCGCGTCTACGGCCGCGGCCTCCTCCCCCAGAGCTACAGCGCCTACAAGTCGCAGCAGTACCGGTGGGCCTTCGGCGGCGCCCAGATTCTCCGCAAGCACGCCATCACGGCGGTGAAGAGCGGTCTCAGCCTCCGCCAGCGTTGGGACCTCGTCACGGGCGGCCTGCACTACTTCAGTGGAACCATCCTGTGCGTCATCGCCTTCATCCTGCTCATCATGGGCCTGGGCGAGATCTATGATCTGCGGGGCTTCGTGAACTTCCACAAGGGTGAAATCATGTTCATGGGCTTCGTGCCCTTCTTCATCATGCTCGAGGGCATCCTCCGGATGCGCTGGGCCATGGGGAAGGCCATGGGCCTCACCATGCGCGAGACCTTCCAGGTGATGGGCGTCTGGTTCAGCCAGATGTTCTTCACCACCTACGCCGCCCTCAAGGCCTTCGCGGGCAGCAACGAGGGCTTCGTGCGCACGCCCAAGTACCGCTCGCGCAAGGTAAGCAGCGCCATGGCGTGGTACCGTGCCATCCGCCTCATGAAGTTCGAGGCCACCGTGGCCTGGCTTCTCCTCGTCACGGGCGTGGGCGTCCTCCTCACGAACCTCATGAACCTGGAGTACATCTGGGCCGAGGGGCTCTACGCCACGGTGAGCGCTTTCGTGCTCGCGTTCTGGCTCATCTGGTACGCCTACGTGTTCGGGTGCGGCCCGATCTACGCGGCGCGCGGGTCCAAAGGGCCCGCGTGACGCGGAGAGACGACGAACCTCAGTTCGTTGGAATCTACGCGGCGCGCGGGTCCAAAGGGCCCGCGTGACGCGGAGAGAGGACGAGTCGCAAATCGTCCGTATCTACGCGGCGCGCGGGTCCAAAGGGCCCGCGTGACGCGGAGAGACGACGAACCTCAGTTCGTTGGAATCTACGCGGCGCGCGGGTCCAAAGGGCCCGCGTGACGCGGAGATCGGTCCCGTTCCGGCCTCGCTCTTGAGAGAGGGGCGGGGCCCGCGGTCCCGTTCCTTCCCCTGGACCCCGAGCGCGCCCGCGCCCCGCGGCGTGGGGCGCTTCCTTCTTTCTTCCTTCATCCTTCCCTGAAGCCTCGGTGGGCTCCCGCCTGCCGCTCCACCGGAAGGGGGCCTGCTTTTACGATCGTACCAGAAAGGGAATCCCCCCGCATGAGGGCCGTCGGTCTGACCCGTCCCTAAGGGACGTATCCCCAGGTGACCACATGCAGCCGAAACTTGCCATCCTCGCTGCGGGCCTCCTCCTTGCCGCTTCCCTCGTCGTGCCCGTTGCCTCCGCCCAGGAGCCCGGGACCGAGCCGACGCCTGAGCAGCAGCCCCAGCAGCAGCAGCAGACGACCTCCACGGGGGCGCCCACCACCACGGTGACCATCGCGGGCAACGAGAAGACCGCCGCCAACGAGATGGGCTGGACCCGCATGCTCAACCAGATTGAGCTCACCGAGGGCTGCACCGCCATCGACACCGTCGTCCACTTCAACACCTACCTCGCCGAGCGCCACGGCACCTACTTCATGTTCCAGGTCATCTGGAACACCTACCCCGTGGAGGCCCGCAACATCCGCCTCGAGACGGACCTCGGCCAGAACATCACCCTCTTCCAGCAGGGCCCCGAGGGCACCACCGCCTACAAGCTCGTGGTCCTCGCCCGCGACATGCCCGCCCTCGGCACCACCGACCTCCACCTCAAGTTCGACGCCTGCAGCACCGTGAAGGGCCTGCAGGAGATCGGCACCATCGTGATGGTGTTTGACGAGACCTGGACCAAGGTGAAGCTCAGCGGCGGCATTGACGCCGAGATCTTCAACTCCGCGAAGCTCCTCGTCATGAGCGGCGAGGAGACCGGCCCCGGCACCGGCCTCAGCGTCCCCGGCCCCGGCATGGTCATGGTCGCTCTCGGCCTCATCGGCACGGGCGCCATCGTCGGCCGCAAGCTCCGCCGCTAAACCCACCCCCGGCCGGGCAGAAAGGCGGCCCGGTCACCTCCTTTTTCTTTCTTCACCCTTCCCAGCATCCTCTCTCTTCTTCCTGTAGCCTGCTCGAGCCGAGCGGGTTACAGGGGGAAGAGGACGAGGCTCACCGCGATGCCCGCCACACCCAGGAGGCTCACGACCGTGAAGGCCTTCCAGGAGGCGTTGAACACGGAAGCGCTCGTGGCCCGCAGGATGATGAGCTTGTTGGCGGCCCCGATGAGGATCGCGAGGCCCGCCACGAGGCCCGCCGTGGCGAGGGGGAGCCCGCCCCCGGCGTAGAGGGCCGCGACGGAGGCCACGACGGCTCCCGCGGACCCGAAGGCGCCGAGCGCCGTGAGGTAGATCCCCCAGTCCCCAATGAGGTCTGGATTGCGGCTCACGAAGGTGGCGAAGGCGCTCACCACCGCGAACCAGAGGGCAAAGCGCAGGGCGGGGCCCACGGCGAAGGGGCTCTTGATGGTGATGCGGACGTTGCCGGACCCGCTCTGGAGGGTGCGGTAGCGCCGCCACGCGAACAGGAGGCTCGCGGCCCCGATGAGGAGGCTCGCGGGAAGCACGTACAGGAGGATGCCGAGGCTCGGGTCCACGAAGATGGCGATGACCATGTTGCGCACCACCATGGTGGCCGTGGAGAGCAGGGTGCCGGTGACGGCGGCAGGCACGAGGGCCTCCACCTCGCCGGCGTGGCGCGCAAGGGAGACGGTGGTGGCCTCGCTGTTCACGAGCCCACCGAGCAGGCCGGAGGCGACGATGCCGCGCTCAGGCCCCGCCTCGCGCATGGCGAGGAAGCTCACGAAACTGATGCTCGACACGAAGATGACGAGCACGAGGATTCGGTAGGGGTCGATGATGAGGCCGGGGCCCACAAGGCCGCGGGTCCCTTCCACGGGGCCGTCCAGGGACCCCGCGAGGGGGAACAGGATGAACAGGACGGTGATGAACTGGAGCGCGCTCATCATTTCCGCGTCATCCAGGTGGAAGGCGAAGCGGTGGAGGCGGCTCTTCGTGAGGAGCAGGAACGTCGTGACGACGCCGATGACGATGGCCTCGAGCACGAAGGCGTAGGCGATGAGGAGGCCGATGAGGAAGGTCACGAGCATCGCCATGGGCGTCGTGAGGCCCGAGGTGCCGAGGCGGTGGCGCACCACGTGGAAGGTGGCGGCGAACAGGGTGGCGCACAGGATGCCGGCGGCCACCACGAGGTCGCTCCCGGTCTCCCGGGAGAGGAGGCCGATCATGAAGCCGCTGAGGCTCACGAGGGGGAAGGTGCGGACGCCCGCGATCACCTGGACCTCGTCCTGGCGGTGCTCGCGCTCAAGCCCGATGAGGGCGCCAAGGCCGCCGGCAATCGCGAACTGGTAAAGGAACTCCCCGGTGATCTCGGTGGCCATCTACATCCATCCCTTGCGGCGGAAGAAAACGATGAGAACGAAGGCGACGGCGCCCATCACGGCAAGCACCGCGGGGTACCCGAAGGCCCAGTCGAGCTCCGGCATGTTCCAGGGGCTTACGTCCGTGTGGAAGTTCATGCCGTAGATGCTCGCGATAAACGTGAGGGGAACGAACAGGGAGGTCATGATGGTGAGCACCTTCATGACCTCGTTCATGCGCGTGTTGACCGTCGCGAGGTGGAGGCCCTGGATGTCGCTCGCAAGCTCACGGTACACCTCGATGACGTCGATGATGCGGACCGTGTGGTCGTACACGTCGCGGAAGAAGGGCCGCGACTCGCGGGAAAGGGCCGTGTGGTCCCCGTGCTCGAGGAAGGCCACGGCCTCCCGCTGGGGCCACGCGATGCGCCGCAGGAGCAGCAGGTCGCGCTTCACCTCCACCACCTGCTGGGTGACGTTCGCCTCGCCGGGCTCGAGGGCGGCATCCTCCAGCTCCTCCAAGCGGTTGCCGATGGCCTCCATGAGGGGGAAGTAGGAGTCCACGACGGCATCGAGGATGGCGTAGGCGAGGTAGTCCGCGCCCGAGTTGCGCATGCGGGAGCGCCCCACGCGGATGCGGTCGCGCACGGGCGTGAGGACGTCCCCCGGAGTCTCCTGGATGGTGATGAGCCAGCCGCGGGCGATGAACATGCACAACTGCTCGGACTGGATGCGGTCCTCGCGGCGGAAGGGCATGCGCGTGACCACGAACAGGTAGTCGCCGTAGTCCTCCGTCTTCGGGCGCTGGCGGGGGTTTCGCACGTCCTCCAAGGCGAGGGGGTGGAGCCCGAAGGAGGCCTCCAGGGAGGCGATCACGGTGGGCATGGAGTTCGTGTTGATGTTGAGCCACGTGACGGGAAAGCGCCCGAAGTGCTCCCGCGCCTCCTCCATGCTTGAGGGGCTCACCTCCATGAACTGGTTGTCCCCGGGGCCGTACGCCATCAGGTGGAACCGGCTCGTCTGAGCCTCGAGCTCCGACTCCGGGAGGTGGACCGCCACGGCGCCCGATAGCTCATGGGCCCTCTTTAGGGTTTGCGCCTCCCTGCCCGCTCGGCCCCCAGGCGGAGGGCTCACGCACCGAAGGAAGCGAGAGAAGGCTTAAGCGGCGCACCGGGGGAACCGCCAGGTGGGACGAGCATGATTGATCACTTGGTGGAGACGGATTTCAAGGCGGTCGACAAGCGGGACGGCGTGGCGGCGGCGACCGGGTACCTGCTCGGCGACACGGACCGCGTGCCCATCGTTACCGACCACGAGCGCCCCTGGGGCGTGCTGAACGAGCGGGGCTTCATGCGCACCCGGGTCCACCCCTACGAGCGCGTCGAGAACTACACCCTCGGGACGGGCGCGCTCACGACCGACCTCACGCTCGAGGAGACGGTGCGGCGCATGGCCGCGGCCTCCGTGGACCACTTCCCCGTCGAGGAAAGGGGCCGCCTCATCGGGTACGTGTCCGCCCTCCGCGTTCTCGAAGAGCTCGAGGTGGACCTGCCCGCGCACCGACTCCTCGACGAAGTGCCTCACCTGAGGGAGGACCAGTCCGCGGGGGACGCCATCCACTTCTTCCACGACACGAAGGTGGCCGTGCTTCCCGTGGTGGACGCGAGCGGCCACCTTGCCGCCGTGCTCCACCGCAGGGACATCGTGCCCATCGGCCTCAACAACGACCGCGGCCTTGGCGGCCGCACCTACGCTGGCGGCGAGCGCAACCACTTCAGCGACATCGAGGTGAAGGGCCTCATGGAGACCTCCTACGGGACGGTGCGGCCCAACGACGCCTTCGACCACGTGGTGGAGGTGCTGAAGCAGTTCCGGGCCGCCGTCGTGGTGGACGAGCAGGACCGGCCCCTCGGCGTGATCACGCCCACGGGTGCCGTGAAGCGCATCGCGCCCGAGCTCAGCTGATCAGAGGGGCGTGGAGGGGATCCCCGCCCGGGGCTCGACCAGCACGCGGTCGAGGTCCGGGGGCGCGCCCACGATGTTGTAGCCCGCGTCCACGTAGAGGGTTTGGCCCGTGATGCCCGCCGAGTCCTCCGCGAGGAGGAAGGCGGCGGTCTTCGCCACGTCCTGCTGCGTGATGTTGCGGCGCAGCGGCGTGTTCGTGCGCATCCAGTCGAGGATCATGTCGAAGCCGGGGACGCCCGAGGCAGCGAGGGTCTTCACGGGGCCCGCGCTGATGGCGTTGACGCGGTGGTCCATGGGGCCCACGGCCATGGCGAGCTCGCGCACGAGGGACTCGAGGGCGGCCTTGGCGGTGCCCATGATGCGGTAGCCGGGGACGACGCGCTCGGCGCCGAGGTAGCTGAGGGTGATGGTGCTGCTGCCGGCCTTCAGCTTCGGGAGGGCGTGGCGGATCACGCGGACGAGGGAGTAGGAGGAGACCACCATCGTCTTGCAGAAGTCCTCCTCGTTCGTCTCCACGATGCTCGCGTTGAGGGCCTCCGCGGGCGCGAAGGCGATGGCGTGGACGAGGCCATCGAACTGCCCCTCAAGCCCACCGAAGAAGGCCTTTGTGGAGTCGTCGAGGCTCACGTCGCACTCCTTGTAGGCCTCGATGAAGGGCTGGTCCTTCACAAGCTGCATGATGCGGCTCAGGAAACGCTTCTGGTAGCCGAGGGTGACGGTGGCGCCGCGGGCGCCAAGCTCCTTGGCGATCGCCCAAGCGATGCTGCTGTCTGCCGCCACACCGAGCACGATGTAGCGCTTCCCGGTCAGGTCCTGCATGGGGCGGGCAAGGGTGGGGGGCATTATGGGCGTTTCGCATGGCCCCGGCGGCCGCGGTGAGGCCCCGACAGACCCCACACCCCAAGACCAACCAATCAGACAAGTCACCCCTGGTTGTACCCATCTATATGCACCCCGGGTGCCAGATCGGGATTGGGGTTGCACGTGGGTGATGTCCGGTATGTCCCCTACTACGAGCGTTTGCGCCGGTCAGGCGACCCCATCGGAGAGATCCGGCTCCTCGACAACGAAGCCGTGGTGAGCGCCCTCGCCGGAGCCGTGGGCCACGGCGACCGCTACCTCACCAACGTCCTCGCCACGGAAACGATGAACCGGCTCGAACGGGCCGCCGCCATCCTCACCCACCTCGAGCCCGGCGTCTGCGCCGTGGACGCCACCGGCCGCATCTCCTTCCTGAACCCGGCCGCCGAGGCCCTTCTCGGGTGGAGCCTGGAGGACGTGGCCGGGGAGGACGCCCACGCCGTCCTCGGGTGCGCCACGGCCGACGGCGGCTGCCCCCTGCGGGAGGCCTTCGGGCGGGCCGCGGCGGGAGTGGCACGGGACGCAGCGCTCCGCAACGCCCACGGCCTGCGGCTGCCCGTGGACCTCACCGTCTCCCCCTTCCTGAAGGAGGGCGAGGTGACGGGGGCCGCCCTCCTGTTCCACGACGTCACGCCCCGCCAGCAGGAGGAGGCCCGCCGCGGGGCCCGCGCCGCGGCGCGCGAAGCTGTGGCCTCCCTCCTCGCCCGGTCCTGGGGCATCTCCGACGCCGCCCCCCGCCTTCTCGAAGTGATCGGGCGAAGCCTCGGCTTCGACGGGGCAGCCTTCTGGGCTTACGACGCGGCCGGAAACCTGCTCCGCTGCCGCGCCGCATGGACGGGCAATCCCGGAGGAGCCACCGGGCCCCTGGAGGCGGGAGCCCTCGCGACCCCCCTCGAACCGGGCGAAGGCGCCACAGGCCTTGCCGCGCTGCGCCTCCGCACCGTGGTGCAGGACCTCCCCGTGGAGGCGGTGGAACCGCGGGCCCGCCGGGCCCTCGCGGAGGGGCTGCGCACCTGCCTCGCCATCCCCATCGCCGCAGGCGGCCGCGCCGTCGGGGTGATCGAGCTGTGGTCCCGGGCCGCACCGCAACGGGACGAGGCGCTCCTCGTCACCCTCGAGGGGATCGCCGCCGAGGTGGGTCTCTGGGCGGACCGCGTGGTCCTCGAGACCGCGCTGCGGCGGAGCGAGCGCCGCCTCTCCGAGGCCCACCGCATCGCCCACCTCGGCCACTGGTCCTGGAAGGCGGGCAGCGACCGCATCGAGTGGTCGCCCGAGCTGCGCCGCATCTTCGGCCGCCCCGCCGAAGCGGGAGCCACCACCTACGACGAATACCTGGAGGCCGTGCCGCCCGAGGACCGCGACCCCCTTCTCGCCACCATCCAGGAGGCCCTCGCGAGCGGAGGCCGCTTCGAGATTGAGCACCGCATCCGGCGGCCCGACGGCGAGACGCGCTGGGTCTCCTGCCGCGGACAGGTGGTGTCCGAGGACGAGGAAGGGGTGCCGCTTCTCCTTGGGGTCGCCCAGGACATCACGCCCACGAAGGCCGCCCAGCGGCGGGCCGCGGAGGAGGAGGCCCGGTTCCGGGCCCTCGCCGATGCCTCCCTCGACGGCGTCGCGCTCCATGCAAACGGCCGCATCCTCATGGCCAACGCGGCCTTCGCGCGGATGTTCGGGTACAGCCTCGACGAGGTGGTGGGCCTCCCGGCCGAAACCCTCGTGACGGCCGCCACGGCCGAGGTGGTGCGCCACGCCCTCGAACGGGGCGACGAAGGCCCCCGCGAGGTGTTTGGGCGGCGCAAGGACGGCACCCTGTTCCCCATCGAGCTGCGGCCGCGCTCCGTCCCCGTGGAGGGGCGCGCCCTCCGCGTCATCGTGGCGAAGGACCTCACGGAAGCGAAGGCCGCGGCACGGTCGGTGGAGGAATCCCTCGGCTACCTGCAGGCCGCCCTCGACGCCATTCCCGCCCACGTGGCGATCCTGCGGAGCGACGGCACCATCCACACCGTGAACGACGCGTGGCGGCGCTTCGCCCTCGAGAACGGCCTCCACCTCCCCGCGAGCGGCCTCGGCGTGAACTACCTGGAGGTGTGCGACCGCGCGGCCCAGGCGGGCGTGCCCGAGGCGGCGGAGATGGCGCTCCGCATCCGCGCCACCCTCGCGGGGGAGGAGGGGCGCTTTGCCCTCGAGTACCCCTGCCACTCGCCCACCGAGCCGCGCTGGTTCCTCGCCCAGGTGAGCCCCTTCGTGGCGCCCGGGGGGCGGCGGCACGCCATCATCGCCCACGTCAACATCACCGCCTCCAAGCTCCTCGAGGCGCGCACCCGCGACCTCCTCGATCGCAACCGCGACCTCGAAGCCTTCGCCTACACCGTGAGCCACGACCTGAAGGCGCCCCTCCGCGGCATCGAAGCCCTCGTCTCCGCCGCCCTTGAGGACAGCGCCGGCAAGCTCCCCGCGGAAGCGCACCATTGCCTCGAGGACGCCCTCCGCGCCTGCCGGCGCATGACGGGCCTCGTCCAGGACATCCTCGCCTTCTCCCGCGCGGGGTCCGGGAGCCTCCACCGCGAGCCCGTGGACCTGACGCGGATGACCCAGGAGGTGGCGCAGGCCCTCGCGCGGGCGGAGCCCGAGCGCACCGTCACCCTGCACGTCCCCCCGGGGCTCCAGGCGCTCGCGGATCCCGCGCTCCTGCGCGTGGTGCTCGAGAACCTGCTCGCGAACGCGTGGAAGTTCACGCGCGGAACCCCCGCGCCCCGCGTGGAGGTGGGGCAGGTGGCGCGGCCGGGACGCGCGCCCATCTACTACGTGCGCGACAACGGCGCGGGCTTCGACATGGCGCAAGCGGACCGCCTCTTCCACCCCTTCGAGCGCCTCCACGCGCCCCAGGAGTTCGAGGGCACGGGCGTCGGGCTCGCCACGGTGCGCCGCATCGTGGAGCGCCACGGCGGCCGCGTGTGGGCGGAGGGGCGACCAAACGCGGGAGCAACCGTGTACTTCACCCTCGGGGAGCCGGGCTCGGCGGGGCCACCACAAGAGTCAAGCAGGCCTCCCCCTCTCTCTCCTCCATGATTCCCCGTCCCTGGCGCACCCTGGTGGATCCCCTCTCCCTCCAAGCCGCGCTGGGCGACCCGGACGTCGTCCTCCTCGATTGCCGCCACGCGCTCACGGACCCCGAAGCGGGTCCCCGCAGCTACCGGGAGGGGCACCTGCCCGGCGCCTTCCACGCCCACATCGACCACGACCTCAGCGCGCCCGCAACCCCTGCGACGGGGCGCCACCCCCTGCCGGACCCCGAGCGCCTCCGCGAGTTCTTGGGCCGCCTCGGCATCGGCCCGGGCGTGCAGGTGGTGGCCTACGACGACAGGGGCGGCGCCTTCGCGGCCCGCGCCTGGTGGCTCCTCCGCCACTACGGCCACCGGGACGTCGCAGTGCTCGACGGCGGCCTCCCTGCCTGGACGGCGGCCGGCCTCCCCCTCACCCGGGAGGTGCCCCACCGCGCGCCCCGCACCTTCCGCGGCGAGCCCGGCCACATGCCCACCGTGGAGGCACCGAACCTGCTCGAGGGGCTGCGCTCAGGGAAGTTCACGGTCCTCGACGTGCGCGACGGCGCGCGCTACCGCGGCGAGCAGGAACCCATCGACCCCGTGGCGGGCCACATTCCCGGCGCACGGAGCGCCCCCTTCAGCGAGTACCTCACGCAGGAGGGCCGCTTCCACGCTCCCCTAACGCTCCGCGGGCGCTTCCAGGAGCACCTCGAAGGGTACCCGCCCACCCAGATCGTGGCCTACTGCGGCTCCGGCGTCACGGCCTCCCTGGGGATTCTCGCCATGGAGGTGGCAGGCCTCCCCGGCGTCGCGCTGTACCCCGGGTCGTGGAGCGAATGGATCCGGGACCCGGGGTACAGCGCGACGCCGGGGAGGCCTGCCACCTCCATGGCGAGAATCCCCAGGGAGGCCGTGACGCCGGAGCCGCAGTAGGCCACGATCTGGGTGGGCGGGTA
>DATMKA010000074.1:0-14360 GCA_035553595.1 Thermoplasmatota archaeon | reverse complement strand
CAGCAGGGCGGCAGGCGGGGTCCAGGGATTTAGCCCTTCTTGGGATTCCGTATCGGCTGGTATCGCGGCATCCATCGACCCGTGGGCCACAACCCCCTAAGCCCGAGCGGCCAGGTTGGGAGCGGCGATAGCCCATGGCCTCCTCCTCGCTCCTCCGCCCGAAGCGCCCCGCCCCCGCGAAGGCCCGACGGCCCCGCAAGGCACGGAAGGCGGCAACGGCCATGCCTCCCGCCGCGATGCCGGACCCCGTGGAGAGCGCGAAGGAGGCGGGTCTTCGCTGGATGTGCGACGACCAGCCGGGAATCCGCCGCGTGAAGTCCGGGAAAGGGTTCCGGTACGTGGACGCGGAGGGGAAGGCCGTGCGAGACAAGGAGACACTCGCGCGAATCCGGGCCCTTGCGATCCCGCCCGCTTGGACGGACGTGTGGATCTGCCCCTCGCCCCGGGGACACCTGCAGGCGACGGGCCGCGACGTGAAGGGGCGGAAGCAGTACCGCTACCACGAGAAGTGGCGCGCCACGCGGGACGAGACGAAGTACGACCGCATGATCGCCTTCGGCCACGCGCTCCCGAAGATCCGCCGCCGCGTGAAGGCCGACCTCGCGAGGCCCGGGTTCCCACGGGAGAAGGTGCTCGCGACCCTCGTGAGCCTCATGGCGAAGACCCTCGTGCGGGTGGGCAACGAGGAGTACGCGAAGACCAACAAGTCCTACGGGCTCACGACGCTCAAGAACCGCCACGTGGAGGTGAACGGGAGCACGCTCCACCTGAGCTTCCGCGGCAAGGCGGGGCAGTACCACGAGATCAGCCTCACCGACCCGAAGCTCGCCCGCATCGTGGACCGCCTCCAGAGCATCCCCGGACAGGACCTCTTCCAGTACGTGGACGAGAAGGGGGAAATCCAGAAGATTGGGTCCGAGGACGTGAACGGCTACCTCAAGGAGATCACGGGGGAGGAGTTCACGGCGAAAGACTTCCGCACTTGGGCGGGCACCGTGCTCGCCGTGACCGCCCTCCGCGAGATCGGACCCTGCGCGAAGAAGACGGAAGCGAAGAAGAACGTGGTGCGGGCCACCGAGCAGGTGGCGGCGCGCCTCGGGAACACGGTGGCCGTGTGCCGCAAGTCCTACATCCACCCCGACGTCTTCGAATGCTACCTCGACGGGTCCCTCCTGGATGCCATCACGGCGGCGGAACAGGGGGCTGCGCGGACGCGGCCGCGGGGACTCTCGGAGGATGAGAAGGCGGTCGTTGCATTTCTTGAGGCCCGGGCAACGGGCTGAACCGGGGTATAACCGCGACGACGCGACGACGCGACGCCCAAGGGAGGGTCGTTCGTCGCGTCGTCGCGTCGTCGCGGTTCACCTCCGGATCAAGCCCCGTCGTGCGACGCAACCGCCTGAGCCGTCACGGAGCCCTCAGGGGCCTCCGCCACGGGCACCGCGACCACGGCCGCCACGAGGGGGAAGTTGTAGGCCGTCTCGCCGTGCTGGGTGACGTCGAGGCCCACTTCCTCGTGCTCGGGAGCCACGCGGAGGCCGATGGTGCGGTCGATGCCCCACAGGAGGGCCCAGGTCACAGCGAAGGTGTACACCGCAACCGCGAGGACGCCCGCGAGCTGGACGCCGAGGAGGCGGAGGTTGCCGAGGAGCGCCCCGTCGGTGCCCACCGCGTTCACGGCGGCGCTCGCGAAGAGGCCCGTGGCGACGGCGCCCCAGATGCCGCCCACGCCGTGGACGCCCCAGGCGTCAAGCGCATCGTCGAGGCCGAGGCGGTCCTTCAGGCGCACCGCGAGGTAGCAGAGGCCACCGGCGCCCGCGCCCACGGCGATGGCCGCGAGGGGCGTGACGAAGCCGCAGGCGGGCGTGATGGCCACGAGACCCGCGACGGCACCGTTCGCGGCACCGAGCGCGCTGGGCTTGCCGCGGCGGCGCCACTCGATGAGGGTCCACGCGAGGGCCGCGGCCGCGGTGGCGATGTGCGTGTTCACGAAGGCGACGGTGGCGAGGCTGCCGGAGGCGACGGCGCTGCCACCGTTGAACCCGAACCAGCCGAACCAGAGGAGACCCGCGCCGAGCACCGTGAGGGTGAGGTTGTGGGGCCCCATCTCCTCGCGGCCGTGGCCGAGGCGGCGGCCCAGGTAGAGCGCGCACGCGAGGGCCGCCACACCGGCGCTCACATGGACCACGAGGCCGCCCGCGAAGTCGAGGCCCCCGAGGGCGCGGAGCCAGCCGCCCACGCCCCACACCCAGTGGGCAATGGGGTCGTACACGAAGGTGGCCCACAGGAGCACGAAGGCGACGACGGCGCCGAACTTCACGCGCTCGGCCACCGCGCCCAGGATGAGGGCGGGGGCGATGATGGCGAACATCATCTGGAAGATCATGAACGCCTGATGGGGGATCGTGGGCGCGTAGGCCGCGTTCGGCTCCACGGCGCTCACGTCGCGCAGGAAGGCGAAGTCGAGGCCGCCGATGAGGCCGCCCACGTCAGGCCCGAAGGCGAGGGTGTACCCGAGGACCACCCACTGGAGCGTGATGAGGCCCATGACCGCGAGGCACTGCATGAGCGTGCCCACGGCGTTCTTCGCGCGCACCATGCCCGCGTAGAAGAGGGCAAGGCCCGGCGTCATGAGCATCACGAGGGCGGAGGCCATGAGCACCCAGGCGGTGTCGCCGGTGTCGAGGGCGCTCGCGGGGTCCTGCGCCGCGGCGGGGATGGCCACCGCGAGGAGGGCGAGGAGCGTTGCGGCCAGGAGGCCGAGCAGGCGTGTCGCGGGGACGAATCCAGCTGCCCACGTCATGCCCCCCACATCGGCGGCCCCGCCGTATAGCCCGACGGGAGCGACAATCGAACAAACCTCAAGACAATGAGTCCCCAGCGAAACGTTTGACCAAGATTGCGACAAGTACTCAAACAAACGTTCGATAATTCGGAGTTGAAGGGGTGTGGAGAAAAGAAAGGGGTGGGGGGCCGTGACCCCCAGGGGAGCGAGGTTAGCCGATGGCGAGGGTCCACTGGACTTCGACGCCGCCGATGGTGGCGATGCCGACGAAGGCCGCGCCGCTCGCGACGGCCTCGTTGTCGCAGGCGAGGAAGGAGCCATCCGCGTCGTAGTAGCAGAGGGCGTAGTCGACGACGCTGCCGAGGGCGTCGGAGGCCTCGAAGGAAACCGCCATGCCGTCAAGGCCAGCAGGGAGGGCCACACAGTTGGAGGAAATCCCCTCGAACTCGGGGGCGCCGCAGGCGTCGAGGGCGAAGTAGTCCACGGGGCTGCCGAGGAGGAAGGAGCCGGAGGTGGAGAAGGCAGGGTCGGCATTGACGGGCGTCGCAAGAGCGACGAGCGCCGCGAGAGCGGCCGCGAAAACGAGCTTCTTGAACATGGTATTGCCTCCCAATTGCTTGGGAGGCAACCATCCAGCCCAGGATGAAAAAGGGTTGCCGTTAGACCCTAGTCGGGACCGCCTAGGACCCGAGGAGCCGGGACACCTTCTCCTGGAGCTCCTCGACGCCGTCCTCGTTGACGATCATGACGTCGGCGAGGGCGATGACCTTCCCGATGCCCCACGCAAGCTCGCGCTCGTCGCGGCCGTGGAACTGGCGCTCGTCCTGGACGTCGTCGGGGCGGTTGCGCTCCATGAGGCGCTGGAGGCGCGTGGAGGGCGCGGCGTGGATGGCCACGAGCAGGAAGTCGTGCCCGAGGACCCTGCGGAAGGCGTCGACCTCCTCGGGGTTGCGGACGCCGTCGATGATGACGCGACCGGCGTTCCCGGTGGCGCGGATGCGCTCCACGGTGCGCTCGGCCCAGATGCCGGGGCCGTGCTTCTGCCGCATCTCGGTGGCCACCTTCCCCACGGACTCGTTCGTGAGGGGGAGTCCCCGGGCCTGGACCTCGGCCCAGACGGCATCCCCCATCCGGAAGACGGGGAGGCCCACCTTGTGGGCCACCTCCACCGCGATGGACTTGCCAGCACCGGGCATTCCAGTAAACGCGATGGCCTTGACGCCGCTCATGGAGGCCCCCAATGCGAGGGGGGTATTTCAAAGCTACTTCGTGAGGCCGCCCTCGGCAAGCACCTTCTCCAGGTGCTGCTCCCGGAGGATGCCGCCCACGCGGGCAACCGGCTTCCCCTCCCGGAACACCATCACCGTGGGGACGTACTCGATGGCGAGGGCGTCCCAGAGGGGGTGCTCCTCGTCGCTGATGTCCACCCGCACCACGCGGGCAGGCAGGCCCGGGGCGCGCTTCTCCACGACCGGCTCGAAGCGGGCGCAGTACCCGCACCAGTCCGCATGGAACACCACCACGAGGGGACCGGGGGTGCTCGCGAGCACTCCGGGAAGGTCGTGGGGGGCGACATCCTGGATCGTCATGGCCGGGGGAGCGTGCCGCCCCTATTAGAAAATAGGGGCCGCGGGCGACCCGGGCGATGGAGCGGCGAGGGGCTGCGCCGCCGCCCACAGGCTCTCGAAGGCCGCCGCGAGCGGCGCCAGCTGCACCGCCTCCCGCACCCGCACGACCGCCTCGGCCGCCGCCGTTCCCGGGGGCCGGGGGAGGACGAGGAGGCCCTCCGAGGCATCCGCGACGGCGGCGTGGAGGTGGAGCCGGGGGACCCCCCGCACCTCGACGGCGGCGGCCACCTCGGGCGGGAGGAGCGCGCCGGCCCGGGCGGGGTCGTCCGTGACGAGGCGGATGCGGGCGCCGCGGGCCACGGCCTCCGGAAGACCCGGGGCGGCCACCCAGGAGGAGAGGGCGGTGACGGGGACGGCGAGGAGGGCGTGGCCCCGGACGCGGGCCCAGAAGGCCTCGACGGACGGGGGCGCGTCCCCCTCGGGGGAGGGGCGGCGGCTGGTCTCGGCAAAGCGCCACGTGTCCTCGAGGACGGTGCGGAGGGCCGCGATCATGCCCTTGTCGTCGGTGGCGATGGCGGTGTCGTCCCCCCGGGTGGTGCTGGCGTCGTCCGGGATGAAGTGGGCGATGACGGCGCGGCGGCCGTCCGCAACGGCGATGGTGATGCCGGGGCCCTCGACGCCGCCCGGGGAGTCCCGGTGGCGCACCTGGAAGGGGCTCCCGAAGCGGGAAAGGGCTTCCGTGACGGCGGGGTCGTCGGGGACGAGCAGGCGCAGGGTGACGCCGCGGCCGAGGGCAGCCTCCGCCTCCAGGGCGTGAAGGGCGGCCCGGAGGCCTGCGCCCACGCCGCCGTAGATGAGGACGTCCCCCTCGGCGCCCGCCAGGAGACCGCGGAACTCGTTCAGGACGTTCCGGCGGCCCCTGAGAAGCATGAAGCTCCCCCGTTCCCCAAGGTCCACGTCGCCGGTGACGCTGAACATGCGGACGAGGGCGTCCCGCTCGCGCTCGAGGGTGGTCACGCGGCTGCGGTGGTCCACGAGGACCTTGTCCAGGAACTCGCCGAAGGAGATGGGGGCGAAGCGCTTGGGGAACTCGGGCAGGATCTCGACTAGCCCTCGCTCGTGGAGCTGGTCGAGGACGTGATAGATTTTGGAGGTGGGGACCTTGCTGAGGGTGGAGACGTCGCGGGCCTCGGCGACCCCGAGGTCGAGGAGGGCGAGGTAGGCCCTCGCGGCGTATTCGGACAGCCCGAATTCCCTCAGACGGCTCAGCCGGTCCTCCGTGATGGGCATGGCTCCTCAGGGGGCCGTTCCGGCCCGCTCCGAACGAGCCCCGCCACGTGAATAAGGGTTTCGCGTACGTGCGCGAGGCGTCGCACGGCACCCTGATCTGCCCCCCGACGAGTCCTCATTCACCGCGGCCGGTGGGACCCCGACCATGCAACCGCGAAGGTGCACGGCGCGGGAATTATTCTCAATCACTTTTTTGACAGAAAACAGGTGTAGGCCGGGGATCGTCCAGAGTTAGAAACCGGCCCCAAACAAAATCGCCGGACACGGGGTTGAAACACCGCTACTACCACCGAGGGTAGATAGGAAACGGTTATACCCGCTTAGACTACTGGGCGTGCTGCAGGGATTCCCGGACACGCGGTTTCGCGACCGGGACTATCTGTAAAATAGGGGGTGCACTTGAACATGCACGAGGATATTCTTAGCCTCGACTCTCGTAGGAAGATCTACGAGTTCGTAAAGGGAAACCCGGGGGCCCACCTTCGGGAGATTGCCCGGAGCCTGAACCTGCCGCTCGGCACAGCGCTCTACCACCTTGACTACCTCACCGGCAGCGACATGATCGTGGTCCGCCGCGACGGTCGCTACAAGCGCTTCTTCGTGAAGCACATGCTCGGCCGCCGCGAGAAGGACTACGTGTCCACCTTCCACCACAGCGTGCCCCGCAAGATCGCGACCGTGATCCTTGCAAAGAGCAAGCACACCCAGCGCGAACTGTGCGCTGAGGTCGGCGTGAGCCGCAGCACGCTCAGCTTCCACCTCGCCCAGATGGTGGAAAAGGGCCTCCTCACCGTCACCGAGGGCTGGCCCGAGAACATCTACCACCTGACCGAGCCCGAGCTCGCGGGCAAGGTCCTCGTCATGTTCCGCGAGACCTTCGCGGACGAGGCGAGCGCCAACTTCGAAGAAATGGTCGATCTCATCGGCGCCTCCCTCCGGGAGAGCGGCAGCCTCACGGGACCTGCCGCCGCGGAGGAGGACCGCCAGGACAACCTTGGCATCGTGGCCACCGGCCCGAGCCTCGGCTAAGTAACATCGGGGGTGTGTTTCCATGCAGGGAAACGGAACAAAGCTCAGTGAAATCGGTAGCCAGCAGGCCCGCACCGTCCAGGCCCGCCCGAACGTCTTCCTCACCTTCGACTCGGGCAGCAACGTGGTCTTCTACGGGAACAGCCTTCCCGTGGAGTGCCAGCGCTGCGGGGCGTTCTGCTCCACGAACATCGGCCACAAGTACTGTACGCACGTGACGTGCCCCATCGCGCTCAAGGAGTTCAAGCGCCGCAAGAGGAAGCGCACGAGCACCCTCGAGCAGGTGTACATCCCGCGCAAGCTCGGCCAGGTTGGCCGGGTCTGAGCACGCTTGGCGAGCCCCCTTGGGGGCGAGCCAAAGTGCGAAGAGAGGACGGGCGGAGCACGAAGTGCGAACGCTCGTCCGAATTTGGCCGCGCTCCCGAGGTGCCGCGAAGCGGCCCGAGGGAAGCGGCCAACCCCACAAGACCCCGGGGTGTCCGGCCGCCCCCGCCTCTCCCTTTTCCCAACCCTTCTGCCCCAGCGGACGCCAAGGGCCTTAAGGCCCCCCGCCTTTTCCGGCCCGTCCCATGACCCAGGACGTCCTCCTCCGCCGCGGCCACGGCTTCTTCGGCCTCGGCCTCGCCGTCGTCGTGCTGAGCGCCCTCCTCGCGGGCATCCCCCTCGTGGCGTACCTCGCGCTCCTCAGCAGCGTCACCCTCTTCGCGCTCGCCTACGTGAACTACTTCAAGTGCGACACGCTGAAGGGGAAGCGCTGGCAGCCCGCCCTCGCCCTCGGCCTCAGCCTCCTCGCCGTGGCCCTCACCGTGGTGGCCTACGTGGGCGTCCCGGATGCGCTCCAGGCCCGCGACCCCGAAGGGCTCGTCGCCGCCATCAAGCGGCACTACGTCATCACGACCGGCACCCTCACCCTGTCGGCCGCCGCCTGGTTCCTCGTGGGCACCGCCCGCGAACCGGGCCCCCGCATCAAGGGCCTCCTCACGGCCGCCCTCGTCATCGCCCTCATGAACGGCCTCCTCGCCCTCGTGTACATCGCGCCCAACATGGAGGCCCGCCTCCGGGAGGACTTCCAGAGTCCCGAGGGGCTGCGCGCCTTCAACGCGAGCACGGACGCGAACGAGACTGCGAGCTTCTACCTCAACTCGACCCGGGACGCGTTCCAGCCCTACTCGGCGCTCCGCGACCTCGGCGACATGCTGCCGCGGCTGCTCGCCGTGGGCGCCTTCTACCTCCTGTGGGACCAGGAGCGCCGCCGCCCCCTCCCAGGCCGGGAGGAGGAAGGCGTCGTGGACGTCTCGGATGCCTTCAAGCCTCAGAGCTAGGCGGACGGAACGGCCAAGATAAAAAACGCCACGGGGGCCCCGGCAGCGCCCCGCTGCGGAGCGGCGGAGTCACGGAGGGGCCGCGGAGTCCCGCTCAAGCCTCCGCGGGACACCGCCGCTCCGCCGCTCCGCAGCAGAGGGGACTGGGGGTCGGAGCGACTTCTCCCGGCCCCCGGTGCGAGCGGGCTCACCGCTCCTTGTTGTACAACCGCATCGCGATGGGGGCGAAAATCGCCGTCACAACCACCGAGGCGATGAGCACCGAGTAGACCCCGGTGCCGACGGGGTTGCCGTGCATGAGCGCCCTGGCGGCGTCGGCGAGATGCGTCACCGGGTTCGCCTCGACGATGGCCTTCAGCCACGGCTCCATGGTCTCCGTGGGCACGAAGATGTTGGAGACGAACGTCAGCGGGAACATCAGGAGGAAGCTCGTCGTCATCACCGACTCGGGGGTCTTCAGGACCATGCCCATGATGATCCAGATCCAGGAGACCGCAAAGGCGAAGAGGAGGACGAGGCCGAGGGCCGCCACGACCCCGAAGAGGCCCCCCGCGGGCCGGAAACCGATGAGGAAGCCCACGATGAGGATGACCACGGAGGCCATCGTGTAGCGGAGGATGTCGCCCGCGAGCGCCCCGAAGACGGGGGCCGGCTGCCAGATGGGGAGCGACCGGAAGCGGTCGAACAGACCCTTGCTGATGTCCGTGTTCAGACCCACGCCCGTGTACACGGTGGTGAACAGGATGGTCTGCACGAGGATGCCCGGGAGCAGCGTCTGGATGTACTCCCGCGGGGACCCCGCGATGGCTCCACCAAACAGGTAGGTGAAGAGCAGGGTGAACATGATGGGCATCGCCGTCACGTCGAAGAGCTGGAAGGGGACGTGCTTGATCTTGAGGAGGGCGCGCCACCCGAGGGTGACGACGGCGCTCATGGCGCTCGCCCGCTGGGGCCGGGTCCGCTTGGACACGATGCGGGGGAGGGCGTCCGCAACGACGGCGTCGGCGCTCATGCGCTCGCCTCCTTCGCGGCGGGGTCGGCAGGGCGACCCGTGAGGGCGAGGAACACCTCGTCGAGGCTCGGGCTTCCCAGGGTGAAGTCCGTGACACGGACACCGCCGCGGGAGAGCGCGGTCAGCGCGTCCGCCGCGCGGGCCTCATCGAGCACCTTGGCGGAGAGCGCCGTGGGCTCGCCGCCGAGAATCACGTCTGTGCCGAGGGCCTTCGCGAGGAGGAGCTTCGCCTCCGCGCGCTGGGCGGCATCCACGAGGCGCACATGCAGGGTGCTCGCACCCACGGAGGCCTTGAGCTCGCGGCTCGTGCCCTCCGCAATGAGGCGGCCGTGGTCGATCACGGCGAGGCGGTCCGCGAGGCGGTCCGCCTCCTCGAGGTACTGAGTTGTGAGGAGGACGGTGGTGCCTTCGGCGGCGATCGCACGCACGATGTCCCACACCTGGTTGCGGCTGCGGGGGTCGAGGCCCGTGGTGGGCTCGTCGAGGAAGAGCACTTCAGGCGTGATGACGAGGGAGGCCGCGATGTCGAGGCGGCGGCGCATGCCGCCGCTGAACGTCCGGACCTGGCGGTCCGCGGCCTCCGAGAGGCCGAAGGCGCCGAGCAGCTCGTCGGCGCGCTCGCGCGCGCTGCCCCAGGAGAGGCCGAGGAGGCGGCCCACGAGGCGGAGGTTCTCGGTGCCGGTGAGGTCCTCGTCCACGGAGGCGAACTGGCCGGTGAGGCTCACCTTCTCGCGGACGGTTTCGGGCTCGGTCGCGATGTCGTGGCCGAGGACGGTGGCGCTGCCCGAGGTGGGCTTCAGCAGTGTCGCGAGCATGCGGATGGTGGTGGTCTTTCCGGCGCCGTTGGGGCCCAGGAGGCCGTACACGGACCCCTTCCGGATCTTGATGTCGATCCCGTCGACGGCGCGGGTCTTGCCGAAGGACTTCGCAAGACGGTTGGTTTCGATGGCGTAAGTCATGGGGGTGACTCCTTCAGGGTCGCGGGAGGGCGACGGGCGTCTGGGGGACACTGGCGAGCCCCCTCATGAAGCAGCCGGAAAAAAGCGCGGGGTGCCCATCAGGCTGAGGGGACGGTCGCCGAAAGTGGCCCCCCGTCCCAGGCCGGGGGGCCTGAGCGGGCAGGGAAGGAGACCCCAGGGGAGCCTCAGAGGCCGAGGACTTCGCCACCAATGATGATCTTCTGGATCTCATTGGTCCCCTCGTAGATCCCGATGATGCGGGAGTCGCGCCAGTAGCGCTCGACGGGGTAGTCGCCGGAGTAGCCGTTGCCGCCGTGGAGCTGGACGGCGCGGTCGCACACCTCGACGCAGGCCTCGCCCGCGTGGAGCTTCGCGAGGGAGACGGCGAGGCGGTTGTCGAGGCCCTGGTCCTTCATCCACGCGGCCTTCAGGACGAGGAGGCGCATGGTCTCCACCTGGAGCGTCATGTAGGCGATGTGCTCCTTCACGAGCTGGAACTGGCCGATCTTCTGGCCGAAGGCCTCGCGCTGCTTCACGTACTCGATGCTCGCGTCGAGGGCGGCCTGGGCAATGCCGACGGCGCCCGCGGCCACGGAGAGGCGGCCCGCGTTGAGGACGGTGTTCGCCTGCTTCCAGCCGCTGCCCATCTCGCCGATCATGCGGTCCGCGGGGACGCGGCAGTCCTCGTACAGGAGTTCCGCCGTGGGGGATGCGCGGATGCCAAGCTTCGTGTTGGACTCGATGCTGCCCACCTTGAAGCCGGGGTCGTCCTTGTGGACGATGAAGGTGCAGATGCCCTCGCGCTTCGTCTTGGGGTCCCACTCGTTCACGCGGGCGTACACGACGTGGTAGTCGGCCTTGCCGCCCTCGCTGATCCACATCTTGTGGCCGTTGATGACCCAGTGGTCGCCGTCCTTGCGGGCGGTGGTGCGCATGCCCGCGGCGTCGGAGCCGCTCTGGGGCTCCGTGAGGGCCCACGCGCCCTTCTTGTCGCCGGAGGCGATGGCGGGGAGGTACTTCTTCTTCTGCGCCTCGGACCCGAAGTAGAGGACGTTGTAGCCGAACAGGCTCGTGTTCACGCTGAGGGCCGTGCGGAGGGAGGAGCAGCCCTTCGCGAGCTCCTCCGTCATCATGGCGTAGGTGACGGAGTCGAGCCCCGCGCCGCCGTACTTCTCGGGGATGGGGGCGCCGAGGATGCCGGCCTTGCCCATCTTGTGGAAGATCTCGTCCGGGAAGTCGCCCTTCTCCTCCCACTCGTGGACGTGGGGATTGATCTCCTTCTGGACGAACTCGCGAACGGTCTGGCGGATGAGCTTCTGCTCCTCGGTGATCTGGAAGTCCATGCGGGGCACCTCAAGCGGTGAAGATGAAAGCACACACTCGCTTGAGATATAAAAGGGCGACGGCCACGGGGAAAAGCTGCGGCTTGGCGCGGGAAGGCTGCGGATCGCGCAGGCGTCCTTGGGGGCGGGTGCGGAGGGCGCAGTTGGAGGCGGGCTTCTGCTTTGAGACGGTGCGGGTCCCGTAGGGGGCTTTGCTCGGGGCTACCGCAGCGAGCGCACGCGAGCGAGGACCCGACGACCAGAGGTCGTTGAGGGCGCCCCTTCGCGCGCGAGGGCGCAGTGGGTCAGAGGAGCGCAGAGAGGAGGACGACAGCCTCGACACCCCCCTCTGCGCTCCTCTGACTCCCTGCGCCCTCGCGAGGGAGCACGAAGTGCGACCGAGCCCCCTAGGGGCCCGGGCCGCCAGGGACAGCGAAGGGGAGTTACCGCACTTCAACAAGCAGCTCAACCTCGACGGGAGCGTCGAGGGGGAGGACGTTGACGCCGACCGCAGCGCGGGCGTGCTTGCCCGCGTCCCCGAAGACCTGCTGGAGGAACTCGGAGGCGCCGTTGGCCACCTTGGGCTGGTCGGTGAACTCGTTGGTGGAGGCCACGAAGACGCCGATGCGGACGATGCGGACCACCTTGTCGAGGCTGCCCACTTCGGCCTTCACGACGGCGAGGCCGTTGAGGACCGCCTGCTTCGCGAGGGCCTGGCCCTGCTCGAGCGTGACCTCCTTGCCGAGCTTGCCCTTCTGGGGCAGCTGGCCGTTCACGAAGGGAAGCTGGCCCGCGACGAACACGAGGTTGCCGGAGCGGACGGAGGGGACGTAGGCGGCCACGGGCTTGGGAGCCTCGGGAAGGGTGACGTTCAGTTCCTTGAGGCGGGACTCGGCGTTGTGGGCGGTCATGGGCCACGCATGGAGCGGCCGGTTAAAAGCCTATGCGGGAGCCCCGGCGAGGCCTCATCCCTGGCTTGCGCGGGTGAACGTGACCACGAACCGGGCACCGCGGCCCAGCTTCTCTTCCAGCGCGACAGACCCGTCATGGGACTCCACGATGCGCCGCACAATGCTGAGGCCAAGCCCCGTGCCCTCGGGCTTCGTCGTGAAGAACTCGTCGAAGACCCGGTCCCGCGCCGCCGCCGGCACCCCGGGCCCCTCGTCGTCCACCACGAGCCGCAGGGCGCCTTCCTCCCCTTCGACGGCCACATGAACGGTGCCCTGGCCGCCCACGGCGTCCCGCGCGTTCTCGAGGAGGTTGAGCACCACCTGCTGGAGCTGCAGCCGGTCGGCCACCACGCGGGAGGTGTCGAGAAGAGAGGTGGTGACGCTGAGGTCGCCCCGATGGGTGGCGGCGAAGAGGCGCACGGCGTCCGCCACCACTTCGGCGAGCACGACCGGCGCCCGCTCGTTCGCCTGGGGCCGCGCATACCGCCGCAGGTCCGCCACGAGGGCGTTGATGCGGCTCGTGCCGTCCCGCAGCCCCACGAGGGCGGGAGCAAGCTGAGCCTGGAGGGCGGCGGGCGGCAGGGGTTCCCCGGTGCGCGTCCACCGCTCCATCTTGGCTTCGAGGAGGTTGAGGTGGTTCACCATGTAGGTGAGGGGCGTGCGGATCTCGTGGGCCACACCCGAGACGAGGGACCCGAGGGCGCTCAGCTTTTCGCGGTGCGCGAGCTGCCGCCGCGCCTCATCGAGGGCGGCCATGGCGCGTCGCGTCTCCGTGATGTCGGTGGAGATGCCGCCAAGAGCGAAGGGAACGCCCCGCTCATCGAGGAGAGGGAACTTTGTCGAGAGGAAGGTCCGCGGGCCCTCGGGAGTCTGCAGGACCTCCTCGAACTGGAGGGGCCGCTTCCCCTCAAGGACGACGCGGTCGTGGGCCTCGATGCCTTCTCCCACGGGTCCGGGGAGGTGGTCGCGCATGCTGCGGCCAAGGATTTCTTCCACGGGCTTCCCCACGACGGCGGCGCCGAGCCGGTTCATCACGAGGTGACGGGACTGCGTGTCCTTCACGTAGATGGCGGCGGGGGCGTTGTCGAGGAGCGCCTGGAGCTGGGCCTGGAGCTCCTTCAGCTGGACTTCGGCGCGTTTGGCGGCGGTCACGTCCGTGCACATGCCGACCCACTCGCGGACGCCCCCGTCCTCCGCCGGGACCGGGACACCCCTCGCCAGGAAGTCGCGGTAGATGCCGTCGGCGCCAAGGAGCCGGTAGTTGGCGCTGTAGACCTCCCTGGAGGCGACGGCGCGCAGCCACTCCGCTCGGACGCGCTCCCGGTCCTCCGGGTGGATGGCTTCGAGCCACCCCCAGCCGCGCACCTCCTCCACGGATTGGCCAGTGTAGGCCCGCCAGCTCGGCATGTCCGCGACGGACCCGTCGGGGAGGCGGGTCCAGACGATCTGGGCGGTAGCCACCACGAGGGATCGGTAGCGGGCTTCGCTCATCCAGAGCGCGCGGGCGGAGGCCTCCTGCTCGCGCTCGGAGGCCTGGGCCCTCTGGCGCGCGTCGAGGCCTGCTTCGGCAAGGCGGACGCGCTCCATGGCGTCGGCGAAAAGCTGCGCCGTCGTGGAGAGGAAAGCACGATCCTCCGGGCCGAAGCGGCGGGGCTCGGTGAAGTTCACGCCGAGGGCACCGAGGACGCGGCCCTCGACAATGAGCGGGTAGGAGACCATGGCGCCGTCCCCGTTGAGGGTGCGGGCCTGGGCGAGGTGCGGGTAGAGCGCCATCCGTTCCTCGGGCGTCCCGCACACGACCGGTGCGGAAGCCCGGACCGCGTCCGTGGGCGGGAAAGGCGCCCCCAGGGGGACCGCGCGGTACTGCTCCACGAGGGCTGGCGCATACCCGACGGTGGCGCGGATGACGAGCACCGAGGCGCCCCAATCCACCTCCATGATGGACCCGGCGCGCGCCCCGAGATCCTGAATAATCTGCTCGAGGGCCTGCTGGATGCGCTGCGGGAGCGGGCCGGGCCTGCCGAGCGTCTCGCTGAGCCGGGCGAGGCTTGCCATGGGCTGCGGCGGGAGGGCGGGGATGGGCTGACCCGCGGTGAGGATCGGCACCTGGACCGGGCCCGCAC
>DATMKA010000073.1:0-21845 GCA_035553595.1 Thermoplasmatota archaeon | reverse complement strand
CTGGATGACGCTCGTGGACCCCCTGAGCCTCGCGGAGGCCTTGGGCGTGCGCCCAGGCGAGCCCGCGCCGCCGCCCACGGCCCTCCCCCGCGACATCGTTCTCCTCGACGTGCGCACGAGCGTGCTCGACCCCGACGCGGGGCCCCGCCTGTGGGCCGAGGGGCACGTGCCCGGGGCCGTGCACGCGCACATGGACCGCGACCTCTCCGCGAAGCCCACGGCGCGCACGGGCCGCAACCCCGTCCCCGACCTCTATGATTTCATCGACACCTGCAGCCGCTGGGGGGTCGCGCCCGGCACCCAGGTGGTGGCCTACGACGACAAGGGCGGCGTTTTCGCAAGCCGTGCGTGGTGGCTTCTCCGCGATTACGGGCACCTCGAGGTGGCGGTGCTTGACGGCGGGCTCCCCGCCTGGCTCGAGGCGGGTCTTCCCGTCACCCAGGAGGTTCGCACCCTTCCCGCCGCGAAGTTCCAGGGCCGCCCCGGCCACATGAAGACCGTGAGCAGTTGGGACCTCATCACGCGGATGCCGCGCCGCCTCATGGACGCCCGGGCGCCCAGCCGCTACAAGGGCGAGGAAGACCCCGTGAACCCCGTGAAGGGCCACATCGTCGGGGCGCGCAACCTCCCCACCGACGACACCCTCGACGAGAAGGGACGCTTCCTCCCGCCCGAGGTGCTGCGCGCGAAATTCGAGGGGCAGCTGCAGGGACTCCCGGCACGGGATGCGGCGGTGTACTGCGGCTCCGGCATCACGTCGCCCCACCTGATCCTCGCCATGGAGGTGGCGGGGCTCTACGGGGCCGCCCTGTACCCGGGCTCCTGGAGCGAGTGGATCAAGGACCCTCGCAGGCCGGTGGGGAAGGGCGAGGAGTGAGTGGGAGGCTCACCGCAGGAGGACCGGAGATCACGGAGCCTCCCTGCCGGGCGCAAACACAGAGCCCCGGAGCCGCAGAGAACACAGAGGGGAGGGCACAGAGGAGCGCGCTGAGGGAAGCCGGATCCGCAGAGGAACGGAGGGGTCGCCGTGCGCTCCGAGCCTCTGCGGATCAATCCTCTCTCTGCGCGGTCCTCAGCGGTCTCTCTCTGCGTGCTCTGCGCCTTCGTCCCTCTGTGTTTGCGCGCGGCAGCGAGGCTCTGTGACCTCAGGCCCTCAGAGGGCGGCTCACGCCGTCACAACAACCCGCCCATCCATCCCCGGATGGTACTTGCAGGTGTAGTCGAAGGTGCCGGGCTCCGTGAACGTATACGCCACCGTCTGGTTCCGCTCGATGTCCTCGTCGAAGGGCGGGTCCAGGAAGGTGACGCTGTGGAAGGTCTTCCCGTTGTTCGTCCACGTCACGTTCGTCCCCACCTTCACCTGGATCTCACGGGGCTCGAACACCCACTCGTCGGGGATGTTCACGTGGTTCGTGGCGACGGGCCCCGCGTTTTCGATGGGCGTCGAGCACCCGGCGAGCACGAGGGGGAGGAGGAGCGCCGCGAGGAGGACACGCATCAGGGGACGACCTCGAAGAGGCCCACCCAGCCGAGCTCGGCGAACTCGTTGACGTGGGCGTGGAAGAAGTACTTCCCGGGGTGCTTGTAGGCGAACTCCAGGATGCCGCGCTGACCCTGACCCTGGATGATGGTGTCCGTGAACTCCCAGTTGTCGAGGCGGGTGCCCGTGGGGTAGTACTTGAAGAAGTTCGCGTGGAGGTGGAAGCTGTTGATGAGGTCGAACTCCGTGACGTTCACGAGGTAGATGCGAACCTTCTCCCCCACCTTGAGGCGGATGGGGTGCTCGTTGTAGTAGTTCGCGATGCCGTTCACGGTGTAGAACTCGTTCGCGCCGTCGAAGTCCACGTCCCACCCGTTCATCATCATCACCATCTCGGTGGCCTGCTCGCGCGGCTCGGCGGGGTCGATGATGAGGGTGCCGAAGAGGCCCTTGGACAGGTGTTTCGTGATGGGGAGCGTGTGGCAGTGGTAGAGGTGCACCCCGAAGGGCTCCGCGGTAAACTCGTACACCTGCTCGCCGCCCTCGGGCACGAGCTCGAAGACGCCGTCCTGGTTGCCGGGGTGGATGCCGTGGAAGTGCATCGAGTGGGGGTGCTTGTCGGTGTTGCGGTACACGATGCGGATCGTGTCGCCCTCGCGGGCACGCAGGGTGGGCCCGGGAGCCATCCCGCCGATGGTGGGCGTGCTGAACACCCAGCCGGGGAAGGTGACGCCCTTCGCCACCTCGAGGGTCTGCGGGTGGGAGGTGATCGTGTACTCGCGGAGCGCCGTCCCGTCCGCGCGCTGCGTCACCTTGTCGCCCCAGTGGAAGTGGGTGAGGTACTCCATGGGCGTCATGGCCCGCGGCTGCTGGCGCTCCACGGCGAACCCGCCAGGGTGTCCCCCGTGCATGTGGGCACCCCCGGCGGCAGAGGTGCCGTTGTGGCCCGTGTGCTCGCTGCCGAAGACGCGGGGAGCGATGGCGCCCGCGGCAACGACCGCACCGCCCGCGGCGGCGGCCTTCAGGAAGCTTCGACGGTTCACGGTCATGGAGATCACCAGTTACAGGGAGACGAGGAGGCCCGTGGCGTACATGATGAGGGCGCCGAGGACGACGCCCACGAGGCCGGGGCCGGCGCGGAGGGCGCGGTCAGTGCTGCGGTCGATGGCGAGGGCCACTTGCAGGATGGCCCCAGCGCCCACGCCGAGGAAGATGAGCGCGAGGGGCGCGGAGGGGGCGAGGCCACCCATCCAGGCGCCGAGCACGGTGGGGAGGCCCGCGAGGAGACCGAGACCAAGAAGGGTGAGGAGCCCGACGCGGGTGCGGCTCACGGGGGCGACGATGGCGAGACCCTCCGTGGTGTTGTGGATCGCAAAGCCCACCACGAGGAAGGCGCCGAGGGCCACCTCGCCGAGGGCAAAGGCGCCGCCGATGGCGAGGCCTTCCGCGAAGTTGTGGAGCCCGATGCCGAGCGCCACGAGGGCCGCGAGCACGAGGGGGGTGGGGCCCGAGCGGGAGCCGTGGCTCCACCGGGAGGCGGCCTCCAGCAGGAGGAAGGCGCCGGCGGCGCCCGCAAGAAGCAGGAAGGGGCCGCCGAGGACGGCGGGGATCCCCTCGGCGATCTCGAAGCCCTCGAACAGGGACTCGGCGGCAAGGAACAGGAGGAGGCCCACGGTGATGCCGAGGAAGAAGTTGAGCTTGTTCTCACTGAGGCGGTCGAGGAGCGGGCGCCACAGGAGGCCGAGGAGGACGGGGATGGCACCCACGTAGAGGCCGAGAAGCGCGAGGAGCCCGAGGGTTTCGGTGCTTACCTCCGGGGTGGGAACGGCGGCGGCCACCTCCGCCTCGAACTTGATGGCGTTGCTCGTGATGAGCGCGATGGCGAGCGGTTCCCCCTCCACCCAGTCGAAGGGGATCGCGAGGGTGGTGCTGTCGAGGCGGCCGAGAGGCTCCTCCTGTCCGATCGCGAAGGGCACGAGCATGTCGTTTACGATCACTTGGGAGATGGAGACATCCTGCGGGCCCACGTTGCGGATGGTGAGGCGGATCTCCCCGGGGGCAAGGACGGTGCGCTCCACCCAGACGTCCTCGACAGGGACCTGGGTGGCGTTCGGGAGGCCCACGAGGGTAATACCGTACAGGACGGCGGCGAGAAGGAGGAGCGGGAGGAGCCCGAGCGCAACCAGGGTGAAGACCGAGCGGGAGCCCTCGCTTGCAGCGGGGCCGGAAGGCTCAGTGGCGAGGGAGGGGCGCGCGACGGGGGGCATGGACGCTACACCTTCGAAAGTTGCATTAGGCTAACATTTGGAGCCTCGGCCAACATTTTATAGTTTGCGGGTTGGCGAACGGACGGGACAGGCAAAGCAGGCGACCGCACGGCGCCCGAAAGCCGAGCGGCGACGGACAGTTTGTTCCAATATCGCTAAAGTTTAAATGCAGTTTGTGCGATTCTTGCTCTATGCACGGTTCCCTCCCCCTGCTTGCCCTCGCGGGCCTCCTCCTCGCCGCCGGCGCTGCCTCTGCCCACGCGACGTACTACACAACGGACGACAAGTACCAGATCGTGCTCGGCAACATCGGCGAGCCCGTGTACACGGACATGAAGACCGGCCTCGACCTCATCATCCGCACCAACACGACCACGCCCCAGCCCGTTTCCGGTCTCGAAAAGAGTCTCAACGCCACCCTCGTGGGACCCGGTGGCGAAACCCTGAACCTCCCCCTCCAGGGCCAGCACGGCAAGCCCGGCTACTACACCTTCACGAAGGGCTACGTCCTCACCCAGCCCGGCCTCTACAGCCTCCGCCTCGTGGGCAGCATCAACGGCACCGCCGTGGATGGAACCTACCAGAACAAGCACGAGATCGAGCCGCTTGCCGAGATTGGCTTCCCCGCCAAAGGCGTGAGCGCCGCCGAGCTCGCTGCGAAGGTTCAGGCCCTCGAGCAGAAGGTGGCCGCCCTTGAGGCGGGCCACGACGAGCACGAGGACACCGCCCGCAACACCGTACCCGGCTTCGAGGCCCTCTTCGGCCTTGCCGCCGTGGGCGCCGCCGGCCTCCTCGCGTTCCGCCGCCGCAACTAAGCCTTATGTCCCCCGCCCGCCTCTCCCCGAAACACATGCGCTCTCCGGGACGAGGCGGGAGCCTCCTTTTCCCCCTCCTCATCGTGACGTTGCTCGCGGCCTCCGCCACGGTGGAGGCGCACGCGAGCCTCGCGAGCGCCACGCCGCCGCCGAACAGCCGCGTGGACGTGGCCCCCACGGAGCTGGTGCTCACCTTCTCAGAGGCGCTGGAAGACCACTACACGCGCATCGAAGTGGTGGACCGTCACGGGAAGCACTACGAAGGCGCCACCGTGGTGGATCCTGAGGTGCGGACGCGAGCCACCGTTCCCGTGGCACCGCTGCCGGACGGCCTCTACACGGTGCGCTGGCGCACCCTCAGCGTGGACACCCACACGAAGAGCGGCCTCTATCTCCTCGGCGTGAACGCGAACCTCACGGGGGACCCCATGCATGGCCACCACATGAGCCACGGCATGGACCACGAGGCGCACCTGGAGGGCCAGCACAACCACCCCGAGGAGGCCGCCGCCCGCGGGCTCTCCTTCATGGCCCTCAGCCTCGCCGCCGGCATCCCCCTGTTCCTCCTCGCCGTGGCGCAGGGGACCGGCACGACCCTCCCCCGCAGCCGCCTCCTGTGGGTGGCCTCGGGTGCCGCGCTCGTGACTGCCCTCGCCACCCTCCTGCTGGCCGCCCTCATCGCGGGCCGCATCGAGACCACCGTGCTCGGCTTCTTCGCCACCTCCTCTGGGGAAGCCTTCGCGTGGCGTGCCGGGATGATGCTGGCCGCAGGGGGCGTGCTTGCGGGGCTTGCCCTCCGAGATGAGGGCAGCGAATTCATCCGCCTCCCCCTCGCCGCCCTTCTCGGGCTGGGGGCCCTTGCGGCCACGAGCGCCTCCAGCCACGCAGCGGCCGCCACGGGCACGACGCGGCTCCTCCTCCTCACCGCGGACTGGCTCCACCTCGTCGCCGTGGCCGCCTGGGTGGGCGGCGTCGTCGCGCTCCTCCTGATCGTGCTCCACCGCGGCGTCGATGCGCGGACGGCGGGCACGCTCGTCCAGCGCTTCAGCCCCCTCGCGGTGGCGGCCGTGGTCGTCATCATCCTCACCGGAAGCTACGGGTCCTTCCAGCACCTCGGCTCCCCCGCCGACCTCCTCACCACCGGCTACGGCCAGGCGCTCCTCCTGAAGATGCTCGTGATGCTGCCCCTCGTGGCGCTCGGCGCCATCAACAAGCAGGTCACGGGGCCCCGGCTCGCGACCGCCGAGGGGCCGCGGCACCTGCGCCGCCTCCGGGCCGCTGTGGGCGCCGAGGTGGCCCTCATGGCCGTGGTGCTCGTCGCGGCGGGTGTCCTCGCCAACATCGCGCCCCCGGGCAACGCGCCGGATCCCGCCGAAGCCACGGGGGATACCGCAGGGCTCCCGGGCCTTGTGCACGAGTTCCGGAAGGACGGCCACCACGTGCAGGTCGCGCTCTCCCCCCAGCCGGTGCAGGTGGGCGTCCAGACCCTCCGCATCCTCGTGAACCCCGGCGGCGAGCCCCTTCCTGAGAACGCCGCCGTTCTCGCTTACGTTTACCCGCCCTCCGACCCCAACGGGGAAGGCGCCTTCGTGACCCTGACACGCGAAGGCGACCGCGAGTGGGCCCACACCGGCCCCCTCCTTGTTGAGGAAGGCCCCTGGCGCGTGAGGGTCACGCTCCAAGGGAAAAACACCTATGCCCCCAGCTCGTTTACCGTGACCGTCAACCCCACCCCGTGAGACCCATGCGCCGACAGACCCTCCCCCTCCTCTGCCTGGCAGCGATCCTCCTTGCCGCACCCCTCGCCCTCGGTCAGCCCCACAGCCACGGCCCCGGCGAGGAAGACCACCACCACGGCGAAGCCGTCACGAGCGAGAGCCCCATGCTCTCGAAAGGCGAAGCCTGGCAGTCCCCCTTCTTCGCGCCCGGCCGCATCGAATACCACTGCCACCCCCACCCCGGCATGAAGGGCACCGTCCTCGTGAGCGAAAAGGACCCCGCCGCCAAGGACCGCGTGGAGGTCCGCATCAAGGACTTCGCCTTCGAGCCCCAAGTGATCGTGGTGAAGCCCGGCGGCGTCGTCAACTGGACGAACGAGGGCGATCAGGCCCACAACGTGGTCCTCGGCTCCTTCAAGGGCGGCGAGCCCTACACGCCTTCCGTGGCGACGCAACAGGAGACCCCGGGCCCCGGCCTCCTTGCGGCAGTGCTGGCCCTCGCGGGCCTCGCCCTTGTCGCGCAGCGCCTCAGCGGCGCCGGACGGCGCTGAGGGCGACGGCGGCAAGGCCCACGGCGACGAAGGCGGCCACGAGCGGCGGCGCCGGGATGGCGCTATCGCCGTGGTGGTGCTCGCCCGCGTCGAAGCCCACGAACATGACGTCGTGCTCCACCTCGCCGCGGTTGGTCCACGTGACCCGTCCACCAGGCTTCACGTACACGGTGGCGGGCTCGAAGCGGTAGTCCTCGATGGTCACGTTCACGGCCTCCCGGGCCCTCGGGTCCTCGGCCGATACCACCACTTCCGCCTGCATGCGGTCGTCGTGGGGCATGCAGTGGTAGCGGGCCGTGCCCACCTCGTTGAAGGTGCGCCACCAGGACTCGTTCGTTTTGAGGAGGGGGCTCCAGGCGTCGCTCTCCGCGGGAGGCGCCACCTGGGCGGTCGTGAGCTGCGGCGCGACGGCGACGAGAAGCAGGAGCGCGAGCACCCAGCGAAGGGACAGGGCCATGCCCCCCGATCGGGCCGAATCGCCATAAGGCTATCCGGCGACCGGGCGGGGCATCGAGGGCCTTCTCGCAAAAGGCTTAACCCCCCGGCCCCTTGAGAGGGGCAGACCAGGAAGTGGCAATGGTGCAGGCCCGAGCGAAGCGCATCTTCACGAACCTTCAGCAGACCGGCGGCGAGGAGGTGGACGTCATCGTCCTCATGAACGCCGTGGCGCCCCACGTCGACCTCAGCTTCTTCCACGTGACCGACCTCGTGGAGGGCGGCGTGTTCGAGCGCTCGGCCGCCTTCCTGTACCCCGACGGGAAGGTGGAAATCCTGACGGCGCCCCTCGAGGAGGAGAGCGCCCGCAAGGCCCCCGAGGCCACCGTGCACCTCTTCGAGAACCCCGAGCAAAAGCGCGCTTTCTTCGAGGAGCGCGTGAAGGGCAAGCGCGTGGGCATCCACCCCACGGAGCTCACCTACGCCGATTACGAGATCCTCCGCCGCTACGTGGACGGGGGCAGGATCGTGGATGCCGGCAAGGCCATCGAGCGCGCCCGCCTCGTGAAGGACCGCCTTGAGCTCGAGCGCATGCAGAAGGCCGCCGACATCGCCACCAAGGTGGCCGACGGCATCCCCCAGATGCTCACCGACGGCCTCACCGAGAAGGAGCTCGCGGCCGAAATCAACTACAAGATGCAGAAGCTCGGCGCCTCGGGCGCGAGCTTCGACACCATCGTGGGCTTCGGGCCCGGCAGCGCCGAGCCCCATTACCACCCCATGAACGTGAAGCTCACGAAGGGCCACTTCGTCCTCACCGACTTCGGCGCCTGGTACAACAAGTACGCCTCCGACATCACGCGCACCTACCTGTACGGCCGCGTGAGCGAGGAGCACAAGGCCGTGTACGAGACCGTGCTCCGCGCCCAGGAGGCCGCCATCGCGGCCATGAAGCCCGGCGCGAAGGCGGGCGACGTGCACAAGGCCGCCGACGACGTCATCAACGCGAGCAAGTGGAAGGGCCGCTTCATCCACAGCACCGGCCACAGCCTCGGCCTCGCCGTGCACGACGGGGGCGTCCTGCACCCCCGCTACGACCTCACCCTGGAGGAGGGGATGGTGTTCACGATCGAGCCCGGCATCTACGTGCCCGGCTTCGGTGGCGTGAGGATTGAGGACGACGCCGTCATCACCCAGAACGGGTGCCGCCTCCTCACCTCCGCGAAGAAGCGCATCGAGGACGTCACCTGCGGGTGAACCCCGGGCGCCCCGGTCAGGGCTCGGCCCTAAGGAGGACGCGAAGGCGGCCCTCGACGCCGTCCACCATGAACCGGTAGGCCACCGTCCCGCCCGTGGCCTCCGCCTCGGCGAGCTCCTCCACCGCGAGGGTGGCTCCGCAGGGGCCCTCGCGCTCGACGGCGACCGTCCCGCTCCCGGCTTCTCCGCGCAGGAGGAGGAAGCCCCGGTCGTGGTTGCTTCCGAGGCAGTAGGGCTCGTCGTACACGACGGCCTCCGCGGCGGGCACCCGGAGGGCGGCGTGCACCTCGAGGCGCAGGCGCGTGAGGCCTTGAGGCAGGGGCACGGCGTCCGCGAGCTCGAGGCGCTCGCCCGCCGTGATGCTGCGGTCCACCGAGACGAGGACCACGGGCCGCGGCGGGGGAACCGTTTCGGGGGGCGTGGTGTTGCGTGGGTCCGAGGGGTCCACCGGGGGCGCTTCCACGGGGACGGGCCGCGGGTCGTAGGCGTTCCCGGTCCAGGTGACGGTGTCGTCCACGAACTCGGTGCCAAGGGGTGTGCCGTCACGGTCCCGGGGCGCGGCGCCTGGCGTCGTGCAGCCGGCAAGCAGGAGCGCCGCGAGGAGGAGCACGAGGAGGCGCAGGCTCACACCTCCGTGACCGTGAAGGTGGCCTGGTAGCCTTGGGCGGGAAGCACCGGAGGCAGCGAGGCGAGGAGGTAGCGCACGTAGATCACGTTCCCCTTCCCCGTGAACGAGAAGGTGATCGACCCATCCGGAGAGAGGCTTCCGGGGACATAGGTGCCTTCAGCGGGGCTCGTGGTCGCGGGCGTGGTGTCCTCCCACCAGGCGAAGCGGAGGTTGCCGTTGAGGGGGATAGCGATCGTCGTGTCCGGGCCGAGGAAGGCTGCTTCCGTGAAGTCCACCACCACCGTCGGGTTGGTCTTCTCGCCGGTGTTCACGAGCTTGAGGAAGGTGGGGCTCACCACCATGGTGTCCCCGGGAGCGGCGGCCCAGCCGCCCCACGACCCCCCCGAGACGGCGGTGCCGTCGAGGTGGACGGCACCTTGGACCGTGACGCGGGAGAAAGCCGACAGCGTCGTGCCGTCCGTGGGCCCGGAGGCCACGAGGGAGCCCGTCGAGGAGAGTAGGGACACGGCGAAGGAGTAGGTTCCCACGGGCGCGCCCGCGGCGTAGGCGTAGCGGAAGCGGAACAGGAGCGTGCCGTCGTTCTCGGTTCCCGTCCACACCTTCCACCCGTCCGTGCCGAAGGCCGGCTCCGCAAGGGTGGCGACGTCCGTGGCGGTGAGGGCGCGCTCGAAGGCGCCGCTCGCAGCCCCCGTCATCACGACGCGGAGGCGGTGGCCGGGGAAGCTCGCTTCGGGGAAGGAGGCCGTCACGCGCCCGGTGAAGGTCTCCGTGAAGGTGCCCGAGTTGTCGGCGCTTGCGAGGTTGCCGCCGAACTCGTCGAAGACCACCTGCTGGCCGCCGGCGGTGCCTGCCGCGATGCTGAAGAGGAGGGCGGAGTCCGTGGGAGGCGAGGAGGTGGACCAGTCGAACTTCGCCTTCCCCTTCAGGACGAAGCTCTTCTGGAAGTGGTTGGGCGACGTGATGAGGAGCGTGTTCACGGTGCCCACGGAGGAGGAGGCCTCCACGACGTCGGCGAGGCTCGTGCCATCGAGCACGAGGTTCTGGAGGCGCACGGCGCTCGTGGTGGTGGAGCGCACGCGGAGCAACAGGTGGCTGAGGGTGCTCGCGGGGGCCGTGGTGGTGTGGGAAACGCTCGCCGAGTCAAGCGAGAAGGTCACGAGACCGGTGGCGGCGGAGTAGGTGATCTCCCAATCCTTCTGGCCCGCGTTCGGCCAGGGATAGTTCGCGCTCTCGGAGGCTGCCGCGGGGGACCCCACGAGGCGGGAGGCCGACACTTCCCACGGCCGAGGGCCCGGGTTCTGCGCCGAGTCCCCGATGCGACCCACCACCCCCCAGGAGGTAGTGAACCCGAGCGGAAGCTCGCCGCTGTACCGCTGGACGGAGATATCGGCCAGGTGGCCGGAGGCGAGGGGGAGGGCCCCCGCCGTGAGGAGAAGGGCCACCAGGAGGACCGCCCCCCGAGCCGGGAAGCGCCGCGAGCGGGCACGCACCTGGGAGAGGAGGCTTCGCGCTATATTGAGCTTGGGGTGGCCGCGCGGGTCACGAGTCGGGAGGCCGCACGCCCGTGAGGATAGCAGGCCGGATGGTGACGCGGCGGTGCTCGATGCGGAAGCGGCGGAGGCCAGCCGCCAGGAGCGCCCCACCCACCGTCAGGGGCACTGCCGCCTGGAGCAGGTTCAGCACGAGGTCGCCCGGAGCAAACAGGGTACCAACCCAGGGGGGCGCGGCGCGCACGCCCGAAGCCGGGGCGCCCTCCCCCGTCCACCGCTCTCCCGTGCCCTCCGCCACCACCTCGGTCACGATGCGGGCCCGATAATCGGTGCCCTCCGCGGAGGCCGGGAGCGCGGGGAAGCGGGGCGCGAGCGCCACCTCCCGAGGACCCTCGCCGGGGCGGAGGGTGACGCGCTCCGTCCACGTCCACGGGGCGCTCGCCCCATCGGCAGGGGTGAGGACAAGCGTGAGGGAAACGGTGGCGCCCACGGCGGGGTTCTCGGGCACGACCCGGTACCGGATCACCTCATGGACGTCCCCCGGCGCCACCAGGCGAGGGAGGGATCCCGCCGCGTCCTCGATGGGAACAAGCCGTATGTCCGGCACGGTCGCGGTCCCCACCTGGGGCGCGGGCACGGGCACCGTGTCCTCGATGAAGAGCGCCGTGAGTCCTGCGGCAAGGCCCGAGGCGATGAGCAGCACGCCCGCGACCTGCATGGCAAGACCGAAACAGCGCACGACCTACATTCCCTCCATCCCTCAGGCTTTGTCGGGAAGAGGGCATAGGGGTTTCTGACCCCACGCGAGGGGTTGTCGCCGCTTCGTGACCGGTGCGGGAGAAGCGGGCTCAGGCCTTCACGGCGCGCTGGATGGCCTCGACGACCTTCGCGTTCTCCTCGATGGTGTTGTAGAAGTACGGCGAGAGGCGGAGGCGTCCGGGGCGGAAGTCCACGATGATGTTCTCCGCGGCAAGACGCTTCACGACGCCCGCGGGGTCGGGCATCTCCACCATCACGATGCCCGCGCGCTCCTCGGCGCGCTTGGGCGTCTTGAGGGCGAAGCCCGCATCGTGGAGGCGGTCGTGGAGGTCGTTCACGAGCTCCGTGGTGCGGCGGCGGATGTTTTCGGAACCGACCTCGAGCACGATGTCGAGAGCCGCGGAGCCCGCGTAGACGGCGCTGATGCTCGGGGTGCCGAGCTCGAAGCGGCGCGCATCCCCCTTGGGGGAGAAGGCGAGGTTGTCGAAGCGGAACTGCTCGCCGTGGGCGAACCAGCCGGTGGTGGTGGGCGGGCCGAGCTTCCGCTGGGCTTCGCGGCTCACGTAGAAGTAGCTGATGCCGGTGCCGCCGAGGAGCCACTTCAGGCCGCCCGTGATGAGGACGTCGCACCCGATCTCCTTCACGTCCGTGGGAACCTGGCCAGTGCCCTGGTAGGCGTCGATGATGCTGAGGGCGCCCGCGGCGTGCGCGGTGCGTGTGATGGCCTTCACGTCCTGGATGTACCCGGAGGTGTAGAACACGTGGCTCGTGGCGACGGCGGCCGTGGCCTCGCTCACGAGGGGCTTGTAGGCCTCCGTGGGGACGTGGATGCCGTCGGGGGTGCGCGCGTGGGACACCTTCACGCCGGGCTTCACGAGCCACTGGTAGGGAATGGTGGGGAAGTCGAGGTCGTTGCAGACCACCTGGTTGCGCTCGCGGTAGTCCATGGCGGAGGCGATGGTGGCGAGGACGGCGCTCACGTTGGGCGCGATGCCCACCTCGTCCTTGTGGGCGCCGATGAGGCGCGCGAACTTCATGCGCAGGGCCTCGATCTCGCCCATCCAGATCTCGTACCACGCGGAGGCCCCCAGGTCCTCCCACAGGTCGAGATAGCGGTTCACGCCCGCCCGCGTCCGCGTCGAGAGGGCCCCCAGGCTGCACGTGTTCAGGTACGTCTTGCGGCTGAGGGTGGGAAACTCCGCGCGGTAGGCCTCGAAGTCCATGGGGATCAGCTTCTCCATCCCGCTTTCCGGCTATGACCGTTGCGGCCTCCCCCTGACGGGCTTCGCAAAAGGGGAGGCCGGATTTCCCAAGGGTTCCCAAAACCCCGCCCCCCGTTTGTTAACCGCTCACAAAAACAGCCCCCCACTTTCATACGCTTTCGCAAATTCCTAATAACCGTGGGTTGCCTGGGTGGGCCGAGGCTTGATTTCGATGCTCCTCAACGACCGCAAGCGCTTCGCGCTCCTCGCCACCCTCGCCACCGCCGTCGCCCTCGCGCCCCTCGCCACCGCCGAACCCCACGGGGACGTCCTCGTCCAGGCCGACGTGCCCCACACCTTCGCCACCGAGGAGGGCACCTACTACTTCTTCGAAGAGGCCAACACCCTCACCATCTGGAAGGAGACGAACGGCGTCCTCACGGGCGGCGAGTACCACCTCGTTCCCCACAACCGCGGCGGCCTGCAGACCGAGGCCTTCTGCCTCCTCGAGGGCGGCAAGAACGCCAAGCTCAACGCCGAGGGCGGCTGCACCGTCGGCACCTACACCGAGGCCGACACCCAGCTCACGGAGGAGGAGTTCGCGGACGAGATCGTCCACGGCCTCACCCACGAGATCCTCGCCTAACGCCCAAGCCCGACGAAAAACCGGGGGCTTGCGCCCCCACCACTACTCTCCCCGGGTGCACCCATGCCCCCCTGTCGCGCCGCGGCCCTCCTCCTCACGTTCCTCCTCCTGCCTGCCCCCGCTCTTGCCACCCACGAGCGGGAGGACGGGCCCCCCGCCTCCACCTTCGGGTGGGCCGGCGGCCTCACCCTCACCACCGCCCTCAACCTCGCGCCCCAGGAGATCACCCTCACCGGAGAGCTTGCCACCGAAGACCTCCCCGGGCGCCAGCGCCTCGTGAGCGTGGGCACCTACGCCTGCGCCACCGGCCAACCCGCAAGCGGCAGCTCCGCTGGACGCTACGCCCTCGACGTGGTCCCCCTCCATGTGATGGCGGGGGCCGTGGGGTTCAACGACCACTACGGGGACGCGCTCCACGCCTTCGTGAGCAGCGGAGGCGAGCACAAGGAGTACGACAACCCCGCGAAGAACCCGGACGTCTTCTACGGCCTCGACCTCTACCTGGGGACGGGGACGACCCGCCCTGCGACGCTCCTGCCCGGGCTCGTGACCTTCCACGCGTTCCTCCTGTGCGGCGGCGCCCCCACCGAGGTGCCCCCCGTTCCCGCTCCCGGCCAGGCGCCCGGCCTCTTCGGGTGGGTTGACGGCGCCCGCGCCGTCTCCACCGGATCAGCCTCCACGCCCTGGACCCCCGACCTCGCCTTCTTCCACCACGGGGGCGACCGCAGCGCCGGGGCTCTCCTCCCGGGCGACGTTGTCCTCACGCCGGGCTGGTACGCGGATGCGCCCCTCCTGTGGAGCCCGGAAGCGGCCCTCGCCGACACCGCGTTCCGGTTCGCCCTCAACCCCGCCCTCGTGGAAGCCTACCCGGGATACACCGGCAGCCGCTACCAGCACCCGCCCGGAGAGTGCCTCCTTGGAGATGAGGCGCAACGGGACGGCCTCTTCGGCACGTGCGACGAGGTGCCTGGCGGCATCGCGCCGCCCCCCGTGGCCCCTGCGACTGCCGGCGCCCCCGCTCCCGTGCTCGAGGACGTCGACCCCTACGGGGCACCCGACCGGTTCCTGGGGGTGGGCCTCCTCGGCGCCGCCGCCCTCGAAGCGCGGGCCGCCGCTGCAGCCGTCGACGCCGCTGCGCGGCCCGTGGCCGCTGGAGCCCACACCCTTTTGCAGGGCGGGGCGCCGGAACCGAACCACGCGGGGGATGAGGCCGTGAAAGCCCTCGGCGGCGGCTGGAGCTACCTCCTGGACGTCCGCCTCGTCCGCGATGGCCCCGGCGGCCCCCTCGGATGGGACCCCTTGTACGGGACCGGTGCCTGGGAGGAGCCCTCGCTGTTCCCGTTCCACGTCCACTTCGAGGCCGTCCTTGGGCTCGCGCGCGACGCGAACGGCGACGGCACAATCGACACCGCCTCCTCCGCCGAGTGGTTCCCCATCGACGACTACCTCGCCACACCCCGCGGAGAACGCTTGGCCGATTGGGGCGACGTGGGACGCTTGGGCGCGAGCACCCTGCGCGTCGAGGGGCCCGCGCGCGTGAGCGACCTCTGCCACTTCGGCCACCTCGGCCTCCAGCTGCAGACCTACCCCCCGGGAGCGGCCATCCCCCTCGGGGCGGAGGACGAGGAGGAGTTCCGGGAGTGCGCGCGTTACGGCGACGCCTCCCGCGGCACGTGGGGAACCTTCGAGGGCACCACGAGCGCCCAGGGCACGGGCCGGTATGGCACCCTCACGCGCATCCATGCCACGCCCGGCACCGGCACGTGGACCACCACGGTGGAGGCCCGCATCCGCTGGCCCGCCGCCGCAGTCTGGTCGCAGGCGGGCTTAGCGCTCCCCCAGGGCCTCAGCTATGGCGCCCTCGCGGGGACCACAGTGACCCTGCGGGACGTGGACGTCTACCGGCCTCTCGCATGATGCTTCAGCGGCGGCGCAGCAGGAAGGCGGCCCCGACGGCCGCGAGCGTCACCGCCACGAGGCCCGGCAGGGGGGCCTGCAGGGGCGTCTCGGGGGACCAGGGCTGGGCCACGGCCACGGCGCCCTCGGGGAGGAGGGCCGCCGTCCCGTTCTGGAGGGAGACGACGAAGCCGACGCGGCCGCCGATGTCGCTCAGCACGTCGAGCTGGAAGGGCTCGAGGGCGCCGTCACCGTTGCGGTCCATGGGCTCCAGGGTGAAGGGGATGGTCATGGTGCCGCCGGCCTTCAGCACGCCGCCCGCCTCGGCGGGGAGCACGAAGGTGTAGTCCGTGACGTTCGCGGTGGCGAGGCTCACGTGCTGCTCGCCCTCCTTGAGGAGGCTCGTGATGGTGAGGGTGTAGTTGCCCGCGGGGGAGCGCGCGGCGGCTGCCGCCACGTACTTGGTGGGACCCACGAGGGTGTAGGAGTCCGCGCGGACCTCCGAGGGCATGGGCACCTCCACCTGGCCGCCCGTGCGGGGGACGTAGATGCCGCCGGGGGCACGGTCCCGCACCTCGCCGTCCACGAGGCTCGTGACGCGGAAGTCCCGCAGCGCCATCTGCCGCGTGAGGCTCGCGTTCTGGAGGGCGACGAAGGCGCGGTTGACCTCCACCTGGTTGTCCTCCACCGTGACCATGAGGTGGTCGAAGTCGGTCTCGAAGGTCTTCCCGTCCTTGGTGAGGAGGTACCGCATCATGGGCCCGTCGGGGCCGGCGAAGTTGAACTCCACCCGGTACTCGTTCGTGCCGGGGGGCCGCTCGGCGAAGTTGCCAAACAGGATGGTGCGGAAGTAGAAGCCGTCGCCCGCGGCGCCCATACCGGCCTCACGCAGGTGGGCCTCGCCGATGTAGACCTCATACAGGTCGTACCCGCCGGTGGTGTAGAAGGAGTCGTCCGCCTCGTCCACGAGCAGGAGCGTCTCCACCTCGCGGGCCTCGAGGGTGCCGTGAGCCAGTACCGAAGGGACCCCGAGCAGCAGGAGGGCAAGGGCCAGGGAAGGAAGGACGGCGCGCATCCGGGCGCCAATCACCCCTGGTGGCTACAAATAGGTTGTGGGGACGCGGAAGGGCCCCCGGGATCTCAGGGAGATTCCGGGAGCGAGAGCCGGTCCTCGAGGACACGCCGTGCGGCGGCGAGGTTCGCCTCGGCCTCGGAGCAAAGGCGCTCGAGCCGCTCCCGTTCGGGGGGAGACTCCGCCGTAAGGTAGCGGACGGCGAGGAAGCGGTGGACCTCCTCGGCGATGCGCACGGAGACCGTCGCGTCCCGCAGACGGCTCTCCCGGGTAGGCATCCACCCCATGACACGTCCTCACGCACGCCGAAGAGATGAGCCTTCTCGACCAATTCCTTTGACGATTCCCGAGGCCCCGAACGACCCCGGACCTTCGGGAAGCACCCAAAAGGTACTAGATAGGGACCACACCCTGTTCTGGGCCACCCTTCACGGATTCGGTTTCGGCGCGCAACGGAGTGGCTGCGCACCGAGGAGGTTCTTGCAACAGCAGGCCTTCGGCCCCCCATGCACCCCCACCTCCCGCCCGCGGAGACCAACGACCGCGCCATGCGGGCGGCCCTCGCCGCCGTGACCGCCGCCGAAATCCGCTTCAGGGCGGCGGAACGCAGGGCCCTTGAGGCCACCCCCCAGGAACGGGCCGAGGCGCAGCGGGAGCTTGCAGAGGCCGAGCGCGCCCTCCGGGAGGCCCGCGAGCTCGTGGAGCTTCTGCGCCGGGACACCTGGTAGGGGCTCCCTCCAAACGAATCGCGAAGGGTTAAGCAGCCCGCTGAGCCATACCCGGCTCATGCGCGCCCTTGTTGCCATCGCCTGCGCGACCCTGCTCCTTGCCACCGGGTGCCTCCAGGACACGGGAACCCCGTCGGACCCCAAGCGGGCCGTGGACGACACGTACCGCGTGATCGCGCAAGGCAGCCAGAGCGCCATCCACACTCGCGAGACCGCCGTGGCGGAGACGGCGGAGGACTTCGCCGTCCTGTGGGCGCGCCACACCGGGAACACAAGCAGCGAGCGCATCCCCAACGTGGACTTCAAGACGCACCGCGTCCTCGCCTTCTTTGCGGGGGAGAGCTTCACGGCCTGCCACCGCGTCCGCGTGGTAAACGTGAGCACCGACACCGCCGCCGAGGAGACTACTGTCACCTGGACCGTCGAGCCCCCGGCGGAGGGCACGGGCTGCACCAAGCAGATCGCGCAGCCCTTCCTGTTCGTGGCGGTGCGCCAACAGGAGACCGACCTCCGCATCGAGTCCGACCTCCCCGTGGCCCCCGCCAAGAGCCGCGTGCTCGAGGCGCCCCTCGCCCGGGAAACGGGCCGCCGCTACGCGCTCTACACGGACCCCGCCTCCTGGCAGGGCGCCATGGAGCGCGACCAGGCCGCGCCCGACGTGGACTTCGGCACCGAGCAGGTGCTCGTGGCCTACATGGGCGAACGCGGCAACGGATGCTACCACGTGGCCCTCGGGAACGTCACCGCCATCAGCGAGGGCGTGCGCGTGGACGTGATCTACCACGGACCGGGCCCCGAGGCCTTCTGCACCCAGGCCATCGTGTACCCCACCCTCGCGGTGGCCATCCCCGCAGGCAGCAAGGTGTTCGTGGAGGAGCACTTCCGCAACCTCTCCGTGGAAGCCGCCACCACGCCCGACCGCGTCCCCGGCGCCACCCTGCTCGCTCAGGGCGAAGCCCAGGGCATCGACGACCAGCGCATCCGCATCATCACCACGGAGGCCGACTGGGCCGCCCTGTGGGAGGAAGCGGAGATGACGCAGGACCGCCATACCGTGGACTTCAGCGCGAACCGCGTCCTCGCCATCTTCATGGGCGCCGACACCGCCTGCCAGGCCGCCGCCGGCCTCGGGGCCGCCCACCGCGCGCCCTCCGGTAAGAGCGGCGGTGACGCGCTCTACTTGGACGTGCTCCTGTGGAACGCGCCGCCCGAAATCCAGTGCATCCGCGGCTCGCCCCACCCCGCGGCCTTCTACGAGATTCCCGCGGGACCCGAGACGATCGTGCGCGAGATCACGATCAACGGGCTTCCCCGCTAAGGGGCCTCCGGAGACCCCTGGGGCGGGCCCTCGCGGTCACCGCGTGTAGGAGGGGAGGGCGTCGAAGGCGAGGACGCTCCAGTAGCTCGTGTAGATGACCATGTGGAGGCCCTTCTCGTAGTTCTCGGGACCGCCCGAGAACTCGTACACGTACTCAATGGTGTCTCCGGGCTTGTGATACTCGGGGTAGTCCGTGGCGCGGCGTCCCCCCGCCATGCGGATGATGGGGATGTCCGCCTCCTTGAAGCGACGCTCGTCGGAGTTGCGGTCGTGCACGTCGAGGATGACGATGCAGTTCTTCGCCTCCTCGCCGTACCCCACGTCGAGCTTGAGGAACTTCTCGTAGAGCTCGCTCATCACGGGCTTCAGCACGTCGAGGTAGTTCTCGCCGATCATCTGGTACATGGGCCACTCGTGGCCGGGGCAGTTGATGCCCGTCATGTCGTGGCCGATGACGAGGTCGAAAGTGACGTCGCCCCGGGCGAGGGCCTGCTGGACGAAGTACTGGGAAGCGACGAGGCCCACCTCCTCGGCGTCGAAGAAGATGGGCATGAGCGTCTTGTTCGTCTCCACCTTCGCGAGGACGCGCGCAAGCTCGAGAGCCGCGGCCACGCCCGAGGCATCATCGTAGGCGGCGTAGATCGTGGCCTGGTTCGAGTCGTAGTGAGCCACCCACCCGATCACGTGGTCAGGGTTCTGGGTGCCGGGCTTCACACCGTACACGGTGCGGATGCCCTGGGCCACGGGCGACTCGGCGCCATTGGGCGGCAGGTAGTACAGGGTGCGGGCCTCGTACCCGGCCTCCTTCAGGAAGGCGGCAATCATGTCGGCCGCAATCTCGTTGGTGGGGGACCCCACGTGGCGGTAGGGGGTGGCGCGCACGAACTGCTCCCACCAGCCCCGGATTCCGCCGATGTCGATGGCGGGCTCGGGCATCGTGGAGAGGGAGGCCGGCAGCACCTCGTAGGAGGGGCCCTCCTCGGGGCGGGTGCCAGCGTCGGGCGTGGCGGAGGGGGTCGCGCAGCCGGCGAGCACGAGGGCGAGACCAAGGAACAGGGGGAGGGCGCGCATGGCCGTCGCTTCGCCATGCGCAACCCCCTGTAAAAGGGTAGCGCCCGCGCGCCTCAGAGGTACTGGACGGGGCCGACGATGGTCATCTGCCGGTCGGTGTAGAAGGGCAGGAAGCGGACCGTCGGGCTCACCGCGTTGTTGTAGGCACCCACCTGGTCGGCGATGTTCACGCGCGGCCCCGTGGGAGTGCCCCAGTAGTTGTAGGTGGCGTTGACCTCCGTCTGGGGCGTGGAGCGGATGGCGTACCGCAGGTTCCCCGAGATGACCGACAGGTGCAGGTACACGGGGTCCTTGTAGGTGCCGGGGGTTGCCCGCAGGATGGCGTTGACGTCCACCTGCACCGTGGGAACGGCGGGGAGCGTGGGCTGGGGGAGAGGCTCCTCCACCACCATGCCGTCGAGGTTGGCGGACACGTTGAGCTGGAGCGCATCGAGGAGGAGCCCGCGGAAGCGGATGCCCGCGCCGTAGCTCTGGTTCACGGCGACGTCCCCGTGCATGGTGACCACGCCGGAGAGCACGAGCCCGTCCTCGCCGTTGTCCGCGTACACGTTCGTGCGGAAGGTGGCCCGCACGTGCGTGGCGATGACGGCGCCGCTCTTGCCGTTGAAGGTGAACTTGTTCTTCACGACGGCGCTCACGGCGCCCGTGAGCACCACGCCGTTGCCGCCGTTCCCCGTCACCACGTTCCCGGTGAGGGCCGCGGTGCCGTGGACGCGGATGCCGTCGCCCTCGTTGTGGGCGATGACGTTGCCGGTGAGGGTGACGGTGGCGCAGACCGAGAGCTGGCCGGGGCACCCGTAGCGGTCCACGAGGCCCTCGGCGTTGCCCACGATGACGTTGGAGACGAGGCGGACGTCGGCGGCGCCCTGCACCTGGATGGCGGCCCGGGTGTGGCCGGCCACGACGTTCGCGGTGAGCTTGCCGCGGAACTGGACGAGGAGCATGCCCGCGCGACCCTCGAGGAGGGTGTTGTTCGCCACGACGACGACATCGGTCTTCTGGTTGTAGGAGCCGTGGAGCTCGAGACCGAGGTTGTTCCGCACGAGGAGATTCCCCTCGATGCGGCCTTCCGCGGTCGCGTCGAGACGGATGGCCACGTCGAGGTAGCTCATCTCGTTGTTGAGGAGGAGAACGTAGCCGCCCTTAACCTCGACACCGCAGGACCCCGGCGGGTCGATGACGATGGTGATGTTCGTGTCCTTCACGGCGCCGATGGTGCCCTCCAGGGTAACGCCGCAGCGGAGGTTCATAAGCAGGGAGGAGGCGACGGTGACGTTGAAGGAGTTCACGGCGTAAACGCCGCGCTCCGAGTCGGAGAGCTTGCTGTTCGTGATGAGCGCGCCCTGGACGTCGTAGAGCACCACGAGACCCTCCTTCGCAAGGCTGCCGTAGCGGCCGGCGGCGTGGCCCGAGTCGCGGGTGACGCCCGCCACCGTGACGTTGGCCTCGCGCCAGAAGAACACCTTCTCGGAGGGCGTGAGGGTGCCGTCCACGTTCTTCCCGTTCACGAGGTTGCCTGCAAGGAGGGGGATGTTCTGGCGGGACGCGTAGGGAATGCTGAAGCCCCACACGTTGTCGCGCAGGACGTTGCTCTTCGCCGCCACGAGGCTACCCGAGCCGAAGGCGATACCGCCCCCGTTCTTCACGAGCAGGTTGCCCATGACGGTACCGGACGTCTCTGTGAAGGAGAGGGCGACGCCGATCAGATTCTCCATGCGGTTGCTCGTGACGAGGAGGCTCGACCGGGAGGCCTCGATGCCCGCGCCGCCACCAAGCACCGTGTTGTAATCGAAGGTGAGGGTGGCCTGAGTGTCCACAAAGGCGAGGCGGCCGCCCACGTCAAAGAACCCGTTGGACGAGAAGACGGCATCACCGCCGGCCTGGCGGAGCCCCGTACCGAGGTTCTCGAAGACATTCCCCGAGGCCACGGTGCCCACCGCCATGTCGAGGGTGACGGCGATGCCGCCCTGAAGCAGGAAAGTGTTGTTGAGGAGGCGCGCACGCTGCGTGTAGTACAGGAGGAGCCCGTCCGTGCCGCCGCGCACGATGTTGCCGCGGAAGACCGGGGAGGTGCCGGAGAGGGAGAGCCCGAGATCGAAGTTGAGGAGATAGTTCCCGAGGAAGGTGCTGTTCGAGAGCACCGTCACGATGCCCTTCCCGGTGCGGCTCATGCCCGTGGTGTCCCACAGCGTGTTCCCCTCCACGTGGAGGTCCGAGTGGCGCAGCTGAATCCCGATGCCGTCGGTGGTGATGGAGTTGTTCACGACGCGGCCGAGCGCGCTCGCGTTCTCGATGTAGAGCGCCGACAGCGTGGTCGCCGCGTCCACGTCCAGGAAGTTCCCGCGAACCACGAAGGCGGAGCGCACGTTGCGGATGTCGATGGGCGGCGTCGAGGCGGAAGCGGAGCGGATGTACCAACCCGCGATAACGAAGGGGTCCGAGACCGTCCCGGACCCGGCGACGACACCGTTCGCGGCCGTGAAAGTCGCGTCCGAATGGATCTTGATGGGGT
>DATMKA010000072.1:0-5168 GCA_035553595.1 Thermoplasmatota archaeon | reverse complement strand
AGGGGCCGGTTTGGCCCTCCCGCCGCTCGTTAGGGTGGTTCGCTTTCGGGTCGGTGGAAGGGGGGCCCGGGCTCAGGGGTGCTGGCCCGGGAGGTGCGGGGCTCAGCTGCGCCACTTCTGGCGGGCGATGAACACCGTCTCAGCCACCACGAGGAGGCCGAGGAACACCGTGGCGTACATGAAGAGGGGGCTGCTGCCCTCCTCAGGCTCGCGGAGCGTCACCGTGCGGGTGCTGAAGTGCGACAGGCTCACGAGGACCTGGGTGCCGGCCTCGCCCGCGAGGACGAAGTACTCGGAGGCCCCGTTGTCGTCGGCAGGGTTCAGGATGTCCGCGTAGCTGGAAGCCTGAGCCGCCACCTGGCCGTCCACCTCGATGACCGCGTTGCCCGCCGCGAGGCCCTTGAGGGTCTCGGGGTCGAGGCTGATGAGGACCGTCTTGCCGGCGTGGGAGACGCTGCTGATGGTCACATCGACGCGGTTCTGGGTGGCCGCCGTCACCATCTGCACGTCGCCGTAGAAGCTCGTGGTGATGGCGGTGGTCACGCGGCCCGCGGCCTCGGCGCTCGCGGCGACAAGGCCCGTGGCCTTGGCCTGGGCGTTGGTCTCGATGCGGGCCTTCGCTTCGGCGGAGGCGTGGGCCTGGGCCGCGAGGGCGGCCTGGGTCTGCACGAGAACCTGGCCCGCCACCTTGCCGGAGGCGATGGCCTGGTTCATCATGGTGCGCTGAGCCGCGGAGAGCTCGGTCTCGATCCCGACGTGGGTGCGGAAGATGATTTGGGCACCCTGCTCGAGGTGGGCCGTGACCTCGTTCTGCGCCGTGGCGCGGAACTCGCTCGCCATGCTGGCCTTGCCCTGAGCGTCCGTGATGATGAGGCTGCCGAGGTAGCCGCCCTTGCCGACGAGCTCGACCACGGCGTCGCCGCGGACCTTCGCCTGCACGTCGGCGGCCAGGTTGAACACCGTCTCGGACTCGGCCTTCGCGAGGATCTTCATGTAAGCGCTCGTCGTGTCCACGATTTCGAGCTTCTGCTGCTGGTTCTCGAGGCGGAGCACGCTCTGGGCGTCGGCACCAGCGTTCACGAAGGCGGAGGCGCCCGCGTGGATGCTGCTGAAGATCTTCTGACCGGTGGCCTGGAGGCGGTAGTCGCTCACGACACCGGCGGCGGCGTTGGTCTTGAGGCTCACGAAGCTGCCGACAGCGGAGCCGTCGTAGAACAGCTTGAAGGCGCCGAAGGCGTCCATCTTCGCGGCGGCCTTGGCCTTGGCCTCGAGCTCGCTCACGATGTTGACGGTGGTGTCGGCGCGGGCCTTGGCGTTGGTGTTCACGACCACGCGGAGAGCGCCTTGGAGGCTCTTCTCCACGAAGTAGGTGGCGTAGGCCTTCGCGCTGAGGACAGCGGCGACGGAGTCGGCGGCCACGGCGGCCTGACCGTTCACGAACACCTGGATGTCGCTCGCGGACTTGGCGGCAAGCGCAGCGCCGCGGCCATCGAAGACGATGATGGTGGCGGAGTCGGCCTTGGTCTTCTGCTCGATGACGAAGTCGCCCTTCACGGCCGCGGTCACGTCCACGGCGGCGTTCACGGCGTACTTGACGGTGCTCGTGGCGATGGCCTCGCCCTTGAAGCCCGCCACAATCTGCGCGGCGACTTCACCGCGGGCGGCGGCCTGGGCGATGAGGTCCTCGCTCGCGTGGGCCTCGGCCTCGGAGCGGTGGACGACCTTCGCGCCGGCCTCGAGGAAGGCGGTGACCTTGCCCTGAGCGTCCGTCACGAGGCGGCTGCCGCCCTGCACGTTGCCCTTCGCCTGGGCCTTGGCCTCGGCGATGATGAGGAAGCCGGCATAACCGTTGGGGCCCTCGAGGCGAACGAGGTTCTCGTTCACCATGGTGGCCTTCACGTTGGCACCGAGGTCGAAGACGGCCTCGGCGCGGGCCTTGGCTTCCACCAGGAGGGAACTGTACACGTTGTCCGTCATGGTGAGGTCGGCGCGGGGCCCTTCGAGGCGGACCTCGTCGCTGCCGGCGCCCTGGAGCTTGGCGTTCTTGTTCTCCTTCACTTCCACGGAGTCGAAGACCTGGGTCTTGGACTCGAGGGCGGTGTAGGCCTGCACGGTGGCGGTGGCCTCGGCCACGAGGACCGAGGTGAACTTGCCCGCGAGCTTGCCCTGACCGTGGAGGGTGAAGGCGCCCGCGACCGCGGCCTCGGCGCGAGCCCGGGCCTCGGCAACGGCCTGGGCCTGGGTGCGGGAGGCGGCCTCACCGGTCGCCGTGATGGCGAGGGTGTGGCTCTTCTCGGCCTTGAACTGGGGGGTGGAGGCGAGGAGCTCCGTGCGGCCGTTGGCCTTCGCGGCGAAGAAGGCGGAGAGGCCCTTCTCGGCGTAAGCCTGGACCTCGGCGGCGCTCTTCACGCGGGTGGCGAGCTGGCCGTTCACGTAGACCGCGACCTGGTCGGCGGTCTCGGCGGGCACGGACTCGTAGGCGAGGTCGTAGCTCACGATGGCGGAGGCCTCGGAGCGGCTCTTGACCTCGGTCTGGAGGTAGCCCTCGGCGCGGGCCACGAGGCGGGCCTCGGCCTGCTGGGCGTACTCGACCTTGCTCGTGATCTCGCCCTGGGCGTCGAACTCGGTGATGAACTCGGCCACGAGGTAGCCCTCGGCGGCGGCCTCGACGACGGCGTCGTTGTAGGCCTCGCTCGTGACGTACACGGGCTTCGCGCGGAAGAGCAGGGTGCTGCCGGCCTCGAGGCGGGCGGCGACGTTGCCGTTCGCTTCGATGAGGAGCTGCTCGAAGGACTGGGCCTTCTCCTCGGCGCTGATGAGAATGAGGCTGCCGAGGTAGGCGCCCGTCTCCGCGTAGAGGTCCACGACGTTGCGGGCCTCGCTCGCGTAAGCGGCGTCGACCTCGCTGCCGAGCTCGTAGCGGATGGTGGTGTCGGCGGTGGCTTCGATGCGCACCGCGGAGGCGATGTTGTCGTACACGCTCACGACGGCGTTCGTGCCCACGAGGGTGAGGCTCGAGGAGCCGACGCCCTGGATCTTCTGGGCCTGGGAGAAGCCGTCGATGCGGACCGACTTGAAGATCTCCGTGCCAAGCGCGAGGGAGGTGAAGCCCTCGAGGGCGCCCTGGGCTTCGAGGATGCCCGTGGCGACGTTCTGGCCGGAGGCCTTGCCGGCAGCGTCAACGAAGAATTCGCCGACGCTGCGCACGTTCAACTGGGACTGGGCTTCGGCGAGGGGCACCAGGGTGATGGCGCTCAGGAGCACGAGGCCCAGGAACAGGGTTGTTCGCTTGCGGTGGAACCGCGCAGTCATGTTTTTGTCCTCCAATCGTCCAGGGCCGCGGAGGCTCCACGGGGGCCGGGGGCCCGCCGTTGGCGAGAGCATCCGAGGCGCCTCGGCCACGCGTTCTACGGAACGGTGTGCCGGGCGACGAACGAGGGTGGTCTGTCTCGCGAGACGGTTATAGTCCCAAGGAAAGTGAGAAGGGGAGGACCACCCGGGAGTGAGAAACGGCCTTCCGGGGCCTTCGGACCTACCGAAAAAGGAGGGGTCCGATGCAGATAGGCAAGCCCAGCGCCCCGCTGGTCGGGCAGTGCAGGGCGCCGGGAGCTGTTGCCACCCCCAGGGTGGCCGCCTCAAGACATAAACGAGCCCGGCCGGGGCAGGGGGCGCCGGGGGCCGCCTCACCCGGAGCGCCCAAGGGCCCGGACCCCCAGGACCCCAAGGCCCACAAGGGCCTCGAGCGCCAGGACCAGGGGGAGGAGGCGGGAGAGGTCGCGGGAGAGGGGTTCCTCCTCCACGTCAAAATAGAGGACCACGTTGGGCGGCAGGTCCGGGAGGAGACGCACGCCCGTAGCGAAGGCGCCCCCCTCCGGGTGATAGCTGAGGGAGGTGCCGCCGAAGGCGCGGTAGGTCCACTGCTCCTCGCCCCCCGCCGCCGAAAGGACGGTCACCTCATCCCCCGCCGTCACGTAGGCCACCGTCTCCCCCTTGGGGTCGAGGGCGAGGGCGGCGGCGCGGTTGGGGAGGAGGTCGCTGATGACGCGCGTGGCGCGGGTGGACCAGCCCTGGGGGACCTGGAGGTCGGGGAAACCGCGCAGGATGGGAGGCCCAGCGTCCACGAGGGCCACGGCCCGCGCCGTCCCGGTTTCGGGGTGGCTCACGTCGAGGAAGGTGACGGTGCCGGGCACGGGCGCCGTCCACTCCACCTCTCCCAGGGGGTCGCCCGGGGTGATGCGGAGGGCCTGGACGCCGCCCGTGAAACCGCTCCCGTCGAGGGAGCGGCCGCCGACAAGGAGGCCCGCGCCGCCCGGCTGCACTTCCAGAGCCAGGGCCTGGTAGGGGACCCGCGCCTCAAGCACGAGGGCGCCGCCCCGCAGGGCCTTCACGTTGCCGAGGTCGTCCCCCGCCGCCACCGTGCCGTCCCGCACGTCGAGGCCGCGCACCTGGTTCGTGCCGTCGGGGCCCGAGGGGAAGGGGAGTTCCGCCTGCAGCAGGAACCCGTCCCCCTCCCGGGTGAACACCTGCACCCCGGGCGGGGTCGTCTGCAGGGCCACCGCGAGGAGGTCGCCGTCCATGGCGAGGCTCGTGACGAACACGCGGGGGATGGGGGCATACCAGAAGGGTCGCCCCGTGAGGGCGTCGTAGACCGTGAGGTTCGCGGGGGAGGGCGCCGTGGCCACGGCCACCGCCTCGTTGGCGGCCGCGAACTTCACGTAGCTCACGTTGAGGGGAACGGTCCACGCGCGCTCCCCCCGGGGCGTGAGGGCCGTGAGGGCCGTGAAGGACCCGTTCCGCGTCTGGAGCGCGAGAAGGCGCTCCCCGTCAGGAGTGAAGGAGAGGGCGGACACCTCGTCCGGGAGCTCCCGCCGCCACTCGGGGTCGTGGCCCCGGTCGGCAAGGGCCGCGAGGAGGCTCGTGGCCACCATCAGGAGGAGGGTGACGGCGAGAACACGCCAGTGGCGGCGGAGGAGGCCCCCACCTTGGGCCCCCGCGCGGGGGCGTGTCGCCTTCTCGCTCATAGCCCGGCCCTACGGAGGGCCCGCTTATCGTCTTTGCGGAATCCTGCGTCAGGGGAGGAACCGGCCCACGTAGTCGAGGAGGAAGGCGGCAAGCTCCAAGGCCTCGCCCACGGGCGCGTTGGGATTGAAGGGCGGGAGCACCGGGGG
>DATMKA010000071.1:0-10623 GCA_035553595.1 Thermoplasmatota archaeon | reverse complement strand
TGGATCCCCTTCGGTCCCATCCAGTGGGGCGTCCCCGTGACCATCCCCATCACGAACCCTGCGGAGACGGACATGCCCCACAGCACCACGAGCCTGTGGCAGTTCCGCGTCGTGGGCGAGTCCATCCTCGACACGACCCTCGTCTTCGACAGCCAGGTGAAGATCTACCGCGGCCCCGCCGACATCCCCCTCTGGCCCGGCCACCCCGACTTCTACGCGAAGGGCCACTGGCGCGTCGTGCAGCCCGAGATCAACGCCGTCACGCGAGACTACGGCCAGCTCAACTACAACGGCCTGCAGCAGAGCGAGGTGACCTCGGTCCGCCCCGAGAAGCTCATCAGCTACGGCACGCAGACCCTGTACGTCTACGTGAACATCACGGCCTACGAGGGCCGCCCCGGCGCCTCGCCTGACCACTGGTACCTCTACTTCCACAACGCCTCCGGCGGGTGGAACATCACCACCCTCAACGACGCGAACAACACCGTGGGCCCCGTTCCCCACGACCTGCTGTTCATCCTGAAGGTGGACCCCAACGGCATGGACACGCCCTACGCGCCCTCGAGTCGCTGGGAGTTCCAGCTCCGCGGCACCCTCAACGCGGGCGGCCTCGGCTGCTACCTGGACTGCGCCGACTACGAGGTGGAGTACCGCATGACGATCCTTGCGACCGACCTCAAGCCCGACCGCCCCTACACGTGCGGCGGCGTCGGCGAGGACGTCTGCCCCACCTGAGGAGCGCTAAAAAAACAACCGGCCAGGGGGTTCCCCTGGCCGCACACGCTTTTTCGTTTTACTTGTTGGGAATGAGCTGCTTGGGCTGGCCCTGCTTGGGCTCCACGGCCCACGTCCAGGACTTGAGGGCCACGCCCTGGAAGCTGTTGAGGACGCCCGTCGTGGGGTTCCACTGCATTGCCTTGATGCTGAGGACGCCGTGACCGTGGGGCGTTTTGAAGGGCGTGTTGTCGAGGCCGCGGATGGCGGCGGCGACGGCCGCGGCCTGCTCCGTGGTGATCGCCTTCTCGATGCGGATGGCACCGCCGAGGATGGAGGGGAGGGCGGCGCCGTCGATGAATTCGAGCTCGATTTCGCCTTCGAGGGTCACGTTGCCAAGGGTGATGGTGGCCATGGCCCCGGGAGCGGAGGGGCCTGGCTTAACCCTTCCTTTGCGTTCACCCCATATCAGGGCGCTCGACCCCGAAGGCAATCTTGAGGTCAACGCGGTACTCCTGAATCTGCCCGTCCTTCACCGGGCAGGACACCTTCAGCACCTCCACGCCCGTCACGTGGCGTACCGATTTCGAGAACTCGGTCACGGCCGTCTGGATGGCATCCTCGATGCTCTCATTGCTGCAGCCGATGATTTCGGTGACTTTTGCGATATGGGAGACGTGGTCCTCCGCCTTCGTTACCGACCCGGTGCTGCGCTGTGTCTGTGTCTGCGTCATCACTTCACCAGTGACGGACCCCTCACGAGAGGGGAAAACGGTTCTCGCCCCGTCATCGCACCCGGGCGACCTTCCAAGAACCGGTCCAGTAGCCTTATCATGCGGCCGGGGGCTCGCGGCGGCATGGCCCCGAGGATGCCCCCGCTTGCTCCCCTGCTCTGCCTCCTTCTCCTTGTCGGAGGGGTCGCGGCGCAGGCCCCCATCGGGCCCAACCAGGTGCACTTGAGCGTCGTGGAGGACTCCTCGACCTCCATCACGGTCACCTGGTGGCTGCCGGTCCCGGACGACGGGACCGATCTCGTGGTGGACCGCGGCCTCGAGGAGCCGCTCCGGGTCCCGGGAGTCCTCCAGACGGGGCCCGTTCCGGGAGCGTGGTACGCCGCCACCGCCACGGGCCTCGTGGCGGGCGAGCGCTACTCGTACACGGTCGAGGGGAACGGGCAGGTTGCAGGTCCCTTCACGTTCCAGACGGCCGGAAACGCGACGGTTGTGCGCTTTGCCGCCGTGGGCGACATGGGGATCACGGCCGACTCCCGCCGCTCCGTGGAAACGCTCCTCGCGCTCGATCCCGCCTTCGTCCTGCACCCCGGGGACATCTCCTACGCCGAGGGGGACGAGCAGGTGTGGCAGGCCTGGTTCGGGATGGTGGAGCCCCTCGCGGCCACGCGGCCGTATATGGCAGCCATCGGCAACCACGAGACGTACACCGCGGCCCCGGTGGGTGCCCACCTCGTGACGCGGGAGGAAACCCCCCACACGCCCGAGACCCGCAGCTACCTGACGCGCTTCTCGCTTCCCGGTAACGAGCTGTGGTACAGCTTTGACTGGGGCGGCGTGCACGTGGTTGCGCTCGACACCTTCGCCTCCGACTTCTCGGAGGGGAGCCCCCAGTGGGCCTGGCTGGAGCAGGACCTCGCCGCCGCTCAGGGAGCCACGTGGCGCATCGCCTTCCTCCATGAGCCCCTGTACAGCACGAACGCCCACGGGTCGAGCCTCGACGTCCGCGCCGCCTTCGAGCCGCTCTTCGACCGCTACGGAGTGGACCTTGTGATCCAGGCCCACGACCACGGGTACGAGCGGAGCCACGGAATGCGCGGCGGCGCCGTGGTCGCCCAAGGCCCTGATTACGTGAAAGGGGAGGGCACCGTGTACGTCACTACGGGCGGGGGAGGCCAGAGCCTCTACGACTCCTGGTCCGAGGAGCCGTGGAGCGCCGTTCACGCCGCCCGCTTCCACGTCCTCCTGCTCAACGCCACGGCGGAGGGGCTTGAGGTGACGGCCGTCCCCACTGACGGGAAGGGGCCCCTGGACACCTTCCGGATCCTTGCGACTCCCTTGGCGGCGGCGCCTGCGGCAGGGGCCGAGGAAGCGCCGGCGGCCGTGCCTGGGGTCGCACCCCTTGCCGCCCTCGTGCTTCTCGGGGCGGTGGCGGCCCTCCGGGGGCGCCGCACCTGAGCCCAACCTATTTATATCTCCACCCGCTTAGTGGCGCTGCCTGACCTCACGGCCAGGCGTTCATCGGATGAACGGGTCGGCACCCGCGCTTCGGCGTTGGGCTTGGCTTGCCCGCATCGGAGGAGAACCACATGGCACGAATCCACGCTCGCCGCCGCGGCGCCAGCCGCTCCAAGCGCCCCGCTCGCGAAGAGGCCCCCGAATGGCAGGGTCTCGAAGCCGCCGAAATCGAAGAGACTGTTGTGAAGCTCGCCCGTGACGGCGTCAAGACCCCCGTCATCGGCATGATCCTGCGCGACCAGTACGGCGTCCCCGACGTCCGCCTCGCGACCGGCAAGAAGCTCAGCGACATCCTCGGCTCCAACGGCCTCACGCCCGCGATCCCCGACGACCTCGCGAACCTCATGCGCCGCGCCGTCCACCTGCGCACGCACCTCATCGAGCACCCCAAGGACCTCCACAACGCCCGCGGCCTCCAGCTCATCGAGAGCAAGATCCGCCGCCTGGCCCACTACTACAAGGTCGAGGGCAAGCTCCCCGCCACCTGGCAGTACTCGCCCGAGACGGCCCAGCTGCTCGTCGAGTAAGGAGGCCCGATGGCCCTCGCGGAAGAAGCCCACCGCGCAAGCCGGCTTCTCCTCGATGCGGATTACGTCCGCGTCGTGGCCCGGCTCGATGCGGACGGCCTCGCTTCCGCGGCCATCCTCGCCGAGGCCCTGCAACGGCAGGGTCTCCATTTTCATTTCTCGTTCCTTCCCACCCTCACACCGGAGGCTTCCGCAGCCCTCCGCAGCGAGAAGCATCCCCTGATCGTGCTCCTGAACCTCGCGGAGGACGCGCCCGCCCTCGACGGGCTCGCGGCTGAAGTGATCACGGTGGACAGCTACCACCACGTGGAAGCCCAGAAAGGCCTCTCGCCGGTGGCGCCCATGGAGGCCGTGGAGGCCACGGCGGCGGCCTCCACGCTCGTGCTCGCGCTCGCCCTCAGCCGCCGCAACAGCGACCTCTACCCGTGGGTGGCCGCCGCCGCCGTTGCCGAGGGACGCCACCTCGGGAGCCTTCGCGGCCTCGACGCGGAGCTTCTCAGCGAGGCCGAGGAGGCGGGCCTTCTCAAGCGTGAGGGCGGCCTCGCCTTCGAGGGGCCCACCGTGCTCGATGCGGTCTCCCGCAGCCTCGACCCGTACCTGCCGGGCCTCACGGGCCGTGCACGCGCCGTGAAGAAGTTCCTGCAGGACCACGGCGTGAACGCCGAGGCGGCACCCCTTGCCCTCTCGCCCGCGGAGGCGGAGCGCCTCGCCTCGGCCCTCGCCCTGAAGCTCCTTGCCGCGAACGCGCCCGCCTCCGGCGTGGACGGCCTGCTCGCCGCGCGCTTCCGCTTCGCGAAGCCGGTGGCGGACTGCGCGGATGCGCGCACCCTCGCCGACCGCCTCGTGCACGCGGCGCTCCAGGACCGACCCTCCCTCGTGGTGGCTGCGGCCCTCGGGGACGTGGGCGCCGCCGACGCGCTCCGCATCCTCGCCGACGAGGGCCGCGACAAGCTTCTCCAGGCGCTCCTCCGTGTCGAGCGCGAGGCGCCCGCGAGCACGGAGCGCATCCAGCGCCTTGAGGCGCCTGCCCTCGGCATGGCTGCGGCCCTCGCGCACCTGGCCTCCACCTACTTGGTGGACCCCGCCCGCCCCGTGGCCGTCACCGTCACGGCGGGCACCGACCTGCACGTTCTCCTGCGCGCGCCTCGGGCGGGGGCCGCGACGCGCCTTACCCTCGGCAACGCGGTCGCGCGGGCCGCCGCGCAGCACCAGGGCCGCGGCGGGGGCTCCCAGTGGAGCGCCCGCGCCGTGGTCCCCGCCACCGCGAAGGACCCCTTTTTCGCGGACCTCGCAGGCCAGCTGTGGGGGAGCTGAGCGTGCGCCTCCAGGACGCAACGGCGGAGGTCCGGATTCCCTGCAGCAGCCCTGCCGCGGCGGAGGCCCTTGCCGCCGCCCTCCGCGTGGACGACGCGGAAGGGGTCGCCACCCTTGTGGAGGGCACGGTGGTCGTGGCCCGGGCTCGCGCCGAAACGATTGGCCGCCTCCTCTCCGGCATCGATGACTGGATCGCGTGCGCAGGGGCCGCCACGGGCGCGCGCGGAGCCCTCTCCGACTCCGCTTGAGCGACCGGGCGTCCAGCCAGGAAGAAGGAAATATCCTGCCTGAAGATCGAAGGGTTCAAATCGCAGGGGCTGTTCGAGGCCAGAAGATGCTCGAGATCCGTTACCGCCTCGTGCTTCCCCCGGCGGCGCCCCATCCCTGGAGCCCCTGGTTTGCGCACACCCCCAAGGGCGTCGTCCACGGGACCGACATCCGCTTCGAGGGCGACGTCGCGCGCGCCCGGTTCATTGCCGTGGGGGAGCCCGAGGGCTTCGACGCCTTCGTGAAGGATCTCATGAACTCGCCCCCGCCCCGGGCCACCGTGTGGGACCTCAAGCAGCTGCAGCCGGACCTCGCCGCCTTCGACGTGGAGTGGCTTGAACCCGTGTTCCCGAACCTTCCGTCGCCCATGAAGATGGCTGTGGAAGTGCTCGGACCGGAGACGATGGTTTCCTTCACCATGATGCGGGATGAGCTTGTCCACCGCCATCTCGTGCCCAGTCCAGGCGTGCCCGAGGAGCTGTGGTTCCGCCTCCGCGACAGCGTGGAGGCCTTCAACCGGCTCGTCCCCTTCCCCGTGCGCATCGAGCTCGAGCGGCTCGGACCCTGGATTCCCGGCGATCGCCTCCCCGAACCCCAGGCGAAGGTCCTCCTGCTCGCCGCCTTCATGCTCGGCTACTGGGACTCCCCGCCCCGCACAACCCCGGAGGCCATCGCGCTTGCCACGGGCCTGCCGGGCAACGTGGTGCTCGCCCACCTGCGGGAGGCCGCTCGGTCGGCCACCGACGGGCCCACCTCCTGGTGACCCCCGGCCGGGCCCCCGGCCGCTCCGGGGAGCGTTGGGTTCTCCCGAACGACTTCGTCACGTTGAACCTTGCGGAAGCCCATCCCGGATCATGCAGCGCACGGCAGCCCTCCTCCTCTCCCTCGGCCTCCTGGCCGTCGGCCTCGCGGGATGCCTCGAGTCGGGCACGCCCCGGACGCCCATCCCCCGCTCGGGGCCGGGCGTGGACGGCGACGAGGCCAACAACACGACGACGATCCCGAATGGCACCGCCGTCCCCCACCGCCACGTGCAGGTGAACGCCACCCTGGAGGACTTGGAGAAGGTCCGTGGCGGCACCTACGTGATCACCACCTTCGGCGAGTGGCGGGACCTGTGGGGCGCGGGCGACGAGGAGCGCGCCCCCGAAGCGCCCATCGACTTCAGCAAGGAGCGCCTCGTGGCAGCCTTCGTGGGGCACGGCGGCGACTCCTGCCTGCAGATCGACATCCTGAACGTCACGCAGGCCGACAACGTGACCTACGTGGAGGTGTTCACGCAGCGCCCCTCCGGCACCGAGATTTGCGCGGAGTACTACCACGTCCCGAGCGACTTCGTCCCCCTCCCCCGCGACGGCACCCGCATCGAGGTCGTGGAGCGCGGCGAGATGCCCTACGCCGACCCCGCCTCCCCCATCCAGTTCGCGATGGAGCCCAGCTACCCCCAAGGCGGCAGCATCGCCGTGAAGGTGAAAAACACCGGCAACGAGACCTACCAGTACAACGAGATGTACGCCGCCTGCGACCTGAAGTACTTCACGGACGCGGGGCGCCAGTTCAAGATCCCGCCCGGCACCCACTGCGACCTCGTGGTGATGCGGCCCCTCCCGCCGGGCGCGACGGTGACGCTCTTCACGTGGAACGCCACGGAGTGCACCAAGGACCTGTGGGGCTGCGCCGAGAGCAAGCTCCTGCCCCCGGGCACCTACCACATCCGCGGCATCTTCACGGGCGAGGCCCGCGAGGGGCCCCGCGGCGAGTACGGGGTGCCCACCGCCTACGCCGGGACCACGTTCCGCATCCAGTGAGCGGTGGACCGCGGCCGTCATCGTTCAGAGGACTGCCCGACGTTCCACGCGGGCGGGAGCGGGAGCGTAGGCCGGGGCTACCGTACGCTCACGCTCACGCGAACGACGATCGTTCAACGTCTCACGTTAGCGGGAGCGTGAACGGGAGCGGGTGCATGACGCGGGAAGGCGTTCGGCATCGCTCACCGCCCTTCGGCCCGTCACGCTAACGCTAACGCTCACGCTCACGCTAACGCTCACGCTCACGACGATCGTTCAACGTCTCACGTGAACGGGAGCGTGAACGGGAGCGGGAGCGTGTGTGAGCGATCTACGCCGCCTTCACCTGCGGTAGCGGCTCGAGCTTGGTCTTGCCGCCCATGTAGGGCCGCAGGACCTCGGGGATGACGACGGAGCCGTCCTCCTGCTGGTAGTTCTCGAGGATGACCACGAGGGCGCGGCTCGTCGCCACGGCCGTCGAGTTGAGGGTGTGGGGCACGCGCTTCTGCGGGCTGCCGGCCTTGCCCATGCGCAGGCGCAAGCGGCGGGCCTGGTAGTCCGTGCAGTTGCTGCAACTCACGAGCTCGACCCACTTCTCCTGGCGGGGGCTCCAGCCCTCGATGTCGTACTTCTTCGCGGCCACGGTGCCGATGTCGCCCGTGCACACGTTCACGACGCGGTGGGGGATGCCGAGGGCGCGGAAGAGGCTCTTCGCGTTCTCCAGGATCTCCTCGTGGATCTTCTCGGACTCCTCGGGGGCGCAAAAGACGAACTGCTCGATCTTGTTGAACTGGTGCATGCGGAAGAGGCCGCGGGTGTCGACGCCGTGGGCGCCGATCTCCTTGCGGAAGCAGGCGCTGATGCCCGCGTAGCGCAGGGGGAGGGAGTCCTCCGTCACGATCTCGTCCATGTACATGCCGCCGATGGGGTGCTCGCTGGTGGCGATGAGGTACAGGTCCTCGTTCTCGATCTTGTACATCACCGTCTCGAAGTCGCCGAGGTCCGTGACGCCCGAGTAGGGCTCGCGGCGCATCATGAAGGGCACCTCGATGAGGGTGAAGTTCCGCGCCGTCAGGTGATCGATGGCGAACATCTGGAGCGCGAAGTCGAGGCGCGCGAGGTCGCCGCGCAGGTACGCAAAGCCCGCGCCCGCCACCTTGGCGGCGCGCTTGAACTCGCCGAGGCCGAGCTCCTCCGCGAGCTCGCCGTGGCTCTTCACGGGGAAGGGGAACTTGCGGGGCTCGCCCCACTGGTAAACCTGCACGTTCTCCTTGTCGGAGGTGCCGTAGGGCACCGTCTCGTGGAGGAGGTTGGGGAGGCGCATCAGGATGGCCTGCGCCTTCTCGGTGGCGGCCTCGGCCTCCTTGCCGAGCGTGTCGAGGTCGGCGTCGAGGCTCTTTGCGCGCTGCAGGACGTCGGCGGGGGCGTCGCCGCCCTTCTTCTTGGCCTCGCCGATGGTGCGCGAGAGGGTGTTGCGCTCCTTGCGCAGCTCGTCCGCGCGGCGCTGGGCCTCGCGGGCGGCGCGGTCGAGGGCAACGTACTCGTCGAAGCGCGCGAGCACCGTGGGGTCGTTGCGGCGCGCGAGGTTCGCGCGCACCGCGTCCGGCTGCTCGCGGATGAGGCGGGCATCGAGCATGGGAATCAGGCGAAAACCGGCCCCGAGCTATTTAAGAGTGGTGGGATTCGGCCCGTTTGGCCGCTGCCGGACGAGAACCGAAGCTACTTGCATCTCGCCCGCCTATTCCTCATGGTTGCCTTGCCTCGTTCCCCCGTTGCCGTAAGCTGCCCCCTGTGCCACGAGAGCCTCCCGAAGGGCGCTCCCTTCCACGCCTGCAAGGAGTATCAGCGCCTCACGCGGCCTCGCGCCTGGCGCAGCCTCTCCTGGTAATCACACCTGGGGGATGGCCCCGAGCGTCTTCTCCATCCACCCGTCGATGGCATCGAGAAGGAGGGCGTGATTGCGGTCGGTGAAGGCCGAGTGCCCGCTGTCGAGCTCCAGCAGGTCCTTGGGCCCCTTCAAGGCCTCGTACACCTTGCGCTGGCTTGCGGGCTTGAGGGCGCGGTCGTTCTTGCACACGACCACGAGCGTGGGCTGGGCCACCTGGGAGGCCCACTCGGAGCCGCACACGGCGAGGAAGTTGTCGTAGTTCCCCAGCGTGAGCTTCGTGTCAAGGAAGCCCTGGGCCTTCGCGCGGCGCATGGCCTCCTTGTCGTCGAAAAGGTGTTTGTACGTGAGCTTGTAGGGGACGCTCAGGTGCGCTCCCGTGAAGCGGTGCGCCACCGCGCTCAAGCGGCCGGCCATCTTGTAGCCGAGGAACTCGAAGGGGTGGAGCTCGTCCGTGAGGCGGTTCACGGGCGCCACGAGGACGCCGCAGCGGAGGTCCGGGATGTCCGCAAGGCAGGCGGCGGAAAGCGCGCCTCCGAGGGAGTGGCCGATGATGCCGAGGCGGCCGCCGCGCGCGTGCCCGTTCTCCCGGAGCCACGCGAGGGCGCCGCGGACGTCCTCCACGGCGCGGGCACGGCTCACGATGCCGCGCGCTCCGGCGGAATCGCCGTGGCCGCGCAGGTCGATGGCGAGGACGTGGTACCCGCGCTTTCCGAGGGCCTCGGGGGCCGCGCCGAACTCGAGGCGGCGGGACTGCATGCCGTGGACCATCAGGAGGGTGCCGCGGGGGCTCCCTGTGGCCGGGGTGAAGGTGCCGGCGACCCGCTCGCCGCCCACGGTGAAGGTGACGTCCACCATACCCTTGTCCAAGGACCGGGGTGGGTCTTAAGGTTGCGGCTTTCGGTCACGGCGCCCCGGGTGTCCCCATACGAGGTCCCGAGAACCTTCTTATAACCACAAGGCCGCTTGGTGCTCGGGAGTGACTTTGGAAGGCGTCAGGGGACCCCCTCGCGCGCCCGTGGCGTTCATCGTCATGCTGGCGCTTCTTGCCGGAGCAGGCCTAGCCACCGGCATCGAGGACGTCGCCATCCCCTCCCTCACCGGCAAGCCCCTGTTCGAGGGCCTCCGAGAGATCGTGGAGCGGGGCGGCCCCCTTGGGTACGCGTACCTGTTCCTCCACATCCTCATCCACAACCTGGGCATCGCCTGCCTCGTGCCGGGGGTGGGCTTCATCGCGGCCCACTTCGAGAAGTGCCCCGAGAAGCGCCGCCTCATCGGCCCCATCCTCGGCGCGGGCGTCCTTCTCGCGATGAGCACGGCCTCCCTGTGGGTCATCATGGAGGGCGTCTACTCGAGCACGGCCATCCTCGTGTTCTTCGCCCTCGAGTGCGCGGGGGTTCTCCTGCTCACGTGGGCCGGCATGCGGGCCCTCCGCGGCTACGTGCCCACGCGGAAGTGGGGGTGGAGCCTCTTCGAGCCCGCCTCGCGCCTCGCGCCCGTGTTCCTCGCGGCAGGCATCCTCATCGCCCTCGCGGCCTTCATCGAGGTCATCTACGTGGCCCGCCTCTCCGCCTGAGGCGCCGCGCTTTTCCGGCCCCTCCGCACCGGACGTTCCCCATTTCCGTCTCCGTTAAGTACGTCTTTTGAGAGAACGGGCCCGGATTCGGCTAGGGGTCACCTCCCATGGGCACCAAGTCTCTCACGTACACGCTTATCGCGCTGCTCTGTCTCTCCAACGCGCTCGCGGCCTTCGGCGGGGCCACAAGCCACCCCTCGGAGGGGCCGTGCGGAGGGCCGGGACAGCCCCCGTGTCCGCCCCCTGAGGGGTGCGCACCCAACTGCCCCACCACGCGGTGCGACCCAGCCACGCAGCCCTGCGG
>DATMKA010000070.1:0-11852 GCA_035553595.1 Thermoplasmatota archaeon | reverse complement strand
CCTCCCGGCCCCCTGCTCAGGCGTTTCCATGACAGCTCCCGCACCCCTTGCCGAGATGCTCGTCCTCCACCGCGAACCCTTCGCCACGGAGTTCGGCGACTTCACCCTCGTCACCTTCCAGAACGGCGTGGACGACCGTCCCCACCTCGCCCTCGTGAAGGGCGATGTGTGCAGCCGCGAGGACGTTCCCGTCCGCCTCCACAGCGAGTGCGTCACCGGGGACGTGCTGGGGTCGCTGCGCTGCGACTGCCGCGACCAGCTCCACGAGAGCCTGCGGCAGCTTGCGCGCCGCAACCGCGGCGTCCTCCTGTACCTGCGGCAGGAGGGCCGCGGCATCGGCCTCGTGAACAAGCTGCGGGCCTACGCCCTCCAGGACAAGGGCCTCGACACCGTGGAGGCGAACCACGCCCTCGGCTTTGCCGACGACCTGCGCGACTACCGCGCCGCCGCCCTCATGCTCCGCGCCCTCGGCGTCCGCAGCATCCGCCTCCTCACGAACAACCCCAACAAGCTCCGCGGCCTCGAAGCCAACGGGGTCCGCGTGGCCGACCGGGTTCCCCTCGCGCTGCCGCCCAACCCGCACAATCATCGATACCTTGAGACGAAGCGGGTGCGCAGCGGCCACCTGCTTAAGCCTGCTGCGGCGCCCCCGCCAGGTGGCGCGGGTTCCGAAGTCCAGGCGTGAAGCCTTAAGCGGAAAGCCCCGCAACCGGGACCGTGAAGCGGCGAGACGCGCTCTTTTTAGGCCTTGCTCTGGTGGGTGCCGTCGCTGGCGTCCTAGGGTACCTGAACCGTCCCTTCAGCTTCAACGACGAGTGGGCCCGCCGCACCTGGCTCTCGCTCGCGGTGCTCTCCGGCATCTTCCTCGCCCGCGCCCTCCTCGTGGGCGCCATCACGCCCCGCATCGACTCGCCCTGGGCACGCTACCTGTTCCGTAAGGTCACCCTTGGTGTCCTGTGGGTGGTCGCCCTCTTTGCCCTCCTCCAGTTGTGGATCCTCAACTGGGCCGTGCTCCCCGTCACCCTGGGTCTTCTCGCGGCCGGCCTCGCCGTGGCCTTCCAGCGGCCCATCATGAGCATCCTCGGCCTCTTCGTGATTCTCGTGAACCGCCCCTTCCGCATCGGGGACCGCATCGAGATCAAGGGCATCCGCGGCGGCGAAATCATCGCGCGCGGCGACGTGATTGACCTCCGTGCGCTCTACACGAGCCTGATGGAGGTGGGCGAGTGGATGGGCGGCGACGTGTACACGGGCCGCATCATGACGGTGCCAAACTACCGTTTCCTGGAGAACGAGGTGGCCAACTCCACGAAGGAGTTCGGCTACATCTGGGACATCGTCACCATCCCCATCACCTTCAGCAGCGACTGGCGCAAGGCGCGTCTCGCGCTCATCGCCTCCATCGAGAAGGTGGTGGGCCACATGAAGAAGCCCGCCCAGGCGGAAATCAGCCAGATGAGCCAGAAGTACGTCAACATCGCGGAGGACGTGGATCCCCGCGCCTACATCACCATCAAGGAATCCTGGATTGAGCTTGGCGCGCGCTACCTCACCGTCCCGCGGGGCCGGCGCACGATCCGCTCCCGCATCCAGCAGGACTTCCTGGAGCGCATCCGGGGCGACCCCGACATCTGCCTCGCCTCGCCGCAGCTGCGCGTGTACAACTTCCCGCCGGAGGACTACCGCCGCGGCCTTCGCGGCATCCTCGAGGAGGACGAGGGCGCCGCCGAGGAGACTCCCGGGGCAGCCGGGTTTGCCCGCATGGGCCTCCTCAGGGAGGAGGTGGGTGCGCAAGCGGCCGAGCGCCCCCGGACTCACGAGGAGGAGGGCTCCGGCCCCCCGCGCGGCGCCTGACCCCCCGGCCGGGAAGGCGGGGATTCCTGCGGCTGGGCCTCCAGGCTTATGCACCATCGGCGTCGAGCCGGAAGCTGGAGAGATGCATGGGCGACCTCCGGTTCGAATCACCCTTAGCCCGGGTCCGCGATGCAACCGACCCGGTGGCCGCCATGGCGGCCCTCACGGACGGAGAGATCATTGCGGCCCTCGCCGCCGCCTCCCGCACGCAGGACCCCTACCTCGCCAACGTCCTCGCCACGGAGGCCCTCAACCGGACGCGGCGCATGAGCGCCATCACCGGAAACCTCGGCGAGGGCGTGCTCGCCACCGACTGTGGCGGCCGCATCACGTGGGTGAATCCTGCCGTGGTGGAGATGGTGGGAGGCGACGCCGAAACCCTCCTCGGGGATTCTTTGTGGGCCTGGCTTGAGGGCCCTGGCGGGCCCTTCCCCGGGCGAGGCGCCGAAGCCCTTCCGCCCGGCGCCATCCTGCAGCACGGCGACCTGCACCTCCGGCAGGTGGACGGAGGCTACGTGCCCGTGGCCGCCACCTTCACCGCCATCCTTCCCGAGGCCGTGGCCGGCGTGGAGGGACGCCCCGAGTCCGAAGGCATGGTCGTGATTTTGCGCGACGTGACGGCGGAGAAGCGCGAGGCCACGGCGCGGCAGGAGCGCAACGCGCGCCTGCGGGAGCAGAACGCCGCCCTCGTATCGCTCGCGAAACGGATCGGCGCGCCCGAATCCGAGCTCCCTCCCGTGCTCGACCACATCCTCTTGACCTCCGCACGCACCGTACGCGTGGCTCGCGCGAGCGTATGGTGCTTCAACGAGGGGCGGGACGCCATTGAGTGCCTGCGGCTCTACGACGAAACGAGGGGCTTCGTCGAGGGGGGCCTGCGCATCTCCGCGGCGGAGAATCCGGCCTACTTCGCAGCTCTAGAAGAGGCGCGGGCGCTTGCCGCCCACGATGCCCGCCGCGACCCCCGGACGGCCGCCTTCACCCACTCCTACCTGGAGCCCCTCGGTATCGGGGCCATGCTGGATGCGCCCATCCGGGCGGGAGGCGCCTTCGTCGGCGTCCTCTGTCTGGAGCACGTGGGGTCGCCCCGCTCCTGGCAGCCCGACGAGGAGCAGTTTGCGGGCTCCGTGGCAAGCCACATCGCGCTTGCCCTCGAGGCCCACGAGCGCGAGGCGGCCCTCCGGAAGCTGCGCGCCTCCGAGGAGACCTACCGCGCGATCTTCCAGGCCGCCAACGACATGATCTTCGTCCACGACCCCCGCACGGGTAAGGTCCTCGACGTGAACGACAAGGTGCAGGAAACCCTGGGCTACACGCCCGAGGAGGCGCGCGGCCTCACCCTTGACGACCTTGGCGCGGGCGAAGCCCCTTACACCTCCCGCGAGGCCCTCGCGGTCTTCCAGGCCGCCATGGAGGAGGGGCCGCGTCTCCTGGAATGGCGCACCCGCACAAAGAGCGGGGAGCTCCGCTGGGTCGAGGTGAACGTGCGCTACGCCTTCCTCGGCGGCGAACCCCGCATCCTCGCCATCGTCCGCGACATCACCGCCCGGAAGGAGGCGGCGGCAGCCCTTGAGGCCCACCGCTCCCGCCTGGAGGAGATTGTCGAGGAGCGGACCGGCATCCTCGCCCGCCGCGAGTTCCAGCTCAGCGAGGCCCAGCGCCTCGCTCACGTGGGCAGCTGGTACTGGGACGTGTCCGCCAACAAGGTGCACTGGTCGGAGGAGATGTTCCGCATCGCGGGGCTCGACCCCGCCGCGGGACCCCTTACCTACGAGCGGTTCCTGCAGGTGGTTCACCCGGAGGACCGCGGCTCCGTCGCGCGGACCGTTCAGGGGGCGCTCAAAGCGCGGACCGGGTACGATGTGCACCACCGCTTCCTGCGCCCCGACGGGGCCGTCCGTTGGATCCACGGAAGAGGCCGCGTCGTGGAGGAGGACACCCCTGAGGGCCTGCGCATCGTGGGCGCGGCCATGGACGTCACGGAGACCCACCTCGCCCAGGAAGCGCTGCGGGAGAGCGAGCAACGCTTCCGCTTCCTCGCCGAGCACGCGCGCGACATCGTTTTCCACCTTCAGCTCGTCCCCGAGCGGCGCTGGCTCTACGTGAGCCCCGCCGTGACCCGCATCGTGGGATACACGCCCGAGGAGCACTACGCCGACCCTGACCTGCCGCGGCGCCTCATCGACCCCGAGGACCTCCCCAAGGTCGAGGCCGCCGTCTCAGGCGAGTCGGAGGGACCGTTCACCGTGCGGTGCCGCCGCAAGGACGGTGCCCACGTGTGGCTCGAGCAGCAGGGCGCGCCCCTGCGGGATGCCTCCGGCGGCATCGTCGCCTACCACGGCATCATCCGCGACGTGACGGAGCGGAAGCGGGCCGAGGAGGAGACGCGGCGCCTCACGGAAGGGCTTGAGGCGAAGATGGCGGAGCTTGCGCGCCTCAACGACGACCTCGACGCCTTCACGAGCATGGTGTCGCACGACCTGCGGGGCCCCCTGCGGCGCCTCCGCACCGTCACGCTCCTCCTGGAGGAGGACTACCGCGAGCGCTTGGGCGAGGAGGGCCGCGACCTTCTGGATCGGGTTCGGAGCGAGACCCTCAAGCTCTCCACCCTCATCGACGACCTGCTCGCCTTCTCGCGGGCGGGCCGCGCCGCCACCGCCGAGGAGCCCGTGGACCTCACGGCGCTCGCGCGCGAAGCGGTGGCCAGCCTCCAGGCCCGCGACCCCAAGCACGCCCTCGAGGTGCACATCGAGCAGGGCATGCAGGCCCCCGGGGACCCGGCGCTCCTCAAGGTGGTCCTCGACAACCTGCTCGGGAACGCCTGGAAGTACAGTTCCCGCGTGGAGCGGCCGCGCATCGAAGTGGGGTCCCGCAAGGAGGCGGGCGGGAGGCGGGTGTTCTATGTGCGCGACAACGGGGTGGGCTTCGATCCTGCGGAGGCCGACCGGCTCTTCCAGCCCTTCGAACGCCTCTCCTCAAGCCGCGGCTTCGAAGGCTCCGGCGTTGGGCTTGCGACGGTGAAGCGGGTCCTTGAGCGGCACGGCGGCAAGGTGTGGGCGGAGGGGGCGCCGGGGAAGGGGGCCACCTTCTCCTTCTCCCTCTGATTTTTAAACCCCGAGCCGCTTAGGGGCGGGCATGAACCTCGAGGACCGCCTTCAGCTCATCCGGTCCGTTGGCGAAGAGATCGTGACCGAGGAGGAGCTTCGCGCCCTCCTTGAGGCGAAGGCCAACCCCATCGCTTACGACGGCTTCGAGCCCTCCGGCAACATCCACATCGCGCAGGGCATCCTCCGCGCCATCAACGTCAACAAGATGACGAAGGCCGGGTGCCGCTTCAAGATGTTCGTGGCCGACTGGCACGCCTGGGCGAACAACAAGCTCGGGGGCGACCTTGAGAAGATTCAGACCACGGGCCACTACCTCATGGAGGTGTGGAAGGCCACCGGCATGGACCTCGAGAACGTGGACTTCGTTTGGGCCTCCGAGTTCGTGACCGACGAGGAGTACTGGAAGAAGGTCATGAACATCGCCCGCGACGCTTCCCTCGACCGTGTCCTCCGCACCACCCAAATCATGGGCCGCAGCGAGAAGGACAAGCTGAGCGCCGCGCAAATCCTCTACCCCTGCATGCAGGCGGCGGACATCTTCCACCTCAAGGCCGACATCACGCAGCTCGGCATGGACCAGCGCAAGGTGAACATGCTCGCGCGCGAGGTGGGCCCCAAGCTCGGCTTCTGGAAGCCCGTCGTGGTGAGCCACCACATGCTCATGGGTCTTGCGCAGCCCCCGCCCCCGGACGCGCCCGCGGAGGAGCGTGCGCTCGCGATGAAGATGAGCAAGTCCAACCCGGGCAACGCCATCTTCATGACGGACACGGCGCAGGACGTGGAGGCCAAGCTGAAGAAGGCCTACTGCCCCGAGAAGCAGGTGGAGGACAACCCCGTCCTCGAATGGAACCGCTACATGATTTTCGAGCGCTTCCCCGTGGTTCGCGTCGAGCGCCCGGAGAAGTTCGGCGGCACCGTCGAGTTCCACTCCTACGCCGAGCTTGAGGCGAGCTACCGGGAAGGCAAGCTGCACCCCATGGACCTCAAGAAGACCACCGGGATGTACATCAACCAGATGCTCGACCCCGTGCGGAAGCACTTCGAAACGAACGACCGGGCGCGCGAGCTGCTTGCCCAGGTGAAGTCGTTCCAGGTGACCCGTTAAGCCCACCCGCGGCGACACCGCGGGAGGGTCTAAGCCAGGGGACGGGCTGAGGAGGCCCGACCCATGGATCTGCTGCTCCACGTGACCATGCCGGCGCTCGTCCTCCTGGCGGCTGGCGTCCGCGCCCGCTACGCCATCGGGCTTGCGCCCTTGGGGGTGCTCCCCGACCTCGACGGCTTCAGCGCCGCCGGTCACCGGATGTACCTCCACAACGTGTACGTCCTCGTCGCGGTGGCCCTCGTGGCCTACGTTGTTGCCCGCCGGTTTATTCCGCGGGACGCCATGCTCATCGCGGGGGTTGCGGCCTTTTGTCTGGGGAGCCACTTCCTGCTTGACCTCGGCGACCCCATCGGGCTCCTCTACCCCCTCAGCGATGCGGGCGTGTACGTCCGGCCAGCGGTGGTGGGGGATTTCCGCACGGAGCCGCACGTGTTCTTCCCCTCCTTCGAGTGGGGCGCGGTGCGTCCCGACGGGGGCTGGAGCTACCCCGACGTGCCGCGGGTGGAGGAGCCGGACCTCGTCCACCCCGCCGTCTCCACGGAGGCCATCCTCGTGGTGGTGCTCGCGCTTCTCGCGCAGGCCGTGTTCCGCTGGGGGCTTCCGTTGCGGGCTGCCGCCCGCCGCGCCGTGGGCGGCGACCCCTTGGAACCGGACCCCCAAAAAGAGCTATAGGGTTCTCCGGAGATGGGGCCTCGTTCCATGGAGTTCCGGAAGATCCAGACCACGGGCGGAAGCAGCTACGCGATCACCCTGCCCAAGCAATGGATCTCCTCGGCGGGGCTCCAGCCCGGCGACGTCGTGGCCTGCAATGTCCTCCCCGACGGGCGCCTCGTGATCCAGGCAGGAAGCTCCAGCGAAAAGGCGGCCCGCACCTGCGAAGTGCTGGCGGGACGCAAGAAGGGCGAGCAGGTGTTCCGGAGTGTCGTCGCCGCCTACCTCATGGGCTTCGACGTCATCCGCATCCGGGGCTCCCCCACGCTCTCGCCCGAGGTCCGCCGCGCCGTGGAGGAGGCCGCCCGCCGCGTCATCGGCCTCGAGGTGGTGGACGAGGACCCGGGGCACATCGTGCTCCAGGATTTCTTGGACCCCACCGAGTTCCACATCGCTCGGGCCCTCCGCCGCATGCAGGGCCTCACGCGGGCCATGCACGAGGAGGCGGCCGGCGCAACGCCCTCCCGGGACGAGGCGCTCCTGCAGGCCGTGGTGGCGGGCGACGACGAGGTGGATCGCCTCTACTGGATGATCAACAAGCAGTACCACGCGCTCCTGCAGGATGCGGGGCTCGGGGAGAAGATGGGGCTCACGCCCGCCGAGGGCCTGAACTTCCTGCTGGTGGCGCGGCTCGTGGAGCGCACGGCGGACCACGCGGCCCGCATCGCGCGGCAGGTGCTCGCCTTGGGCGAGGCCCGCGTGCCCCCGCGCATCCTGGAGGCCGTCTCGGACCAGCACCGCCTGGCCCTCGCCCTGTTCCAGCGCGCCATCGCCGCCTTCTTCGCGAAGGACGCGGAGGCCTCCCATGGCCTCATCGACGAGGCGGAGGCCTTCCAGGGGGCCCAGGAACGCATCCTCTCCGACCTCCTCACCGTGAAGGGGGAGCGGCTCGTCCACCTCGCCTACGTCCTGGAGTCCGTGGGGCGGACGGCGGCCTACGCGGCGGACGTGGCGGAGGTCACCCTCAATTATGGAGCCGGGACCGCGCCCGCGAAACCCTCGGGAAACCACTTATAGCCCCTCGCGGTTGTCTCGGCCGGAGAAATCATCGTGGTCCTAGGGGTCGAATGGATCCTCATCCTCGGCGTCCTCCTCGCGCTCTTCATGGCCTGGGGCATCGGCGCCAACGACGTGGCGAACGCGATGGGCACGAGCGTGGGGTCGGGAGCGCTTACCTTCCGCAACGCTATCATCATCGCGGCGATCTTCGAGTTCGCGGGGGCTGTCCTCGTGGGTGCGGATGTGACAGGCACCGTGAAGTCGGGCATCGTGGACCCCCGCCTCTTCGAGGGGATGCCGGAGCGCTTTGCCTATGGCATGCTCGCCTCCCTCTTCGCGGCGGCCCTGTGGCTCCTCATCGCCACCTACTACTCGCTGCCCGTGAGCACGACCCACTCCATCGTCGGCGCCGTCCTCGGCTTCGGTGTCGTGGCCCTCGGCCCTGAGGCCATCAAGTGGTCCAGCGTAGGGGAGATTGTTCTCTCCTGGCTCGTCTCCCCCCTCCTCGGAGCCCTCATCGCCATCTTCGTGTTCTTCATCATCAAGAAGACCGTGCTCGAACGGCCCGACCCCGTGGCGGCCGCGCGCAAGGGTGCCCCCTGGTTCGTGGGCGCCACCGTGGTCATCATCGCCTTCAGCGTCCTCTACAAGGGCCTTGCGAACCTCAAGCTCAACTTCGACTTCGTCCCCGCCCTCCTCATCACGCTCGCCGCGGGCCTCTTCGTGTCGGGCATCGTCTTCCTCGTGATGGCCCGCCGTAAGAAGGGCGAGGTGGACCCCGACGTGCGTGCGGCCTCTCCCGTGAGCCTGCGCGAGCGCCACCTCCAGGTGGAAACCGTGTTCGGGTGGCTCCAGATCTTCACGGCCATCAGCGTCGCCTTCGCCCACGGCGCGAACGACGTGGCCAACGCCGTCGGTCCCCTCGCGGGCATCGTGGCCTTCGTGGAGGGCGGCGCGGCCGTCGCGAAAGCGGCCGTGCCCTTCTGGGTGCTCATCCTTGGTGGCGCGGGTATCGTGCTCGGTCTGGCCACCTACGGGTACAAGGTCATCCGCACCATCGGCGAGAAGATCACGGAGCTCACCCCGAGCCGTGGGTACGCGGCCGAGATCGGTGCCGCCATCACCATCCTCGCCTTCAGCCGCGTGGGCATCCCCATCTCGACGACCCACACCCTCGTGGGCGCCGTCATCGGCGTGGGCCTCGTCCGCGGCATTCCCGCCCTCGACCTCAAGGTGGTGGGCCGCATCTTCCTGTCCTGGGCCGCGACCCTCCCCATCGCAGCCTTGACGGCAGCTATATTCTACCTCGGCCTGGTATGGGTGATGGGATGAGTCCGCACAGAGACAAGGAACCCGAGGTTCCCCACACGAGCCCCCTCGACCGCATCCTCCGCAGGGAGAGCCCCTTCGACCCGCTGTTCAAGCACGCCTCCAAGGTGGCCGAATGCGTCCGGCTCCTGGAGCAGGGCTTCACCCAGTACGCGGAGGGCCGCTACACGGAGTTCAGCGCCACCGCCCGCCGCATCGGCGAGGTCGAGCACGAGGCCGACATCCTGAAGTCCACCGTGAGCGCGCACCTTCCCCGCGGCCTCTTCATGTCCGTGGACCGCGGCCGCTTCGAGCTGCTCCTCCACGACCAGGACTCCATCCTCGACGACGTGGAGGACCTCGCGGAGCGCATGGACGCCCGTCCCACCCCCATCCCGGCGGCCCTCCGGCCGGCCTTCCAGGATCTCGTGCAGCGTGTCATCGCCACCGTGGACGCCTACGAGAAGGCCGTGGAGATGTTCGCGGACGTGCTCGAGACCGGCTTCGGCGGCGCCGCCCGCGACGAGGTGAAAGCCCACGTGAAGACCGTTCACCTGCGCGAGTTCGAGGCGGACCGCAGCCGCTTCGCCCTCCTCCGCGCCCTCACGGCCGTGGAGAACGACCTGAAGCCCCTCGACGTGGTGCACCTCACCCTGTTCGCGGACCTTCTCGACAACGTGGCCGACCACGCGGAAGCCTCGGCGGACCGCCTGCGCGCCATGATTGCCCAGTAGCCGCGGCCGAACCCTTTTAGGGCGCCACGCTCCTGTCGGGGCGTGCGCGCCCGGCCCCTCCTTTTGGGAATCGTCGCTATCACGCTCGCGTTCAGCGGTTGTCTTGATTCCCTGTTCGGGGCCACGGTGGTCGATTACGGGGCGCCCGCCGAGCTTGCCTCCGTGCTCGCGTGCCCTCCCGGCCAGCGCCTCACGCGCTTCTCGGGGAGCCCGTGCGTGGGCACCTTCGAGGCCCAGGATGCCCACCTCGTGGAGCCCAACCTCGCGGTGGATCCCTCCAACCCTCTTCGCATGGCGCTTGGCGCGAACGCCGTCTCCCACATCCCCCTGCTGGTCTTCCCGGGCCCTGTTCCTGCGGTTCCCGGTGTGCCCATGGGGTTCAACGTCGACGTCTTCGTGAGCGAGGACGGGGGCGCGCGGTGGCGCCGCACCACCTTCCAGGCCCCCCATGGCCCCGGACAACTGCCCTTCGGCTCGGGCGACCCCTCCCTGGCCTTCGACCGCGAGGGACGGCTCCACGTGAGTTTCCTAGGCGCGTTTGGCACTCCCAGCGACTACGAGCTCGCGGTGGTCTACACCTCCTCCGACGACCTCGGCGTCACCTGGTCCGAGCCGGTGGTCTTCCGTAACGACGTGGAGTTCAACGACCGCAACTGGCTCACGGCGGGCGAGGACGGATCCGTTTACATCACCTGGTCCGCGCTGCCGCAGAGCTCGGCCATCGCGTGGAGCCTCGACCGCGGAGCCACTTGGTCCAATCGGACGGACGTGACGCCCGGCTGTCCCTTCCCGTCCCACGTGACGTTCCTCGGGGGCACGCCGAGCTTCGCCTGTACCCGGGAGTACCGCGACATCGACCTCTTCCGCTTCGACCCCGAAACGGGCAACGCGACGCGGTTCGCCATCGCTCCTCGGATGTTCTGCATCCTGCCGCGCCTCTTTGCCCCGACGAACGATACCCTGACGGTGGCCTGCTACGGAGGGTCCGTGGCAACGAGTCTCGATGGTGGGCAGACCTGGCGCGGTCCGGTCCTGCCCTTCGCGTTCACCAAGATAGATGACGAGTGGGAGTCTCGCCAGTTCCTCTGGTCCGACGTGGACCCCTGGTCGGGGCAGCTCCACCTCCTCGTGGGCCCCTACAACAACACGAAGGGGGCGAAGCCGATGGCGCACCTCGTGATGGACCCGGTGACGCTCAAGATCATCGAGGAGACGGTCCTCGTGCCCGACGGGGCTCCCCGCCGTAACCCCACCGCTCGCCAGTGGGAGAATGGGGACGACTTCATGACGATGGCCTTCACGCCCGACCGCGGCATCCTCATGTGGACGTACGATGGCGCGCCCGACTTCGCGTACGTGGTGCCCTTGCAGGCGGTGGAATGAAAGGCGAGCCCCACGTCCTCGGCGTGGACGACGGCCCCTTCCGGTTCGGGGACGGCACGGTCCCCGTCGTGGGCGTGGTGATGCGCGGCGCCACCTACGTGGAAGGCATTCTCTCCTGGACGGTGGAGGTGGACGGGAAGGACGCCACGGAACGCCTCCTCACCGCTCTCGAGGCTTCCCGCCACCGGGGGTACGTGCAGTACCTCATGCTCGACGGCATCGCCCAGGGCGGCTTCAACGTCCTCAACCCCCGCCGTCTCCATGAGTCCCTCGGCATCCCCGTCCTCACCCTTACCCGGGGGAAGCCCTCCCGGGAGGGGATGCTCGCGGCCCTCATGGCCCACGTCCCGGACTGGGAGCCGCGGTGGGCGCTCATCGAGGAGAACTGGCCCGTGAGCATGACCACGGCCGACGGCGTCCTCTCCTACAAGGCGTGGGGGATGGGCGACCGGGAGGTGGGGGAGCTCCTGCTCCGCACGACCGTCCGCGGCCTCATCCCTGAACCAGTCAGGGTCGCCCACATGATCGCGAGCGCTTACGTCAAAGGCGAGTCGAAGGGGCGGGCATAGGATAGCGTTGGGTTCCCGCCCAACGTCTTCGCTACTTGCTTGTCCCCGGGGGCCCCCTCCCGTTTACCCCCCTATGCCGGAC
>DATMKA010000069.1:0-10894 GCA_035553595.1 Thermoplasmatota archaeon | reverse complement strand
CCCTCGAAGTGTCCTCGAAGGCTGCCGCCAACGAGCCCTTCCAGGCCACCGTCATCGTCCTCTACGAAACCTACGACCTGAACGAGCTCCTGAACTTCACCCGCCAGTACGGCAGCTTCGGCGAGCAGCTCCGGGACGGCTTCGGGGGCGGCGGGGACGGTGGGGACGGTGGAGGCTTCGGCGACATCCGCCTCCACACGGCGAACCTGACGGTCCGCGGCATCCTCACCACGGAGGGGAAGGGTGACTTCCTGCTGCAGCCCGGCATCTTCCTCCGCCTTCCCACGGCCCAGGCGCTTTACGAGCGCGAGGGCCGCATCAACCTCGTGGGCGTCTCCAACACGGGCCACCCGGAAACGGGCGTGGCCCGCAGCCCCGAGGTGAAAGCACTCTTCACGCAGGGGCTTGCCGCCGTGGCGGCCGAGGACCCGGATGAGCCGAGCTACAAGGCCCTCAAGATTCAGGAGACGAAGCAGCAGTTCCTGGACCGCGCCGCGCTCGCGGGGGAGCGCTTCACCCAGTTCCTCACGGTCATCAGCACCTTCACCGTCATCGCGGGCGTGATGCTCATCGTGAACATCTTCGTGATGCTCGCGGAGGAGCGGAAGAGCGAGCTCGGCATGGCTCGCGCCGTGGGCCTCAAGCGCCGCCAGCTGCTCCTCCTCTTCAGCTTCGAAGGCCTGCTCTACGCCCTGCTCGCGGCCTTCATCGGCGTCCTGCTCGGCCTCGGCATCGCGTGGGGCCTCCTCTACGTGTTCAACAACATCCTGTCGAGCATCGGCGACAACGGGCCCAGAATCACCCAGTTCCCCTTCCACCCCGAGATGGCGAGCCTGACCCTCGCCTTTGCGGCGGGCTTCTTCATCACGCTCATCACGGTGGCGGTGGCCTCCAACAAGGTGAGCAAGCTGAACGTGGTGCGCGCCATCCGCCGCATCGAGGAGCCCGAGAAGACGGGCAGCCTCCGCGTCCCCCTCTTCGGGGCCGCCCTCACGCTCCTGTCCGGGTTCGCCACCGCTGCGGGCTTCCTCTACGACGTGTACGCGCTCAAGGTGTACGCGCCCGCTGTGGGCCTCCTCGGCCTCGGCGCGTTCCTTTCCCGGTGGGTGCCCCGCCGCCTCGTGTACCCCGTGACGGGCGCTCTCGTGGCGGCCTTCGTAGGTTGGACGCTCTTCGGCATCGCGCAGGCGGAGGACACCACCTCCCAAGTGCTCGGCATCCTCCGCGGTGTCGTGCTCGTCCTCGCCGTCGTTCTCATCGTCATCTACGTGCCGCAGCTGCCGCTCCTCCTCAAGCGGCTCCTCACGCGCCTCAAGCCCTTCCGCGCCATCGCGGCGCCCGCTGTGGCCTATCCGTTGGAGAAGAAGACGCGCACGGGCCTCACGGTGAGCATGTTCGCGCTCGTGATCCTCGTGGTGGTCGTGTTCTCGACGCTCGGGTCCACGTTCCAGGTGGATCTCAAGAAGATGAGCGGCGGCTTCGACGTCTCCGCGGACTCCACGACGCCCATCAGCGACCTGGAGGCCTTCTACGCGAACAACGTCACGGACAAGCCCGAGCGGAACCCCTTCGAGTCGGTGGAGCGCTACGAGGCCCTCGTGCGCGCCCGCGCCCAAGGCGAGGAAGTCATCAAAATCAACGGGCAACCGGTGCCAGGGGCCCGGTTCGGCGCCACGTTCTACTCCTACGGGCCAGGCTTCCCGGCTTCGAGCCAGTACGAGTTCCGCGAGCTCGACCCCCGCTACGCCACGCCCCAGGCGGCCCTCGAGGCCGTGCGATCGGACAGCAGCCTCGTCATCCTTTCCACGGACTACGACTCGGACGAGGCGGGGAACCCGGGCCTCTATCACCCGGGAGACACCCTCACGCTCAGCACCGTGAACGGGAACGTGAGCTTCACCATCATCGGCATCATGAAGAACCAGTTCCTCGGCGGCATCTGGGTGCACGAGGATGTGATCTCGGGCAACTTCCAGCGCGTCCGCGGCGAGTACCTCTTCAAGCTCAAGCCCGGGTCGGACGCCGTGCAGGTGGCGAAGGACTTGGAGGCGGCCTTTGAGGTGGCCGGCATGGACGCCGTGAGCATTGAGGAGGAAGCGAAGCGCATCCAGGAGATCACGAACCGCTTCCTAACCCTCTTCCAGCTCTTCCTCGCCTTCGGCCTCGTGGTGGGCATCGCGAGCATGGGCATCATCACCGCCCGCAACGTCATCGAGCGCCGCCAGGAGATCGGGATGCTGCGCGCCGTGGGTTTCCCCCGTCGCGCCGTCCTCTCGCTCTTCATGTCGGAGGTGCTGTTCACGACTCTCATGGGCATCGCCATCGGCGTCGTCGTTGGCGTCTTCATCGCCTACGCGGTGTTCGCGACCTCGCTGCAGGACTTGGACGTGGAGTTCGCCATCCCGTGGCTCGACATCACGGTCATCCTGGTGCTCACGGCGGCGGTCACGATCCTCGCGACCTTCTGGCCCGCGCGCAAGGCCTCCCTTGTGCCCCCCGCTGAGGCGGTGCGGTATATCGAGTGAGAGGCGGTCGCAGCGACCCCCAGGTACGGCCTTCCCCGAGCCGGACAAGCCTTCCCAAACTAGGCGTTGACGGCCATGAGGAGCCCCATTCCTGCAAGGAACCCATAGCCGAAGGTCCACGGGCTCGGCCAACGACCAACGAAGGCAATCTCGAGAATCAACCACGAGAGCGAGCTGACGGCGAGAACCCGCCCCCACCGGCGGGGGTTGCGACCTAATAGTAGGGAGCTCGCCACGAAACACACGAAGGCAAGTAAGATGGTGGCGACCATCACCCAGAGAGCCCCTGATGGCCGAACCAATCTCGGAGCGATGAAAAGGAGCAGCCACGGTGCAAGGAGGACGCCGCTCACAGCCATGCAAGCGAGGCCAAACGCCATGGCGATCCCGCGGCCCGCAGGCGGAGGGTCGTGCGATCTCGTTCCCGTCGACGCCGCTCGAACTCCTGCTCGGTCCAATCGCTAGCCCCCCTGTGAGGATAGGCACACGTCGCGGCTCGCAGGAGCGGCCCCGATTCCGTTCGTCAGGCGAACCCAGGGGGTGGCGGATGGGAGACCAGCTTCGCGGGTGATGCAGTCCCCCTCCCTCAAGCCCGAGGACTCCCGGATGAATGCAGGACCTTGATAAACCTTCATGGTTTCCCTGTAGCCATCCACGAAGGGAGCACAGTAGGCGCGGGTGCAAGGTCCTTCTTGGTAACGGGCCCATTCAATCCTCATCTGGACCCCCTCTTCCAGGGGTTTCTCCAATTGGAGCCCGGTCGCTGAGGAGTATGTCGGGAGGAGGATCCGAACGCCGTTCGCGGCGACAAACTCCAACCCCGTGCCAAGGCGATGGACGAGCCGGCAGCCCCCGGCAAGAAAATCGTCAGCACAGTAAGCAGAACGAAGAATGGTTTCATGTTGGAAACCTCCTGGTTGATAGTACAAGTCCGCAATGATATAATCATAACCCGTCTTTCGAAACCAAGACGGAACCATACCTTAATCGCCCCCATTCGAATCCGCCCTCGCAGCACATGGTCGCCGCCCCCATCCCTTGGCAGGAGCCCTGGACGGCCTTCCGCCGCCTCTACCGCCCCGGGGAGGGCGCGCTGTTCCTCGACAGCAACCCCGCCCACAGTCTTCCCCATCTCGCGCGGCACTCCTACGCAGGCGTTGCACCCACGGGCCGTTTTACCGCCCACCGGGGGGAGGACACCTCGGCCCTCCGCGACCTCGCGGACGTCCTGCACCCGGAGGGCGCGCCGGATCCTCGCGCGCCCCCCTTCCAGGGCGGCTGGGCGGGGATCGTGAGCTACGACGCGGGCCGCCTCATCGAGGAGATTCCGTCGGTGGCACGGGACGACACGCGCCTGCCCCTTATCGATCTCTTCCGCTTCGACGCGGTGGTCGCGTGGGATCACGCGGCGCGCGCCTCCTGGATCCTCGTGCGCCCCGACGCGCCCCCGGCTGCCCAGCAGGTGCTCCTTCAGCGCCTGAAGGGGCCCCCTGCGGCCGCAGAGGATCCCGGCCTTGCCCCCGGGGTGAAGCCCTACATGACGCGGGAGCGCTTCGAGCAGATGGTTCAGGAGGGGAAGAACCACGTCCGCGCCGGGGACGTGTTCCAGGTGAACCTCAGCCACCGGTTGGAGGCCGCTGCCCCCCGCGACCCGCTGGCGCTCTACGGCCGCCTTCGCGCGGCGAACCCCGCCCCCTTCGCGGCCTTCTTCGACGCTGTGGACTACCAGGTGCTCTCCTCCTCGCCGGAGCGCCTCTTCACGCTGCGGGGGCGCACCCTCAGCGCGCGGCCCATCGCGGGCACGCGCCGCCGCAGCCCCGACCCGGAGGAGGACGCGGCCCTCAAGGCGGAGCTTGCGGCGGACGAGAAGGAGCGCGCGGAGCACGTGATGCTCGTGGACCTCGCCCGGAACGACATCGGGCGCGTCGCGGAGTACGGCTCCGTGCGCGTGGACGAACTGCTCACCGTGGAGACCTACCGCGCCGTCCACCATCTCGTCTCAAACGTGGAGGGGACGCTCCGCGACGGGTTCGGCCCCGTGGACGCCCTCCGCGCCCTCTTCCCGGGCGGCACCATCACGGGCGCCCCCAAGGTGGAGTCCATGAGGATCATCGAGCGCCTGGAGCCGGTCCGGCGCGGCCCCTACACGGGGAGCATCGGGTGGTTCAGCGCCACAGGGGACGTGGACCTCAACATCCTCATCCGTACCCTCCTCGTGAAGGACGGCGCGACGCACCTGCAGGTGGGCGCGGGCATCGTCGAGGACAGCGTCCCCGCGAAAGAGTACGAGGAAACCCTCGCGAAGGCGAAAGCGCTTCTTGCGGCGCTTGGCGCGGAGGCCCCATGAAGCACGTGTTCCTGAACGGCCGCATCGTTCCCGCCGCGGAGGCCACCGTGAGCGTGCAGGACCGCGGCTTCCTGTACGGGGACGGCGTCTTCGAGACGCTCCGCGCCTACGATGGGCGCGTCCCCCGCCTCGCGGCGCACCTCGCGCGCCTGCACCAGTCCTGTTCCCTCACCGCCATCCCCTCGCCCGATGTGGACTGGCCGACCGTGCTGTCGGAACTGCTGCGGCTGGAGAGCCTCCGCGAGGCGCGGCTCCGCATCACCGTCACGCGCGGCGTGGGCGGCGGCCTCGGGCCCCACCGCGACCCGAAGCCCACCGTTCTCGCCACGGCCGCCCCGGTGCCCTACACGGAGGACCAGTACACCCAGGGCGTGAGTGCCGTCACCACCGCCGTCAGGAAGGCCCCTCCCGAAGTCCTGGACCCGCGCATCAAGAGCCTCAACTACCTCCCCCACGTCCTTGCGCGCGGCGAGGCGGAGCGCGAGGGCGCCTTCGAGGGGCTCCTCCGCGGGGAGGGCGAGGAAGTCGTGGAGGGGAGCGCGAGCAACCTGTTCATCGTCACGCGCGGTGTCGTCCGCACGCCCCCGCTCGAGGCCGGCATCCTCCCGGGGCTCACGCGGCGTGACGTGATCGCACAGTTGGAGGCGCGCGGGGTCACCGTGCGCGAGGAACGCCTCTACCCGGCAGACCTCGTGGAGGCGGAGGAGATTTTCCTCACGGGCACCGTGGCGGAGATCCTTCCCTTGACCATCCTCGACGGTGTGCCCGTGGGGAGCGGGAAGCCGGGGCCGGTAACGACCGCAGCCCTCGCGGCCTACCGTCGCGCCTTGACGGGCTCGCCCTAATTTGCGAGGACGAAGAGGATCCCGATCCCGATGGTGGCGACACCCAGCAGCCCCGCCGCGAGGAGGACGGCGAGGCCGCCTCGTGTCACCAGGCCCGTGGCCTGCTGCAACGGCAGCACCATGAACTGGACGCGGCCTTCAGGCACGACGATGAGCGCGGCGTTCCCCTCGACGGTCGTCGCGTGCTCGTCCCGAATCGCCGTCCCGATGACTTGGACTTCGGTTCCTTCGTCGATCCGCCGCTCGCTGTACCGGAGCGGCCATTTCGGGTCCACCACCACTCCCCGCCGCTTGAGGTGGGCCTTGAGGGAGGGCAGGCCTCCGCGCCCGAAACTGCCTGACCACTTCTCCTCCTGTTCCATCGGGAGCGGGTTCCCCTTCGGGATGACGCGCATGGTGCCCGTCCCGTCGTCGAGGCCAAAGCTCACGACGTCGCACCTCCAGATGGGCTCAAGGCGCACCTGCTCCTCCCTATCCCCGAGGCGGCGCGGCGGGAGCACTCGGTCGAGCCGCGCCTCGATAGCGGCACACGGTTTGCCAGTGAGGTGAGAGACGACAGGGTCGTCCCGGGGGTCGGCCACGATGCGGCCCCGCAGCTCGACGGGGCCCACGGCAGCAGAGCGGACCTTCGCCGTTGCTACGTCCTGAAAGGTGCGGCGGGCGCGCAGGTGCCTCCAGGCCCAACGGATGAGCCAGCCTCCACCCCAGATGAGCGCAAGGCCGACCAGGAGGGCTCCCCAGGGGTAGGAGTCGAGCCCTTCCCCGCTCATGGCTTCACCGAGGGGACGGCGCGCGCCGCTCCCTCCGCCTTGAAATACTCGCGGGGCGTGAGGCGCATCTGGTTTGCAAGGAGCAGGTCTGGAAACTCTTGGATGCGCGTGTTGTGGATCGCGACGGAGTCGTTGTAGAATTCGCGGCGGTCCGCCAGGATGTCCTCGAGGCTGCTGATGCGCTTCTGGAGGGCGAGGAAGTTGTCGCTCGCCTTCAGCTGAGGGTACGCCTCCGCGACGGCGAAGACGTGGGTGAAGGCCGCCGAGAGCTCGGCGCTTGCGGCTGCGAGGGCGGCGGGGCTGCCGCGTGCGTCGGTGAGGTGGGCGCGCGCCCGCGTGACTTCCTCCAGGACAGTCTTCTCGTGGGCTGCGTACCCCTTCACGGTGTTCACGAGGTTGGGCACCTCGTCGCTCCGCTGCTGGAGGATGACGTCCACGTTCGCCCAGGCGCGGTCCACGTTGTTGCGGACGCGCACCAGGCTGTTGTAGAGGACGACGACGTAGACGAGGAGGGCGAGGACCACTAGGCCCACGACGGCGGCGAGGGTGCCGGCAACCATGATGGTCACCCATCCGGGCCGCGGGTCCTAAAGGTTTGGTCAGGGCGAGGTGAGGAGAGCGATGGCGAGGGCAAGGGCCCCGATCCCTCCCGCAAGGAGCAGCGCAAACTGCAGCCGATACTTGCCGATGAGGTCGGTCTCCTGCCCGAAGTGGACCACGAAGGGGATCCGCCCCTCGGGTGTCAGAAAGAGGTTCTCGTTCCCCTCGGCAGTGCGGGGCGCCTTGGGGTCCCGCTCGGCCGTTGCGAGCACGTAGGCCTCCGTGCCGGGCGGCATGAAGTACTCCTTGAAGCGCATGCTCTTGTTGAAGCCGAGCCACGTCTCGTGGTCCATGTCGAGGCTCCGCAGGAAGGCGGCCACATGGGGTTCTGGGTCGTCGAAGGTGCCCGAATCGAGTTCCGTCGTCTCCTTGTGGGGAAGGGTGCGGTTGCCGTGGCGCACGACGATGGCCCCTGTCTCGTCCCGCAGCAGGAAATCGGGCATGTACTTCCCTTCCTTCACGGTGACCCAGCTGCGGTTCTTGCCGGACTGCCGCAACTCCTTGATCTCGTAACGGTACCACACGCACGGCCGCTGGCTCAGGGGGCCCACGGCGAGGGCCTTCTCGGTGAGCGGCTCGATGCGGCCCCGCACCTCCACAGGGCCAATCGCCATGGAGGCCACCTTGCTCGTGGGGGTGTCGCGGACGAGCCAAGCAAGCTGGAGGCGCTTCCAGGAGAAGATGAAGGCGACGATGCCGCCGAGGAAGAGCAGGACGATCGGGATGGGGTTATCCTCGAAGGCCACAGGGGGAGACCGGGATAGCACCCTCATAAGAGTTGGGGAAGGCCGCGGCTACCCCAACCTTCATGGCCCCCACCCCGCATCGCCCAGGCATGACCCCCGAGGCCGTCCTCCAGGCCTTCAGCGAGTACCTCGACGTGAAGCGCTCCCTCGACCGGGGCCTCTCCCGGGCCCGCGAGGGCGACGAGCGCCGCCTCAAGGAGCTCGCGGGCCAGCTTCCCGCCGACGTCGTCCACGGCGTCCCGAACCTCCTCACCTTCGTTCCCGAGCACCCGCTTCCCCGGGGGCTCACGGCGGAGGACGTGGAGCTTCCCTTCCGCATGCGCGAGGAGTTCGCGGCCCTCGGCGAGACACGCCGTGAGCGCCTCATGGGCTGGTTCCCCGACTCGGACGAGGCCATGAAGGACATCCTGGACTTCATGGAGGAGGAGCGGAAGATGGTGCTCGATGCCCGCCGCGGCCTCCAGGACCTCGACCGCAAGCTCTGGACGATCCTCACCGGGGAGCGCGTGAAGCGCGTTCACGGGCTGCGGATGCCTGAAGCGTAGTCCACTCTCCCTCCGCTGCTTCGCTGCTCCGCTGCTTCGCGTCGATTGGGCCGCGCAGGCCAGAATAACGCGGAGCCGTGGAGAAAGGCCCAGTGGACCCTTCGCGCTCCTTCGCTGCATCGCGCCTTCGCGTTTCCTACGCTGCCCGGGTCCGCGGATCCAGCCAAGGTCCCTTTGTGTCCTTTGAGGTATCCTTCGTCCCGTTGTGATCTTCAGGCAGCGCCGGGCCCAGTAGGTCGCGGAGCAGCGGAGACGACCGCACTCTACAAGGATCCGAGGAACGCCACGAGCGCCTCGTTCATGCCCTTCGTGCCCTGCCGTCCGTCCGCGAAGAAGGCGTGACCGCCCGTGGCGGGGGCATGCACCTTCGCCTGGGGGAACCAGGTGGTCCAATTGACGAGGTGCTGGGGACCGAGGAGGGCATCGTCGGTGGCAATCGCCACAAGCACGGGCCCCGTGTACGCCCGCACGGCCTCGCCGGGGTAGCGCTCGGGCCGCAGCTTCGAGAAGTAGTCCAGGAAGTGGGAGGCGAGCTCGCGCCAGTAGGGCTCGCCGTGCCAGCGCTGGAAGAGGCGCTTTTCCATCTCGGAGAAAGAATCGGGGGTCATGCGGCCAAAGAGCTGCACGAACCGGGGGTCGGGGGCGCTTGCCGCGCTGATGAGGGTGAGGCTCTTCAGGAGGTCGGGTCGGTACGCGGCGATGCGGCTTCCCGTGATGCCGCCCATGCTCACGCCCACGACGTGGGCGGGCCCGCCCGCCACCTGTTCCAGGAAGGCGATGGCGTCCTGCTCCATCACGCGGGGGTCCATGTTCGGCCACGGGTTCCCTTCTTCCCCGTAGTGGGTCGAGCTTCCGTGGCCGCGCGCGTCCCAGGCGAGGATCCGGTGGGTGCCTGCAACGGCGGGGAATTGCCCCGCGAAGGAGCGGTGCGCTGCGAGGGCGCCGTGGAAGAACACGATCGGCTCCCCCTCGGGGTTGCCGCGCTCCTCGTAGTGGATGCGGATGCCGTTGATCTCGGCTTCAGGCATGGTCGGCCTCCTGGAGGAGCCGCTGGAGACCTTCGTTGAACCAGGCGGTGCCGGCGCCGCCGTCCTTGTAGAGCCAGTGGCCGCCCGTGGGCCGGTCGAGGCGCGCCTGGGGAAGCCACGCGTACCAGAAGGCGGTGCTCACAGGGCTGTATGTGGGATCGTCGGAGGCCTCCACCACCCAGGCGGGGCCCTTGAAGCCGCGGAGGAGCGACTGCGGGTACACGTCCTCCGGCATCTCGGCGAGGGTGCCGAGGAGGCGGTCGCGGAGGTCGCGCCAGTAGGGCTCGCCGTGAACGCGCGCGTACTGGTCGGCAACGGCGGGGGGCGGGGGCGCGGCGCGGCCCTTGCGGAGGAACTGGCGCAGCGCTTCGGACACGACGGGCGGGCTCGCCACACAGGTGAGGGACCGGAAGCGCTTGGGGGCCTCGGTGGCGAGGCGTTGGCAGAGGAGGCTTCCCATGCTCGCGCCCACCAGGTGGACTCGGTCCTCCGGGAGAACCGCTTCAAGGAAGGCGGCGAGGTCGTCGGTGAAGGTCTCCACGTCGAGGGCGCTCCACGGGTTCCCGGGCTCCCCGAAGCGCGTGGACTTGCCGTGGCCGCGGAGGTCGGGGCGGAGGACGCGGTGGCGGCGCGCGAGGACGCTCGCCTGGTGCTGCCAGTCCTCCGAGGAGCCGAGACCGCCGTGGACAAGCACAACTGGGGTCCCGTGGCCTTCCTCCTCGTAGTGGAGGCGGATGCCGCGGACCTCGGCGTGGGGCATGTGGGCGGGAGAGCCGCCGCCTCGGTTTAACGGTTTTGGGCCGAGGGCGCGCCCCGGCGGTGGGCGGGAATCCACACTTCGCGGATCCAGTGGGCGAGGCCGACGCCGCCGGGCTCGTCGGTGACCACGTGGGCCAGCTCCTTGAGCTCGGGGACGGCGTTCGCCACGGCGATGCGGTACCCCGCGGTGCCGAGGAGGGGGAGGTCGTTCTCGCCGTCGCCTGCTGCCGCCACCTGGTCGAGGGTGAGGCCGAAGCGGTCGGCGGCCACCTTGATGCCGGCGGCCTTGTCGATGCCGATGGGGAGCAGCATCACGCGGTCGCGGTTGGGGATGAGGTCCACGTGGGCGAGATGGTCGCCGAGGGCCTGCTTGATCTGCTCCGTGAGCTCCACGGGCGCATCGGCCATGGCCTCGCCGTAGCTGATGTCGAGGCCCGTGTGAGCCAGGATTTCCTTGAGGGGCATGAGGCGGTGGGAGAGGCACTCCATCTCGGCGTCGGGGCCCGGCTTGAAGAAGCACCCGTTCTCGCCCACGAGGGCGTCCACGTGGGGCCCCATGTGGAGCTCCAGGAAGGCCATGTCGCGGCCGCTGATGACCACCACCTTGAGGCCGAGGGCGCGCGCCTCCTGCAGGGCGTCGATGGTGTCCTGGTCGAGGCGGAGCGTCTCGGGGTGGGTGAGGGTGCGGTCGTAGTCGGTCGCGAGCATCCGGATCTCCGAGGGGTCCGG
>DATMKA010000068.1:0-14803 GCA_035553595.1 Thermoplasmatota archaeon | reverse complement strand
CAGACCGGCCCGAGGCGCTCCGGTGCGAGGGCGCGCCGCTCCTCCGCCTCGCGGCGTCCGGGAGCGCGGCTGGCGCACCGTTGCCGGGTACCAGACCCGTAACCCGCCCCACCGGGCCCACGAGTTCCTCCACAAGCTCGCCCTCGGTCTCGTGGACGGCCTCCTCATCCACCCCGTGGTGGGCCGCAAGAAGCCGGGCGACTTCCGCGACGAGGTTATCCTCGACGCCTACCAGGCGGCCCTCGCGAACTACTACCCCAAAGACCGCGTCCTGTTCAGCCTCCTCCCCTACGAGATGCAGTACGCGGGCCCCAAGGAGGCCATCCACCACGCGATCCTCCGCCGCAACTTCGGGTGCACCCACTTCATCGTGGGCCGCGACCACGCGGGCGTGGGCAACTTCTACCACCCCGAGGAAGCCATCCGCAAGTTCGAGGACTTCCCCGACCTCGGCATCCAGCCCCTCACGATCCGCGGCGACCACTTCTGGTGCAACGCCTGCGGCCAGCTCGAGAGCGAGCGCACGTGCAGCCACGGCCGCGCCGCGCGCCTCGAGTTCAGCGGCACCCTCGTGCGCGACCTCGTGGTGAAGGGCACGGAACCCCCCGTGGAGATCCTCCGCCCCGAGGTGTTCGCGGCCATCCGCAAGCACCCCGACCCCTTCCACCGGTAAGCCCGTCACGCGCGGGTGAGCCGGAACTCCGCGCGGGCGCTCCCGGACGCCGCGAGGCGGAGGAGCGGCGCGCCCTCGCACCGGAGCGCCTCGGGCCGGTCTGCAACCGGAGCGCAGGCGCCCGCCTGCTCCGGGAGGATCTCAAGGCGGAACTCGCCAGCGCGTCCCGACTCGACGACGACCGCGGGCAGGGCCTTGTACACACAGTCGGCCCCCGCGTCCGCTTCCCCGTGGGTGAGAACACCCGGGGTAAGCGGCCAGGGGTCGGCCTCGGTGCCGCAGCCCCACACGGGGTGAGCGAGCGAGAGGTAGGTCCAGCGCGCCGGCCAGAAAGCGCTGCCCGTGGTCCACGGCGCGGCCGAGCCGCGAGCCCACACCCACGCGGGGGCCCCGGCGTCCGTGGACACCGTGTCGTAGTACCAGCGGCCGAGGCTGTGGGTGACGTCGGCCGCCTTCTGGTAGATCACCCACGCGTCCGGGTCGAAGGCGCGGGAGGAGGCGTTGCTCACGACACGGTCGTCCTCGGACCCGATCGCGATCCAGCGGGTGCCGCCCGTGCCGTTCGGGTGCGGGAAGGCGTCGAGGGCTTGCAGGAACGGGGAGCCGGGCCCCATCTGGCGGCACTGCACCGCCTCGCAACCGGCGGCCACGTAGGTGCCGCCGTGGGGGGTGCCGGCAGTGATTGCGGCCCGAAGGCAGAGCCGCTCAGGGAACTCGGAGAACCGCGGGTCGCCCTTGGCCTTCGCTTCGACGGCGGCCACGGCATAGCGCAGGATGAGGCCGCCCATGGAGTGGCCGACCCCGTGAACGCACCGGTCGCCGTAGCGGTCCGCCACGAGCCACGCGAAGTGGTACGCCAGGTGCTCGATGGGGGTATTGGTGGTGTGGCCCAAGGCGCCGCCGGGGACGCAGGCGCCCCCGAGACGGTGCGCCTCCGGGCCCCCATGGTGTGCGTCGTGGCTCTTGTGATCGTGCAGGTCGAGGAGCGCCCCCCGGTCGCAGGGGTAGTACTTCACGGGAAGCACCTTCCCCTCCCACCCCCAGGCAGGGAGGCCGGCGCGGAGGCCCGGCCAGTCGCCGTAGTCATTTGCTTCCGTGAACACGTCGATGCCGTGCAGCAGGAGCACGTCGAGGGCCCGGTCAGGGGGCGGGGGCTCCACGGTGGAGGCCGGAGTCGTGGGCGGCGCGAGCAGGAACCAGGCGACGCCCCCGAGGAGGAGCGCGACCACCGCGCCCGTTGCAATCCACACGTTCGCCCTAGAGGTCATCCGGCCGCGCCTCGCTCCCGCGACACCTGGCGGCGTCATAAACGTTTGTCGCGGGGGAATCCTGACCGAAGCCGCCTCGACCGGGCCTGTCTCTTGTTAGCAACCCCGGGGATGGATAGACGCTGCCGTTAAGCATCCGGGATGCAAGCGGGCCCTGATGCCCTCCCGGCGCCGCCTCATGATCCTGGGCCTCGACGGGGCCGTCCCCGACTTCGTGTTCGAGGCCTACGCGAAGGATCTCCCCAACCTCACCCGCCTCCGCGAGCAGGGGCTGTGGGGTCGCCTCCGCAGCACCCATCCCCCCATCACGGTGCCTGCGTGGAGCGTCATGTTCACGAGCAAGAACCCGGGAAAGCTCGGCATCACGGGGTTCCGCAACCTTACCCGTGGGACCTACGACGGGCAATGGATTGCCTTCAGCGACCGCGTGAAGGAGCCCCGCCTCTGGGACCTCGTGGGGCGCGAGGGGCGCGACGTGATCGTCCATGGCGTCCCCCAGACGTACCCGCCGCGCCCTGTTCGCGGCTGCCTCACCACCTGCTTCCTCACCCCAAGCCGCGACCGGCCCTGGACGTGGCCGCTGGACCTTGCCGAGGAGATTGAGGCGCACCTGGGGCGGCCCTACCAGTTCGACGTGGAGAACTACCGCCGCGAGGACAAGGCCTCCCTCGTGGAGGACATCCGCGCCCAGAGCCGCCTCCACTACGACACTGCCGAGTTCCTGCTCTCCTCGAAGCCCTGGGACCTCTTCATCGAGGTGGACATGGGCACCGACCGAATGCACCATGGCCTCTGGAAGCTCTGCGACCCGCAGCACCGCCAGTTCCCCGGGCCGAACCCGCTCCAGCACGCCATCCTCGATTACTACAAGGAGGCCGACGCGCGCGTCGGGCGCCTCCTCCAGCTCGCAGGGCCCGACACCATCGTGCTCGTGGTGAGCGACCACGGCGGGAAGCGCATGGACGGCGCCATCAACCTCAACGACTGGCTCGTGGAGGAGGGCTACCTTGTCCTCAAGGAGCCCGTGACGGGCACTACCCCCTTCGACCCGTCCCTCGTGGACTGGTCGCGCACGAAGGCCTGGTGCCTCGGCGGCTACTACGGGCGCCTGTTCATCAACAAGATGGGCCGCGAACCCGAAGGCATCGTCACGGAGGGCGAGTACGAGGGGCTCCGCTCGGAGCTCATCGCGCGCATCAGCGCCATCCCCGACGACCAGGGCCGGAAGCTTGACACGCGCGTGGTCCGCCCCGAGGACGTGTACACCGGGCCCCACGTTCAGGACGCGCCCGACCTCCTCGTGTACTTCGGCGACCTCCACTGGCGCGCGCACCAAGGCCTCGGGAACGCGAGTCTCTGGAGCCATGAGACCGAGATCGGTCCCGATGACGCCACCCACGACTGGGACGGCGTCTTCATCCTCCACGACCCCGCCCGCCCCGGCCGCGGCCGCGAGCTCAAGGGGCTCGACCTGCGCGACGTGACCCCCATCGCGCTCGAGCTCCTCGGCCTCCCCATCCCCAACGACCTCGAAGGTCGCTCCCTCTCCACCCTTCTGACGAGCGTGTCCCCATGAACGAAGGCTTCACCCTCTGGCTCACCGGCATCCAGGCCGCCGGAAAAACCACCCTCGCCACCGCCCTCGAAAAGGAGCTGAAGGCCCGCGGCCTCCAGGTGGAGAACCTGGACGGCGACGAAGTCCGAAAGGCCCTCAGCCCCAACCTGGGGTACACGGAGGCCGCCCGCGACGAGAACACGCGCCGCCTCGCCTGGCTCGCGCAGCTCCTCAGCAGGAACGGGGTTGTCGCCATCGTGGCCGCCGTCTCCCCCCGCCGCGCCCACCGCGACCGCGCCCGCGCCATGAACCCCCGCTTCGTCGAAGTGTACGTGAAGGCCTCCCTGGAAACAGTGAAGGCCCGCGACCCCAAGGGCCTCTACGCGAAGGCCGAGCGCGGCGAAGTGAACGACCTCGTGGGCGTCCACCAGCCCTACGAGGAGCCCCTCGCGTGCGAAGTCATCTGCGACACGGACAACGAGACCGAGCAGCAGAGCCTCCAGAAGATCCTCAGCGCCCTCGAGGACCGGAAGCTCCTGCCGCCGAAGCTGCTGCCGATCGCGTGAGGCCTTCCGCGGGGGCCGGTTCTCGGCCGGAACCGCAGAGGGTCAGTGGATCAGAGGTTCGCAGAGGCTTGCGAGAAATCCTCAATTTTTCCGCCGACCCCACAGCAGTTTGCCTGCCGTTCTTTCCGCGCTCGGCCGAAACCGCGGTGGTGCGGTGAGGCGGAGGTTCGCGGAGGGCCGAAATAATTCTCCATGACCCGCCGCCTCGCCGCGGTTCCGGCCGGGATGGGCACTATAGAAGCCGCGGCGCCTTCCGCAGCGCCTCCACCACATGCACCGTGTGGGGGAAGGCAATGGGCGGGAGCGCGTCGATGGGCCACCACTTGAGGCGGCTCACGTCGTCCGCCGCCGCCTCCGCGCCACCGATCACGCGGCAGCGGTAGTAGAGGTTCAGTCCATAGATGCCGGTGTCGCCGTAGGCATCCACCCACGCCCCCAGAAGGCCCACGGGCTCCACGTCGAGCCCCGTCTCTTCCCTGGCTTCGCGGAGGACGCCCACCTCGGGGTCCTCGCCGTTCTCCAAGAAGCCACCGATAATGTCCCACCATCCCTTGAAGGGGTCGCGGTTGCGCTCGCCGAGGAGGAGCTTCCCGTCGCGCTCGATGAGCGCCCCCACGCAGGGCTTGCTGTTCTCGAAATAGAGCGCGCCGCACTGGGGACAGTGGGCGCGGGGGAGGCCGCCCATCTCCTTGCGACCGAGGGGCGCCGCGCAGACGGGACAGAACTTCCACGCGAGGCTCATCGCGTGGCCCTCCGGTCCTTGAGGGACTGCAGGACGGTGTAGGGGACGGAGACGTTGTTGTCGATGCCCGTGCCGAGGGCCGTGTCGGGCTTGCGGGAGCCGTGGAAGTCGGAGCCACCGGTCGCGACGAGGCCGAGGGCGAGGGCACGGCGGCCGAGCTCCAGTCGGAAGGCCGGGTCGTGCTTCGGGTAGACGACCTCGACGCCGTCGAGGCCCTCGCGCGCCATGGCTTCGAGCACCTGCCAACGCTGCGTCTCCGGGATGGTAATGGGGTGGGCGAGGACGGCGACGCCGCCCGCGTCATGGATGGCGCGGATGGCGACGGCGCTCGGGAGCTTCTCCTTGGGGACGTGGGCGGGGGCGCCGTCTGCCAGGAAGCGCTCGAAGGCCTCCTGGATGGAGGAGACGTACCCCTTGCGGAGAAGGACGGAGGCCATGTGGGGCCGCCCGATGGGGGTGCCGGCGCCAGCCTCCATCGCGCACTCCTCCAGCGTGATGTCCAGGCCGAGGGCGCGCAGCTTCGCAATAATCTGGGGGTTCCGGTTCGCGCGGAAGTCCCGGACGCGAGCGAGCATGCGCTGGAAGGCCGCGTCCTGGGGGTCGATGAGGTAGCCGAGCAGGTGGACCTCGCCCGCGGGGCTGTCGACCGCGAGCTCCACGCCGGGGACGAGCTCGAGGCCTTCCGCGGCGGCTGCGTCCTGCGCCGCTTCGAGGCCGTCGAGGGTGTCGTGGTCGGTGAGGGCGAGGGCGCTGAGGCCCTGGTGCTTTGCGAGGCGCACGAGGTCGCGGGGCGTGAGGCTGCCGTCGCTTGCCGTCGAGTGCGCGTGCAGGTCCACGAGCCGTTCCATGTGCGCTGGTAATCCGGCAAGCGCCCAAATAGCTTGGGGGAACATTACTCCCACGAATTACCTGGGTACCAAGTTATTAATACGGTCACGGGTGTGACTGGCCCAACTAAGGCAGGTGTCGCATGGGCAAGAACCGTTTCCTCTTCACGTCCGAGTCCGTCACAGAAGGCCACCCGGACAAGCTGGCGGACCAGATCAGTGACGGCGTCCTCGACGCCATCCTCGCCAAGGACCCCGAGGGCCGCGTGGCCTGCGAGGTGCTCACCTGCACCGGCACCGTGTTCGTGGCGGGCGAGATCACGACCAACTGCTACGTGGACATTCCCCGCCTCGCCCGCCAGATCATCGCCGACATCGGCTACACCCGCGCCGCCTACGGTCTCGAGGCCGAGACGTGCGGCATCATGACCGCCATCAACGAGCAGTCCCCCGACATCGCCCAGGGCGTCTCCCTCAACGCGAGCGACATCGGCGCGGGCGACCAGGGCCTCATGTTCGGCTACGCCACCGACGAGACGCCCGAGCTCATGCCCATCCCCATCCAGCTCGCCCACCGCCTGGCCCGCCGCCTCGCCGAAGTGCGCAAGCACCACATCGTGCCCCACCTCCGCCCCGACGGCAAGACCCAGGTGACCGTGGAGTTCGAGAACGGGAAGCCCAAGCACGCGAAGGCCATCGTCGTCGCGGCCCAGCACGACCCCGACATCAGCACCGAAGATCTCCGCAAGCGCATCATCGCCTACGTGATCGAGCCCGTCATCGACGAGTACATCCAGAAGGGCTACCTCCCCGAGGGCTTCCTCACGCCGAGCACGGAGTACTTCATCAACCACACCGGCAAGTTTGTGCGCGGCGGCCCCTTCGGCGACACCGGCCTCACCGGGCGCAAGATCATCGTGGACACCTACGGCGGCGCGGCCCCCCACGGCGGCGGCGCCTTCTCCGGCAAGGACCCCACGAAGGTGGACCGCTCCGCGGCCTACGGCGCGCGCTACGCCGCGAAGAACGTGGTCGCAGCCGGCCTCGCCAAGAAGTGCCAGATCCAGCTCGCCTACTCCATCGGCCACCACCAGCCCGTCTCCATCAACGTGGAAACCTTCGGCACGGCCCAAGGGAAGCTCACGGACGACGACATCCAGGGCTTCGTGAAGAAGACCTTCGACTTCAGCCCCGCGGGCCTCATCCGCGAGCTGAACCTCCGCCGCCCCCTGTACCGCCAGGTGGCCGCCTACGGTCATTTCGGCCGCGCCGACCTCGACCTCCCCTGGGAGGCCACGGACAAGGCCGACACCCTCCGCCGCCTCGGCGGCCTCTGAGCCCGCGCACCCGGGGCGGCGACGCCCCCTTTTCCTTTCATCCTGCTCCCGACCCGGTTTCCCATCGCCCCCGAAATGCACAGGACGCATCATAATGCCCGATTTCACTCCCCTCAAGCATCCCGGCGCGCTGCCTGAGGAGCGCCGCTTCCGCGAGCGCGTCCGCCGCGATGCCTTCCCCATCACCTTCGAGGCGCTCCTCCCCAAGGGCGCGAACGTGGGGCCCCGCCTCGAGGAGATTGCCCGGCTCGAATGCCTCCCCCACCTCGCGGCCATCAACACACCCAACAACCCCTCGGCTCGCGTCCGCGTGGACCCCGCCGCCGTGGGCCACCTCATCCTCGACCTCGGCGTGGACGTCCTCCCCCATGTGACGTGCCGCGACGACACCCTCCCCGGCATCCAGCGGTGGCTCTTCGGAGCGCACGTCCTCGGCATCCGCAACGTGGTGGTCATGACCGGCGACCACCCCAAGGAGGGCGACTACCCTGAGGAGAAGCGGGTGGACAGCGTGAACGCCATCGAGCTCATCGCCGGCATCAAGCAATTCCTCGCAAAGGGGCTCCTGATTCCCGACGTGACAGGCGCGACCGCCCGCCGCTACATGAACCGCTTCGCGCCCCCGAAGCCCCCCCAATCCATCGACCCCCTCCACTTCTTCACGGGAGGCGTCCTCATCCCGTGGCGCAACCAGGAGGAGTCCTACATGCGCGCGAAGCTCGAGGCGGGCGCGGACTTCTTCCAGACGCAGATCACGTGGGAAGCCGAGACCTCCCTCGACTTCATTGCCGCCGCCGAAGCACGGGGCCTCCTCACTGGAGAGGTGCCCATCCTTGTGGGCACGAGCCCCTTCAAGTCCACCCGCACCCTCGACTTCCTCAAGCACAACATCCCCAACGTGAAGGTTCCCCCGAACGTGGAGGCGCGCCTCCGCGGCGCCCGCAACGTGGCCGAGGAAAGCGTCCAAGTATGCGTGGAGACGGGCCTCGCGCTCCGGGACGGCGCACGCGACCGCGGCCTGAAGACCAAGGTGGGCCTCCACGTGATGCCCATGAACGAGACGCGCCTCGGCGACGAGGTCGTGACGCGCATCGTGAAGGAGCTGCGCGCATGACCCGCCTCGCCGCCCTCCTCCGGGAGCGCATCCTCGTGCTCGACGGCGCCATGGGCACGATGCTCCAGCAGGCCAACCTGACGGCCGCGGACTTCGGCGGGCCCCAGTACGAGGGCTGCAACGAGCACCTCGTCCTCACGCGCCCCGACGTGGTGCGCGGCATCCACGAGGCCTACCTGGAAGCAGGAGCCGACATCGTGGAGACCAACACCTTTGGCGCCACGGCACTCGTGCTCGCGGAGTACGGGCTCTCCGGGAAGGCGCGCGAAATCAACCGGGTCGCAGCGCGGCTTGCTCGCGAGGCCTGCGACCGCTGGTCCACCCCCGAGAAGCCCCGCTTCGTCGCGGGCTCCATCGGCCCCACCACGAAGACGCTCTCGCTCACGGGCGGCACCACCTTCGACGAGCTTGTCGCCTCCTACCGGGAGCAAGCGCTCGGCCTCATGGAGGGCGGCGCGGACGCGCTCCTCGTGGAAACAAGCCAGGATGCCCTCAACGTGAAAGCGGCTGGCGTCGGCATCCAGCATGCCCAGACGGAACTGGGCCGAGATATCCCCGTCCTCCTCTCGTGCACCATCGAACCGATGGGAACCATGCTCGCGGGCCAGAGCGTGGAAGCGTTCTACGCGAGCTTCGAGCACCTGCATCCCCTTGCGGTGGGCCTCAACTGCGCCACGGGCCCCGACTTCATGGCGGACCACGTGCGGAGCCTCGCCGCCCTCGCCACGTGCCCCGTGAGCGTCTACCCCAACGCGGGCCTCCCGGACGAGAACGGCCACTACGACGAGACCCCGGAGAGTCTTGCCCGGAAGCTGCGACGGTTCGCGGAGAACGGGTGGGTGAACCTGGTGGGCGGATGCTGCGGCACCACACCCGCGCACATCCGCGCCCTCGCCGCCGCCGTCGCGGACCTCGCGCCGCGCGCGCCCCCCGCCACGCCGCGGCAGATCCTGTCCGGCGTGGAGTTCCTCGAGGTCGATCCTGCGAACCGCCCCATCCTCGTGGGCGAGCGAACGAACGTCATCGGCAGCCGCAAGTTCAAGCGCCTCATCGCCGAGGGAGCGTGGGAGGAGGCGAGCGAGGTCGGCCGCGCCCAAGTGCGGAACGGGGCCCAAGTGGTGGACGTTTGCCTCGCGGATCCGGATCGGAACGAGGTCGAGGACATGCAGGCCTTCCTCCCCCACCTCACGCGGAAGGTGCGCGCGCCCCTCATGGTGGACTCCACCGACCCCGACGTGATCGAGCTGTTCCTCCGCTCCGTGCAGGGGAAAGCCATCGTGAACAGCATCAACCTCGAGGACGGCGAAGAGCGCTTCGAGCGCGTGTGCCCCCTCCTGCGAGCCTACGGCGCCGCCGTGGTCGTGGGCTGCATCGACGAGGACCCCGAGCAGGGCATGGCGGTCACGGCCGACCGCAAGATCGAGGTTGCCCGCCGCTCCTTCGATCTCCTCACGCGCAAGTACGGCATCCCGCCCCAAGACATCATTTTTGACCCCCTCGTGTTCCCCGCGGGCACCGGCGACCAGACGTACCGGGGGAGCGCTGCGGAAACCATCGAGGGCGTCCGCCGCATCACCCGGGAATTCCCCCAATGCGCCACCATCCTCGGCGTGAGCAACGTGAGCTTCGGGCTCCCGCCCGCGGGCCGCGAGGTCCTGAACTCCGTGTTCCTGCACCACTGCGTGCAAGCGGGGCTGACTTACGCCATCGTGAACACGGAAGCCCTCACCCGCTACCCGAGCATCCCCGAGGAGGAGCGGCGCCTTGCCGAGGACGTGCTCTTCGACCGAGGGGACGACCCGGTGGGCCGCTTCACCGCACACTTCCGGGACCGGAAGGCCGCCGCAATCAAATCCAACCGGGCAAGCCTGCCCCTGGACGAGCGCCTTGCGCGCTGCATCATCGAGGGCACGAAGGAGGGGCTCACGGAGGACCTCGACCTTGCCCTCCAGACGCGCAAGCCCCTCGAGATCATCAACGGGCCCCTCATGGCCGGCATGGACGAGGTGGGCCGGCTCTTCAACGCGAACGATCTCATCGTCGCGGAGGTTCTCCAGAGCGCCGAGGCCATGAAGGCCGCGGTCGCCCATCTTGAGCCCCACATGGAGCGGTCGGAGGCGGCCACCAAAGGGAAAGTCCTCCTCGCCACCGTGAAGGGGGACGTCCACGACATCGGGAAGAACCTGGTGGACATCATCCTCACCAACAACGGGTTCCGAGTCGTGAACCTCGGCATCAAGGTGGCACCGGAAACGCTCATCCAGGCCTGCCGGGAGCACCGGCCGGACGCCATCGGCCTCTCCGGTCTCCTCGTGAAGAGCGCGCAGCAGATGGTGAGCACGGCCGAAGAGTTCCGAGCGGCCGGAATCCAGGTGCCCCTCCTCGTGGGGGGTGCAGCCCTCACCAAGAAGTTCACCGCCACCCGCATCGCGCCCCAGCACGCGGGACCCACGCTCTACGCCAAGGACGCCATGGACGGGCTCGCCCTTGCGAACGAACTCCTCGCGGGGGACCGCACCGGCCTCCTGAAGCGCGTGGAAGCCGAGTACGCAGGCTTCAGCGCCTCCATCTCACCCACGGAGGGCGGCAGCGGCGGTGCGCTCGACGCCATCGTTCCCCTCGCGCGCGTGGCGCCCCTCCCAAAGGCTCCGGACTTCCAGGAGCACCTGCTCCGCGACGTCGATCCCCGCACCCTCTACCCCTACGTGAACCCCCTGATGCTCTACAGCAAGCACCTGGGCCTGAAAGGCGACGTGCGGAAGCTCCTCGCCGAGGGCGACGAGAAAGCCCGCCGCCTCCACGAACAGGTGGAGGCCCTCATGGAGGAAGCCGCCCGCAAGAAGTGGCTCACGGCGCACGGGATTTACCGCTTCTTCCCCGCCCACAGCGACGGGGACGACGTGCTGGTGTACGATCCGGAAGCGCCCGGCGAGAAGGTCATCGAGCGCTTCCGCTTCCCCCGCCAGCGGACGAGCCCCCGGCGCTGCCTCAGCGACTACCTCGCCCCGGTCGGAAGCGGGGACGTGGACACCCTCGCGATGTTCACCGTGACGGCGGGCGTGGGCGTCCGCGAGCACGCGGAGCGCCTCAAGGCCGAGGGCGAGTACCTGAAAAGCATCGCCCTCCAGGCCCTCGCCCTCGAGACAGCGGAGGCGTTCGCGGAGCGGCTTCACCAGCGGCTGCGGACGGCCTGGGGCTTCCCCGACGATCCATCGCTCACGTTAAGGGACCTGTTCAAGGGAAGCTACCGCGGCCGCCGCTTCAGCTTCGGCTACCCCGCCTGCCCTGACCTTTCGGACCAGGCGAAGCTCTTCCGACTCCTCCGGCCGGAACGCCTCGGCATCCAGCTCACCGAGGGCTACATGATGGATCCCGAGGCGAGCGTCAGCGCCGTCGTGTTCCATCACCCGGAGGCGGAGTACTTCAGCGTGGGCTGAGGCTCAGGCGAGGACGTCCACGGTCGCCTGACGGGAAAGCAGGCGGCTGATATTGATTTCGTGCCCGATGGCCACGTCCTCCAGGTTGCAGGGGTTGAGGGTGGTGCCGTCGCCGAGCTGGATCGCGATGTCGGCGGTGGAGCCGCAGTCGGTGCCCCAGCAGTCGCCCACGTTCACCGTGCAGTTGCCGGTGGGGCCGCAGTAACCGATGTTGATCTCGCAGTCGCCGTAGCACCAGCCAAGGTTCACGTCGCACGTGCCGCCGTAGCCGCAGTAGCCGCCGTTCACCATGCAGTTGCCCCCGCCCGCGCAGGTGGCGGCGTTGATGAAGCAGTTGGCATCGGAGCGGCAGGTCGCGCCGAGGCCGACGTTCACTTCGCAGTCGCCGGCGCAGGAGCCGACGTTCACGATGCACTCCCCGAGGTAGACCCCTGGCAGGTTGACGGTGGCGGGGTCTTTTGCCGTGGCGGTCGGGAACATGAAGCCGACCGTGAGGAGGAGCCCAAGGGCGGCGTTCAGGAGTAGGGTGGTAGTTTTCATTGGGTTCTCACCTAGTTTTAGAGCCTCCGCTAAGGCTTCGATCCGCTTGTTTCCAAGAGAACCGGGCGCCTCGGCCCGGAAGGCTCCTGCATTGATTGGTGACGAACATATCACCTTTTCGTTGCGGGGGGCGGATCCGGGCAGCCGCCTTCGTGCGGCAGCGGGCGCGCTGCCGCAACCCCCACGCTGCAGCAGGCGGGGGCCGGCTCGCGCAGGCGGCCTCCTGCCCATCACCAGGATAGGAGAGGGATCCCTCCGGGAGGTGGAGGCGGAACTGCTTTGTCTCCCCGCCACCCAGGAACCCCCGTGATCGTCCAGTCCACCCCCGGGGGCCTCCTCCTGTTCCGCCAGGCCGACCATGCCCGCCTCACCGGCGAGTTCGCGGCAAGCCTGCGCGATCCTCCGGCGCCTCCGAGCGCCTTCATCGCGGCGGCGCGCCTCCACGACAACGGCTGGATCGAGTCCGACGCGGACCCTCTTCTCGACCCCGCCACAGGCATCCCCTACAGCTTCCGCCACATGCCCGGTTGGCACTACCGTGACCTCTGGCGGCGCGGCATCGACCGCGCCGTCGCCATGGACCCGCACGTGGGTCTTCTCGTGAGCCTCCACGGCATGCAGTTCTTTGGACGCAAGGCGGACCCGGAGGACAAGCAGTTCTACGAGAGTGAGCGCGAGCGGCAGACCCGGCTCCTCCAAGAGCTGGGGTACGAGGGCACCGGTTACGACCTGCCCGAGCCTATCCACCTTCAGTTCGAGTGGCTGCGGTTCCTCGACGGCCTCAGCCTCTTCATCTGCGACGCGTGGGAGAGCCCTTGGGAGGTGGACCTCGAGGGGCACGACACCTTCGTGGTGGAGGGCGGGGACGGCCACGTCACCGTGGACCCGTGGCCCTTCGCGGTGCCGAGCATCCCCTTCCGGGTGCCGTGCCGCCGCCTGTCCGCGCCCCGCTTCGACAGCCTCGAGAAGCTGCGGCAGGCCTACGCGGCGGCACCGGTGGAGCTCCTCGTGGGCGAGGTCCGGGCTCCCGGCGGAACCGGTGGGGACCGACGCAAAGCCTCTTCTACCCCCCGCGCGATGGGCGGCCCATGAAGCGGGACCTCATGGACATCCTCTGCTGCCCCGTCCACAAGACGGACCTCAAGCTCACGGTGGAGCACGAGGAGGGGCAGGAGGTCGTGAGCGGCGACCTCCACTGCGAGGCGTGCGACTTCCGGTACCCCATCGAGGAGGGCATCCCCAACCTCCTGCCGCCGGAGATGCACGAGAAGACGGCGCACAAGAAGCCGCCCAAGCGCGGAAAGTGAGCCGCTGGAGCGGTGTGCGGCCCCTCGCGTACCCGGAAGATTGGGTCCGCAGGACCCATGGCTGATGATCGACCTTTCTGAAGGTCGGCGCACAAGAAGCCCCCGAAGCGCGGGAAGTAGGGCCTGCACAGCCAGGCGGGCGCTGGTAAGCTACTTCTATGGGGTGGGCTTTCGCCCCCACGTCGGAGTCACTCCCATGGCCACCCCGCCGCCCTACAAGGTCAAGGACATGAGCCTCGCCGCCGAAGGCGAGAAGCGCATCCGCTGGGCCGCCCACAGCATGCCCGTGCTCGCCCTCCTCAAGGAGGAGTTCTCGAAGAGCAAGCCCTTCCAGGGCAAGACCCTCGCCGCTTGTCTCCACGTCACCAAGGAGACGGCCGTGCTCATGGAGGTCCTGCAGGCGGGCGGCGCGAAGGTCGTGCTCTGCGGCAGCAACCCCCTCAGCACCCAGGACGACATCGCGGCCGCCCTCGCTGCGAAGGGCATCCACGTGTACGCCTGGCGCGGCGTGAACGAGAAGGAGTACTACGAGTGCGTGGACTACGCCCTCGACCAGCAGCCCGACATCACGATGGACGACGGCGCCGACCTCGTCACGCGCCTCCACACCGTGAAGAAGGAGCACCTCGGGAAGGTCCTCGGCGGCAACGAGGAGACCACCACCGGCGTGACCCGCTTCCGCGCCATGGCCAAGGACGGCGTCCTGAAGTACCCCATCCTCGCCATCAACGACGCGAAGACGAAGCACCTCTTCGACAACCGGTACGGCACGGGCCAGTCCACGATTGACGGCCTCCTCCGCGCAACTGCGATGCTCGTGGCGGGCAAGACCTTCACCGTGGCCGGGTACGGCTGGGTGGGCAAGGGCCTCGCGATGCGGGCCCGCGGCATGGGCGCGAACGTGATCGTGACCGAGATCGACCCCATCCACGCCATCGAGGCCGCCATGGACGGGTTCCGCGTGATGCCCATGGCGGAGGCTGCCGCGCAGTCCGACGTCATCGTCACCGTCACCGGCAACAAGCACGTGATCGACAAGAACGTCATCGCGAAGCTGAAGGACGGCGCCACCCTCGCGAACTCCGGCCACTTCGACATCGAGATCGACCTCAAGAGCCTCCGCGCCGCCGCGAAAGAAGTCAAGCAGCCCCGCCCCAACGTCGAGGAGTACAAGCTCAGCGACGGCCGCACCGTGTTCGTGGTGGGCGAAGGCCGCCTCGTGAACCTCGCCGCCGCCGAAGGCCACCCCGCGGAGGTCATGGACATGAGCTTCGCGAACCAGGCCCTTGGCGCGAAGTGGATGCTCGAGAACCACAAGCAGCTCAAGCCCGAGGTGTACTCGATGCCCGAGGACCTCGACCGCCGGGTCGCCGCCCTCAAGCTCGCCGGCATGGGTCTGAAGATCGACACCCTCACCGAGGAGCAGCGCAAGTACAT
>DATMKA010000067.1:0-3777 GCA_035553595.1 Thermoplasmatota archaeon | reverse complement strand
GGGGCTCCAGGTGAACCTTGACGCGGTGAGCGTGGACCCGGTCGTGGCGGAGGCGTGCCGCTTCTTCGGCCTCGACCCTTACGCCGTGAACAGCGAGGGCACCCTCGTCATCACGGCCCGCGCTGCAGCCGCGGAGGGGGTTCTCGCGGCCCTGCGGGAGGCGGGGGTTGCCGCGGCCCTCGCGGGGGAGGTGCTGCCCCGGAAGGAGGGCCTGCGGGTCCAGCGGGGCGGCCGCACGGGCCCCCTGGAGCACCCCCGGGTGGATGCCATGGCGCAGGCGTGGGCCCGCCTGCAGGCCGCCCGTTCCCCTCAGGGTCCCCCGAATCGGTAAAAAGAGTGATTCAATACTCCCTTGACCCCGGAGGGGGAACCGGGAAGCGCGAAGCGGGCTGCCGGCCAGGTTTTCGGGCAGTTGAGCCTGGCCGTCGGTCCACCTCGCGGGGGCTATCAGCTTGCAGTATCGGAACCTTCTCATTGTCGACGATGAGCCGGAGATTCTCCGCTACGTCGCCCGCATCGTGACGCGGGCGGCCGGGGAAGGCGTCCGGCTCACGCCGGTGGCGGATGCGGAGCGGGCCCGCGCTCTTGCCGCCTCGGGCGAGTTCGATCTCATCCTCAGCGATTACCGCCTCGGGGCCATCGACGGCATCGAGGTGCTCCGGGAGGGGCGCCGCGCGCGGCCGGAAGGGCGTCGCATCCTGATGACGGGCGGGCTTCCGCCCATGGAGCACGACGAGGGCTTCCAGGAGGCGGCCGTGGCCCTTGTGCTGGAGAAGCCCTTCGGGCGCGACCAGCTTCTCTCCGCCCTCGGCCTCTCCTGATCAGGGGATGCGGAGCGTGCGCGTCTCGCCGAGCGCGAGGTCCCACAGGTTCTCCCGCGGGAGGCCCGCCTGCGCCCACGCAGCACGTAGCCGCTCGGGGGGCTCCGGGAGGGGCTCGCGCGTGAGCGAGAAGGTGCCCCAGTGCATGGGCACGAAGCGCTTCGCGCGAACGTCCCGGAACACCTGGAGGGCCTCCTCGGGGTTCATGTGGACGGGCTCCATGAACCAGCGGGGCTCGTAGGCGCCGATGGGGATGAGGGCGAGGTCGATGCCGGGAAAGCGCTCCCCAATCTGTTTGAACCACGTGGCGTTGTGCCCGGAGTCCCCGGCGAAGTAGGTGCGGCCGGCGCCGCCCGGGGGCGTGACGACGAAGCCGCCCCACAGGGTCTTGTTGGTGTCGAAGGGGGTGCGCCGGCTCCAGTGCTGCGCGGGCACGAAGCTCACCTCGAGGTCGCCGAGCGCCGCCGTTTCCCACCAGTCCATCTCGGTGACGCGCGTGAAGCCGAGCTTCCGGAACCAGGGGCCGAGGTTCGCGGGCACGAAGCAGGGCGTGTCGCGGGGAAGCCGCGTGACGGTGGGCTTGTCGAGGTGGTCGTAGTGGTTGTGGCTCACAAGGAGCGCGTCCACCGGGGGCAGGGCCTCCCAGGGAAGCCCCACGGGCGTGATGCGGGGCGTGTTCCCGGGAAGCTTGGGGCTCCACACGGGATCGAGGAGGAGCGTCCTGCCCGCAGTCTGGAGGACGAAGCTGCTGTGGCCCGCCCACGTGACGCGCACCTCGTTCGCTGGCGCTGCAGGGAGCTTCGCGGGAACCTGTGGAGCGCGGGGCACCTGGTGCGCGAGGGCCTTCGCCCCCTTCGCGTCGCCGAAGCCGCCGCTGCGGACGACCTTCCACATGTCCCGGAAGCCGCGCATGCGGTAGGGGACGCGGTCCGGAGTGTCGAAGCGGCGGGGGAACTCCCGGGCCGCTCCTTCCGTGGGGGCTTCAGGTGACGACATCGAGAAGGCGGTCCTCCTCGACGGCGCGGCGGAGCTCCATGGCGATGCGGCGGCCGGTGCTCATGGGCTTGCGCCACGTGGCGTTGCCGTAGGGGTGGCCCACGGCCATGTGCACGTTGGTACCGCCGCCCACGCGGGGAGCCACGTCGTAGATCCAGAAGTTCATGTCCTTGTCCACGCAGGTCTGGAGGCAGAAGGGCCCGATGATGCCGGGCTTGTAGTGCTCCTTGCTCGCGGTCACGAACTTCTCCGCCATGTCGAAAGCCTCCTCAAGGAGGCTTTCGCGCACGGTGGCGGTGTTGTGGCCCACCACGGTCATCTCGGGGATGGCCTGCTTGCCGTGGAGGCGGAGCTGCTGCGCGGCGGGGATGCGCACGTGGCCGTCGAGGCTGGACTCGAAGCGCCAGTCCACGCCGAGAAGCTCGATGGGCTCCTCACCCGCGTCGGCGAGGGGGCTGTAGAAGAAGTTGAAGTTGAAGACGGGGCCGATGATGTAGCGCTCGATGCGGGCCTTGTCGAGGCTCTCCTGGTCGATGACGCCCTGCCGCAGGAGCTCCCCGCTCTTCTCCTGGTACTCCTGGTAGGAGGCGGCGGTGAAGAAGCCGCGTTCGAGCTTCTTCTTCGCGTGGTGGAGCTTCACGATGGCAAGCTCGTTGATGTCGCGGGGGTCCTTGATCTTCTCGGGGAAGCGGAGGCCGGCGCGCTCGAGGAGCCAGTAGTAGTCGCGCTGCTCGCTGCGCTCTTCGCTGCGGAGCATGCTGCGGGTGCCGAAGATGGGCACCTCGAAGCGCTCCTCGACGTTGTCGATGCCGCAGTACACGGTGAAGCTGCGGTTGGGCACCCAGATGGTGTTGTTCGCGCGGAGGCGCTCCTGGTTCTTGACGTCCATGACGTCGCCGAACTTGGGGAGGACCCAGGTGTCGTCGATGCAGCCGCGGACGAGGTTGCCCTTCTTGTCCCGGTGGGCCTTGAAGTAGCGCGCGTAGGTCTTCTCGCGGCCCTGCTGGCTCACGGCGAGGGTGCGGAAGCCCTCGTCGGCCGCGCCGTCGCACACGTCCACGGCGCTGTGGCTTGCGATGACGCCGACCGTCAGGTGTTCCTGGTTGTAGCGCCCCACGTGCGCCTTCAGGGTGTCCCGGGAAAGCATGGCCGTCAAAATGGGGACCCCCGCTTAAGGGTTGCGAGGCCCTGGGGCAGGAGAAAAACCCTTCCCGGCGAGGGCCCACACGGAGGGGTGATGGGTCCCCTCCGCCTCCTGCGTGCCCGCCTCCGCCGGCGGGACGTCGCATGGTTCCTCGTCGGGGTGGCGGGCCTCCTCCTGTTCTGGGAGACGACGGAGGACTTCGCGGACGGGCTGCAGGGGCTCTCCCGGTACGACGAGGGGGTGCACGAGGCCCTGCGGCCCTACGCAAGCCCGGAGGTGGTGCTCGTGATGGCCACCGTGAGCGACCTCGGGAGCTTCGCCGCCATGGCCACCGTGCTCGCCGTGGCCGTGCTCATCCTCCTCGCGCGGGGCCACCGGCGGGAGGCCCTCCGCATCCCCATTCTTGCGGTCCTCAACGAGGCGATGGTGTGGGGCATGAAGGCGTGGTTCGCGCGGCCCCGGCCCCAGGCAGGCCTCGTCTCCGCCTTGGGCTTTAGCTACCCGAGCGGCCATGCCGCGGCCGCGGCCCTCTTTGCGTGCCTCATGGGGTGGCTCATCCTTCGGGGAGTGCGGCACCGCCTGGCGGCCTTCGCCCTCCTCTTGGTGGCCTTCCTGTGGATCCTGCTCGTGGCCGTGAGCCGCCTCCTCCTCGGGGTGCACTACCTGTCGGACGTGGTGGCGGGGGCAGGCCTCGGGCTTGCGGTGGGCGGCTTCGGGATGGCCGGCTTCCGGGTGGCCTCTGTTGGGGTGGAGGCTGCGCGCGCCGCCTGGGCTCGGCGCCCGGGGGCGGCGCGACGTTCCCCTTAGGTTACTCGG
>DATMKA010000066.1:0-4187 GCA_035553595.1 Thermoplasmatota archaeon | reverse complement strand
ACCTGGAGGCCTCCCCCTTCTTCGTGAACACGAAGCCCCACCCGTGGCCCCGCGGTGCGCAGCCGCGGCGCGCCGGCGTGAGCAGCTTCGGCATCGGCGGCACCAACGCGCACGTGGTCCTCGAGGAGGCGCCCCACCCCGCCGCCGCGTCCACGCCCGCGGAGGCCCGCCCGCAACTCCTCCTGCTCTCCGCGCGCACGCCCACCGCTCTCGACGCGAGCGCGAGCGCCCTCGCGGACCACCTGGAAGCAAACCCCGGCGTCACCCTCCAGGAGGCCGCCTTCACGCTGCAGGTTGGGCGCCGCCGCTTCCCCCACCGCCGCGCGCTCCTTGCCGACACCCGCGAGGAGGCCCTCGCGCTCCTGCGGGGGACGGGGAACGCGCGCCGCGCCTTCGCGCAAGCGGGGGACGTGCGCGAGCGCGCCGTGGCCTTCCTCCTGCCTGGCCAGGGGGCCCAGCACGTGAACATGGGCCGCGGCCTCTACGATCAGGAGCCCGCGTTCCGTGCGGAGGTCGACCGCTGCGCCACCCTTCTCCAGCCCCACCTCGGTGAGGACTTGCGCGCCATCCTGTACCCCGCGCCCGGCGCGGAGGCGGAGGCGGCGCGCAAGCTCGCGGAAACCCGCTACACCCAGCCCGCCCTCTTCGTGGTCTCCTACGCGCTTGCACGCACGTGGATGCGGTGGGGCGTGCGGCCGCGCGCGCTTCTCGGCCACAGCCTCGGCGAGTACGTGGCCGCCACCCTCGCGGGCGTGATGCGCCTCGAGGATGCCCTCGCGCTCGTGGCCGCTCGCGGCACCCTCATGCAGGAGCTGCCCCCGGGCGCCATGGTGAGCGTGGCTGCCACCGAGGAGACGGTGCGCGCGCTCCTGCCCGAGGGGCTTGCGGTGGCTGCCGTGAATGCGGCCTCCGCCGTCGTCGTGTCCGGCGAGCCCAGTGCCGTTGCGCGGTTCGCGGAAACGCTCGCGGCCCGCGGCATCGAAACGCGCCCCCTGCCCGTTCAGCGGGCCTTCCACTCCGCGATGCTCGACCCGATCCTCGGGCGGTTCGAGCAGGTGGTTCGCGGCCTCCAACTGAGCGCGCCCCGCGTTCCCGTGGTGTCCAACCTCACGGGAACCTGGTTGACGGCCGAGGAGGCCACGAGCCCCGCCTACTGGGTGAACCACCTGCGGCAGGCCGTGCGGTTCGCGGATGGCCTCGGCACGCTCCTGCAGGACCAGGGCCTTGCGCTCCTGGAGGTGGGCCCAGGCCGCACCCTCTCGTCCCTTGCGTCGCGGCACGCGGCCCGCGCGCGCGACCAGCCCGTGCTCGCGAGCATGCGCCACGCCGAGGACGCCGCCACCACGGACGCGGCAGCGCTCCGGGAGGCCCTCGCGCGCCTGTGGCTTGCAGGCGCGACCCCCGACTGGCGCGCCGTGCACGCGCCCTCGCGGCCGCGCCTCGCGCGGCTTCCCGCGTACCCCTTCGAGCGCCGCCGCTACTGGCTCGACCCCCTCCCGCTTCCCTGGGAGCGCGCGTCCGCCGCGACCAGCGCGGTCGCGGCGGGCTCCGCGAGCGAGGAGCCCGTGGTGCGCGTGCCCGTCGTCATGAAGGACGCGGCGCCGCGCCATGAGCGCCCCGACCACCTGCCCACGGTGTACGCGCCGCCCCGGAATCCCCTGGAGGAGACGCTCGTCGTGCTCTGGGAGGACCTCTTCGGGTTCAAGGGCGTGGGCATCCACGACGACTTCTTCGACCTCGGTGGACACTCCCTCCTTGCCACGCGTCTCGTGGCGCGCGTGCGGGAGACTTTCGAGGTGGAGGTCACGCTCCCCGACCTCTTCGCGGCCCGCACCGTGCAGGACCTCGCGGCCGTGGTGGAGGCGGCGCTCCTCCGCAAGCTCGAGAGCCTCACGGAGGAGGAGGCTCAGCGCGCCCTCGACGCGCGCTGAGGCCTAAGCGTCCTTCGCGACGGGAACGGGCGCCTGGGGCTCCAGCGTGAGCTCCGGCGTCGGCCGGTCCTTGGTGATGCGGCGCGCGTGCCGGAAGGCAAGCACACCGCGGGGGTTCGAGAGGAGGCGGAACAGGGCCCACTTGCCGCCGAGGTGCTTTCCGTCCCAGGCGGCCATGAGGGCGCTCGTCTCCTCGTCGGTGAGGCGGATCATCATGTCGTTGGAGCTGCGGAGGCGCTCGTAGAAGCCGTTGAACTTCTTGTTCCACCGCTCCTCGTACTCCTCGAGGCGGCCCTCGCCGCGGAGGACGCGCGCCGCGACCTCGCCAGCGAGAGCGCCGGCCTCAAGGCCGACCTCGAGGCCGCCCTGGCCCGCGGCGCCACCGGCCGCCATCACGCCCTCGCCCACGAGCTTCCCGGGGAGCGTGTAGAGAGGATCGGGGCCCACACCCGTGAAGCGGGCCTCGGGAAGGCTCCACCCCATGAGGCGGACGTCGAGGGCGAAGGCGCGGCGGGCCGCGGCCTCGGCGCCCGCGGGGTTACCACGGAAGAAGGTCCAGTGAGACCACCGGTTGTTGCCGAGGGGCGTGAGCTGGGACCGCCCGCCGGGAGCGTGGCTTCCCGCCGTCATGTACAACCACTCGTTGGTGGCGTCCTCGGGGGCCTCGAATTCGAGGGCCGCGCCCCACTGCACGGCATTGGGGTCGCGGGTGCTCGGGATGAACCGCGTGGCCTGCGTGCGCGCGCCGTCCGCGAACAGCAGCACCTCCGGCTTCAGTTCGAGGCCTTCCGCCACGAGGGTGCGGTCGGGGAGGGCTTCGAGGCCCTTCACGCCCGTGATGATGCGCGCGCCGGCCTTCTCGGCCTCGGCGGCAAGGTAGGGATCGAAGCGGGTGCGGTCGAAGATGGTGAGGGGCGCGTTCAGGAAGAAGCCCTTGCCCTGCAGGTCGCGCACCTTGGTGCCCTTGAGGCGGCGGCGCGTCGTGTGCGCCGGGCGGTCGAACTGCTTCGGCCACAGCGAATCGTAGCCCAGAATCGCGGGGGACGGCGGGATTCCGATTTGCGGCTTTGCTTCGAGCAGCGTGACCTCGGCCCCGCCCTTGGCGGCAACGATAGCGGCAGCAAGACCGGCGGGACTCGCGCCCACGATCGCTAACCCTTTCCTACCCATGCTGGGGCAAGCGGCAGGGCGCCCATGAACCTTTCCCGTCACCCACTGCGCGGTTGCGCGCCCTAGCGCTGGATAGCGCCCGGGTTCTCAGGTGCCTCCTGCCACTTCTCCAGGAAGGCGCGCCACTCGCTGCTGCGGTGCAGGTAGGAGAACTCCGCCACCTGCCGCCCCACGGCCTTTAGGCGGGCCTCGAGGCGCGGGTCCTTGCAGGTGCCGTCCTCGTTGAAGGCCGTGTGGGCGCGGGGGATGCTCGCCTCGATGGGCACCACCCACGCGTGGAGCGCGCGGCCCACGCCGCGCAGGTGCGCGAGAGCGTGGGCACCACCGAGGGCGCCGCCCCCGACGCTCACGAGCCCGATCATCTTGCCCTCGAACTCGTCGAAGCCCATGAGGTCGAGCGCGTTCTTCAGCACCCCCGAGTAGGACCCGTGGTACTCGGGCGTCCCGAGGAGGATGCCGTCCGCCTGCTGCACGGCGCGCAGGAGCGCCTGCACCGCCTCGGGGTAGTCCTCCGGCTCCTGCTCGCCGTCCACGAAGGGGATGGGGAGGCCGCGCAGGTCGAGAAACTCCGTGGTGGCCCCCGCCTCGCGGGCGCCCTCCAGGGCGATGCGGAGGGCCATGCGGGTGTGGCTGCCTTCCCGGAGGGAACCCGGGAGGGCGACGACGCGGACGGCGTGGTCGGGAGTCATCCCCCGGTTGAGCACCCCGGGATGGAATCAAGGTGTCGGGCACGCCGGGGAGCCGGGGGCGGGGCTGCGCGGGCCCCCGGGACAGGTGATCGTACACCGGCCGGGCGCTTCCGCGCCCGGTGTACGATCACCTGTCCCACGGGCGCGACCGGGCCCAACGCGACACGCATGGCCGCCCCCTCACCCGCCGCGGCAGGTGAAGCACATCGGGTTCCCCGTCCAGTCCTCGCCGGTGCAGTCCACGTGCACGAGCATCGCGCACCGGACACAGCGCGTGAGACAGGCATCCGCCATGCCGGGCATCCAGTCGTCGCGGGGGAGGTGGCCCTCGTTCTCGCAGACGGCGCAGAAATCGAGCTCGAGGGCGGGCTCGCGGCAGTGGGGGCAGGGGTCGCCC
>DATMKA010000065.1:0-5897 GCA_035553595.1 Thermoplasmatota archaeon | reverse complement strand
GGCCGGCACGTGGGGCAGCTTGTTCGCAGGCGCTTGTGCTCGCAGAAGGGGGAGGCCGTGGGAGGAATCAAGCTCGCCCCCCAAGGCGGGTGGGGTGGATTAGGGCTTCGCTTCCGCGGGATTCGCGCGCGCCATCAGTTGGGACGGGTCAAACCGCCTCCGCCCCGAGGCGGCCAGCGGGGCAACCCCTCGCCGCTGCCTCCGGGCCTGGGCCGCTGGCGACGCGGTGCAAGAACGGTTATAATGCCGCAGCCGGGTCCTGCGGCTGGAGGCCTCGCCGTGCGCGCCCTAGCCGCCCTTGCTCTTGCCGTCCTTGTCCTGCCCGCTTTTGCGGGCTGCCTCACCGACTCGGCCACCGCGCCTCAGGTGCCCTCCCCGGCGCTTCTTCCGGCCACGGTGCAGTGCCCCGTGGCGGAGCTGTGCAACCTCATCGCGACGGCGGAGCCCGACCGCCAGTCGAACGAGCTGAGCGTGGCCGTGAACCCGCTCGACCCCAAGAACATTATCGCCACCGGAAAGGACTACAAGCCCTCCGAGGCCGGCGACTGCACCTGGGCCGGCATCTACACCACGAAGGACGGCGGCCTCACCTGGAAGCAGCAGAACGTTCCCGGGAGCCCCTGGAAGCGCCTCCAGGACCCCACCACCCCCATCACGCCCTTCAGCAAGTACTGGTGCGCCACGGACCCCGTGGTGGTCTTCGGTCCCGACGGCACCGCCTACTGGACTGTGATGCCCTACCAGTGCGACGCCGTCTCCGGCAGCAAGACCGGCCGCGGCATCCTCCCCCAGGGCGGCTTCAACGACTGGGCCTTCACTTGCAGCAGCATGTTCGTCCTCGTCTCCACGGACGGCGGCGAAACCTGGCCCATCGAGAAGGTGCGCGAAGTGGCCACGGGTCCCCAGCTCGTGCACGACAAGCAGTGGATCGCCGTCTCCCCCGACGGGAACACGGTGGTGCTCTGCTGGGACTTCGCGGGCGGCGCCTCCACCACGCCCGACAACCCTGTCGCAAATCCCGCCGCGGCCGTGGTGTGCACCCACAGCAAGGACAAGGGCGACACCTGGACGCAGTTCGCGGACACGAAGGTGGGCGGCCTCTTCCCCTGGATCGAGTTCGGTCCCGACGGGCGCCTCTGGATGGTCACCACGAACGGCTTCGAGTCCGGCGACTTCCAAGTGTCCTCCACCACCGACCTCGTGAACTGGGAGCCCCCTGTGAAGGTGGGCACCTTCGTGAACGGCGAAGGGCGGAACGAGTACGGGTGGCCCACCCTCAAGGGCAGCAGCTTCCGCGTCGTCCCCGTCGCCTCCCTCGCGGTGGACCGCAGCACCGGCCCCTACTCGGGGCGCATCTACGTGACGTACTTCGACCACGCGGCCGGCAACGGCGACACGCTCCTCGTGTGGAGCGACGACGGCAAGACGTGGAGCGCGCCCGTGCGCGTCAACGACGACGGCGACAGCCCCCACGACCAGTTCATGCCCGTGGTGAGCGTCGGCCCCGACGGCACCGTGGACGTCTCCTGGCAGGACCGCCGCGACGACCCCGGCAACCACCTGTTCCACACCTACTACGCCTACTCCGTGGACGGCGGCGTCACCTTCAGCCCGAACCTCCGGGTGACGGACGTCATGAGCGACGAGCAGTACAGCCACCACCAGAACGGCATGATCTTCCTGGGAGACTATCGCGACTCCGACTCCGTGGCGGGCGCGGCCACCTTCATCTGGGTGGACACGCGGAACCAGAAGGCCGACGCGGTGGTCGCGACGGTGGCGCGGCCCGGCGTCGCGGGCTGAGCAACCGAAAGCGTTTATACCAAGCGTTCCCTCGTGCGGGCCCTCCAGCGGTGAATACGGTGTCCTGGGTCCTCCTCATCATTGCCGGCCTCCTCGAGATCGTGTGGGCGAGCACGATGAAGTCCACCGAGGGCTTCACGAAGCTGTGGCCGAGCGTCTTCACCGTGCTGGGGATGATCGCGAGCTTCCTGCTGCTTGCCACCGCCATGAAGACGATTCCCGCCGGAACGGCCTACGCCGTCTGGACGGGCATTGGCGCCCTGGGCGTCGTCCTTGTGGGCATCTTCTGGCTGGGTGAGCCCCTCACCCTGTGGCGCTCCTTCTTCCTCGCCATGATCCTGGGGGGCGTCGTGGGCCTCAAGATGACGGGCTGAAGCAGACCGGCCCTGGCCGCCCCAAGGATACACGGTGCCACGAAAAGGGTCATGCGTCCCCTGGGTGGTCCACCGCTGCCCCTTTGGCCGGTCGTGATCTCCTGCCCCGCTCCCGCTTCTTTGCTGTTCTCGCCGTGGCCCTCCTCGGCGCCGCCCTGCTTCCCGCGTCCACCGAGAGCGCCGTGGGCGCCACTTTCGGCCCCGGTGACTACATGGAGTCCACGGAGCAGGCGTGCACTCTCAACTTCGTCTTCGACGGCACGGGGCCGCGCGCCGGGAAGGTGTACGTCGGCACCGCCGCCCACTGCGTGAACCGCGTGGGTGAGCCAATTTCCACCGATGCCTTCCCCAACATCGGCGCCGTTGTCCTGATCGGTAACGCTGACGTCACCGCCCAGGACTATGCGCTCATCGAGGTGCGCTCCGACCTCCACGGTGCCGTGCGCGCCTCCGTCCGCGGCTACCCCCAGTACCCTACGGGCTACACCGTCTCCAACGAGACCCGTATCGGGGAGCGGATTCAGGCCTCGGGCTATGGTCTCGGGTTCGATCTCACGCAGCCCACCCGCGAGAAGCGCATCGGGGTCCTCACCTACGACAACGCGGAGCTCTTCGAGTTCGCGGGCGCCATGATGTGGGGCGACTCCGGTGGTCCCCTCGTCCACGTTCCCACGGGCAAGGCCCTTGGTATCGAGAGCCGTGTCTGTCTCGGCGCCTGCACGGACGAGGGCCCCACGGTTGAGGGCATCCTCGCCAAGGCCGCCGCTCGGGGCTACCCCCTCCAGCTCCGGACCGTGTAGGCCCTGAGCCTCGCCGGGGCCGCCGTCGGTGCCTTCAAGAGGGAGAGCCCCTTTGGAGGCCCGATGCCCCGCGTGCTCGTCCAGGCCGAAGGCCTGCAGAAGTCCTTTGGTGCGAAGACCCTGCTGGACGGGGCCACGTTCCAGATTGAGACGGGCGAGCGCGTGGCCCTCGTGGGCCCCAACGGGCACGGCAAGTCCACGCTCCTGCGCATGATCACGGGGCACGAGCGGCCGGACGGCGGCATGCTCGACGTGACCGCGCCCTCCGTCTCCTACTTCACCCAGCACCCGGAGGTTCCCGCGGGCGCTACCATCCGCGACCTCCTGAGCTCCGGGGGGTCCGTGCCGCCCGAGCTTGCGGCCGAGATGGCGGAGCTCGAGGCCCGCATGGCCGACCCCGCCCTCTACGAGTCGGACGAGGCCACGGCCGTCGTGGAGCGCTACGGCGAGGTGCAGCGGGAGATCGCGCAGGCAAAGGCCGCCACCGCCACCGACCCCGCCGACAGCCCCCTCTTCGAGGCCCTCGGGTGGACGGAGGACGACCTGCCGCGGAAGGCGGCCCAGCTGAGCGGCGGCGAGCGCACCCGCGTCTTTCTCGTGAAGGTGCTCTCGGAGGCCGACCCCGAGGGGTTACTGATTCTCGACGAACCCACGAACCACCTGGACGTGGAAACCATCGAGTGGCTCGAGGACTGGCTCCAGGCCTACAAGGGGGCCGTGCTCCTCGTGGCCCACGACCGCGCCTTCCTCGACAGCGTCGCCACGCGCACCCTCGCGCTTGAGCGCGGCAACCTCGAGAGCTACCCCGGCAACTACTCCGAGTACGAGCGCCTCCGCGACGAGGACGAGACGCGGCTGGCGGCGCAGCGCGAGCGCGAAGCGAAGGAGATGGACCGCCAGAAGGCCGTCATCGAGCAGTTCCGCCACCAGAAGCGCTTCAACGGGCAGATGGCCTCCCGTCTCAACCGCCTCGCGAAGTACCGCGCCGCCATCGACAAGACCCCGGACCCGCTCGTGGAGAAGGTGCAGTTCAGCCTCGGCTTCGGCGAGGCGCAGAAGTCGAGCAACGACGTCATCCGCATCCGGGGGCTCACGAAGAAGTACGAGGACAAGGTGCTGTTCAAGGACCTGACCCTCGACGTCAACAAGGGCGACCGCCTCGGGCTTGCAGGCGCGAACGGCGCGGGAAAGACCACGATCCTGCGGATGCTCACCGGCCGCGAGAAGCGCGACACCGGCACCATCGAAATCTCGCCCGGCGTCAAGGGCGCCTACTACGCGCAGGGCAACGAGAATCTCGACGTCACCCGCACCCTCCAGGAGGAGGTGCTGTCGGTGCGTCCGGGCATCGAGGTGGAGGACGTTCGAGCCCTCCTCGGGCGCTTCGGCTTCCGCAACGAGGGGGACCTCACGCGCAAGGTCGCCACCCTCAGCGGCGGCGAGCGCGCCCGCCTCTCCCTGCTGAAGGTCATCATCAGCCCGAGCAATCTCCTCATTCTCGACGAGCCCACGAACCACCTGGACATCGATTCCCGCGCCGTGCTCGTGCGGGCCCTCAACGCCTACAAGGGGACGCTGCTCGTGGTGAGCCACGACCGCTGGTTCATGGACTCCGTCGTGAACAAGGTCGCGGTCCTCACGCGCCGCAACATCAAGGTGTACCCAGGCGACTTCACGAACGCGCGCCTCGCCGCCGCCCTTGAGGGCGCCGACGACACGCCCCTGCCCTACCTCGTGAAGAAGGGCTTCAAGGACTTCGAAACGGGCACGAAGTACCAGGCGGGAAGCATCGTGCAGATCACGCCGGCCCAGATCGCGGACAAGCGCCTCTTCAAGACGGCGCTCGACCTTGGGTGGATGGTCGAGGCGAAGCAGTAGGCCTGAGTAACGGGCCCCTCCGCTGCTTCGCTGCTTCGCTGCTCCGCGTCGATCTTGGGCCCAGGCCCCGGATCAACGCGGAGCAACAGGGCAGCGGTGCAGCGGAGTGCCTTGAGGCGAACCTACTTGCTTCCAGTGCTCAGCGCCGCGAGCAGCTCATCCGCCCGCGCCACCGTCGCATCGGAGGCGTCGCCGAGGATCAAGAAGTGCCCCACCTTGCGCCCGGGCTTCATGTCCTTCTTGCCGTACAGGTGCAGCCGGATCTCGCCGTGCCGCAGGAGGGCGTTCCAGTCGGGCTCGCCGTTCTTCCACGCATCGCCCAGGATGTTCACCATCACGACAGGCGTGAGGAGCCCGGGGTCACCAAGAGGGAGGCCGAGGACGGCCCGCGCGTGCTGCTCGAACTGGCTCGTGCTGCAGGCACCAAAAGTGAAGTGGCTGCTGTTGTGGGTGCGGGGCGCGATCTCGTTCACGAGCACCGTGCCGTCCTTGAGGAGGAACATCTCGACGGCGATGACGCCCACGTGGCCAAGGGCCTCGGCGATGCCGACGGCGACCTTCTCCGCAGCGAGGCGGCTCGCTTCAGGCGCCTTCGCAGGAACGCGGGTGGTGTGGAGGATACCCTTGCGGTGCTCGTTCTCCGCGAGGGGGTACACCCGCGTCTCACCGTTCACGCCGCGGGCGAGGATCACGGACACTTCCTTCTCGAAGGGAACGAAGGCCTCGTAGATGCAGGGGGCGCGGCCGATCTCCGTCCACGCCGCAAGCTCGGACCCGGGCGTCATGGCGCGGGACTGGCCCTTGCCGTCGTAGCCGCCGCGGCGCGTCTTGAGGACGGCGGGCGTGCCCACCTTTTTCGCAGCCGCTTGGAGGTCGGCCTCCGTGGCGACCTCGGCGAAGGCGGGCTGGGGGAAGCCGTGCTTTTCCAGGAAGCGCTTCTGGGCGAGGCGGTCGTGAATATTCGCGAGCACGTTCGCGCTCGGGCGCACGGGGCGCACGGCTTCGGCGGCGTGCATCGTCTCGATGGGGATGTGCTCGGTCT
>DATMKA010000064.1:0-15045 GCA_035553595.1 Thermoplasmatota archaeon | reverse complement strand
GCTCGCCCCCGCGCCGCCCCGGCCCCTCCTGCGGGCGCGGCCCTTCCTGAAGTGGGCCGGCGGCAAGGCGCGCCTCGCGACCGTCTACGACACTCTGGGGCTTCTGCACGCGCCCTCGCGGGGAACGTACTTCGAGCCCTTTCTCGGGGGCGGCGCCGTCTTCTTCCACCTCGCGCCGCGGAAGGCGCATCTCGTGGACGCGAACAAGGAGCTCGTGAACACCTACAAGGTGGTGCAGAAGCAGGTGGAGGGGCTCATCGAGGCGCTCGGGGAGCACGTGGCGGCCCATGCGCGCGACCCCAAGGGCCACTACTACGAGGTGCGCGCGCAGCGGCCCACGAAGCTGCGGATGGTGGAGCGCGCAGCGCGCCTCCTGTACCTCAACAAAACGTGCTTCAACGGGCTCTACCGCGTCAACCGCGACGGGCAGTTCAACGTCCCCATGGGGCGCTACTCGCGGCCCAACATTCTCGATGAGGAGGCGCTGCGGGCGGCAAGCGCCGCCCTCGCGGGTGCCCGCATCCAGCATGGTGACTTCCGCGCGGTGGAGGAGAAGGCAAAGCCCGGCGACTTCGCTTACTTCGATCCGCCCTACGATCCGCTCACGCCCACGAGCAACTTCACCTCCTACACGAGCGCCGAGTTCGGGCGCGAGGAGCAGCGGGAGCTCGCCGCTCTCGTGAACCGGCTTGCCGCGAAGGGGGTGGCGTGCGTGGTGAGCAACAGCGACACCCGCTACATCCGCGAGCTCTACGCGCACTGGTGGGTGACGCCCGTGAAGGCGACGCGCGCGATCAACTCGCGGACGGACCGCCGCCACCCCGTGGGGGAAGTCGTGGTGTCCACGTTCCCGCCGGCGCGCCGCTGAGGCTCCAGGCGCTCCATCCGCCACAACGGCTACAGCCGTCCCCCTTACACAAAGCTCAAGCCTAAGCGTGACACAGCGTGTCATAGGTGTGAACGGAATGGCCCCAACCACCACCTCCCTCGAAGCGACGACCTGCTGCCTCGCCTGCGGTCGGACCCTCGCGGTCACCGGCCCCCGCGGCAAGCTCGACGAGGGAGAGACCGCGCCCGACCTGTCCTGGCAGGTCTGCTCCACCACCTGCTACCACACCCACGCCACCCGTGTCCTCGCCACCGCCACTCTCGCCAACTGACCCATCCCCGTGAACGCATCCCCTCCCCGGGCGGTGTCATCCCGCGCCGCCCGGGACCCTCTCTTTTCTTCCTGAACGGTGCCACCCGAGTGAGTGGCACCCGACTCCTTCTCCCGAGGGGGTGAGACTCCTTATCTCCCTCCGAAGCCCCCTTGGAGGTGGCAACATCGGGCCTCACCGCCCGGGGGGCCGCCACTTCTCCCCGGCGGCCCCCTTCTCCTCTCTTTTCCCACACCCGTCTCCTCGAGCGCGCGCACCGTGAGGACTCGATGAGGCACGAGGATTCAACTAGCCTTTCTAGAGACTGGTTATATAATCCCGGATGGACTTTAGGGGTCGGCAACACCCGCCCGGACGGCAACCCGGGCGAGAGAGAATGGTTCCGCCCGTTCTCCAGCAACAACGGCAACACCATCGGCAACAACGGCAACACCCGCGTGCGGCAACACGCGAATGTTATGCTTTTCAACGGCCGGGCGGAACCCCCTCTCCTCTCTTCTCCTTCCCCCAACCTTCAGAAAGGTTGATCATCAGCCATGGGTCCTGCGGACCCAATCTTCTGCAACACCCTTGCCTGCTGGACGGTGGGCGTGGCTCGGCAGCATTTTCCCCGCCTCTCTGCGAACCTCTGACCCACCGACCCTCTGCGGTTTCGGCCGAGCGCTGGCCCCTCGCTACTCCAGGAAGGAGTCCAGAACCCGTTTCTGCCGAATCCGTATCCCCCACGCACGGTGACAGCAATTGTCACTCGCTATCGAACTGAGGCGTTATATCGGCACTAAGGAACCTGGGGGTTGTAGGGCGCGATGCGCTCCCCCGCCAGTGAGGCACCATGGGAGGCAAGAGTCGCGGGGTCGAGCGCGCCGCCCTTTACGCTCACTCAGCTGGGAGGCTGAGTCCGTTGGCACCGGGGCGCCCCGCCGGTTTCTCGGGGCGCCCGCACCCTTTTCCCCCGCGCCGATGCGGATCAATACGCTTAATTAGCACTCCTGAATTTTAATGCCCTCGGGATGCACGATGAAGTTTCTCGCTAGCGATATCCGTGGTAAGACCGTGATGACGGACGAGGGTCTGATGCTCGGCCGCCTCCGCAACGTGGTTGTTGAGGAGCGCACCGGTGAGCTCACCACGATCCTCATTGAGCCCGCCGAGGACGTCGACCCCCGCGTCTTCCGCCGCGACCCCCGCGGGTTCCTGGCCTTCCCCTTCGAGAACGTCCGCTCCGTGCGTGATGTGATCGTGGTTTCCACGGCCAACGCGATGGCCTGATCGGGTCGTTTTCGCCCCGATAGCCCCCATTTCTCCCTGTTTACACCAGTGTCAACTCTCTCACCTTGACACTGGTGTCAACGCCCCCTTCTCCCCAACAATCCTTCCCGGAGAGCTCCCGCTCGGCCAGAGAACGGACGGCACTTTTCCGGATAGCGCCCCCTCTCCCGGCACCTGCTTATCATGTTATCGCTTCGCCGGCTGCGTGACAAAGGTGAACCCATTTTATTGTCTTCGGTTCCACGGGCATACCGAAGCGTTAAATCCGGCTAGTTGCAGGAACGTGTGCTTGCCCGAAAGGGCAGGTGACTGACCGAATGTTGAACGCACCCCCCCGCAGCACATCCCCCCGGGAGCTTCGCGTCAAGATCCCCCCGGAACTTGACGTGAAGATCCGCACCGTGAAGCTGATGACAGGCGTCGGTCTCTCCGAGCTCGTGGTCCTCGCCCTCGAGGGCTACCTGCAGAACCTCGCCCGCGACCGCCGCGCCGCCATGAACGCGGTGATCGCGGCCGCCGACACGCCCACGCCCGCCGAGGTCGCAGCCGCCTTCGCGATGCAGGACTTTGGCGAGCTGGAGGCCTCCGAGACAGGCCCCGCGCACGAACGCTCCACAAGCGTCTGTTAATCGACGCGAGGCTGACTTTCCCTCTTCTGCCGGTTACCCGTCGAGGGCCCGGTTCACCACTTCCTCAAGCCCGAGGCGCTCGATGGCCTTCTGGAGCTTCCCGAGGGCCCGCGCGTCCTCGAGCGTCGTGACCCAGACCTCGAGCCCGACGCCGCGCGCGGGGTCCGCGCGCAGCTCCATGTGCGGGCGGTCCTCCTCCACCTCCACCACGAGGAGCTTCGCGTCGCCGCCGCCCGCCGTGTCGGCGCCAGCCTTCCGCAAGCCCTTCACCGTCGTGTGCTCGGGGTTCGCGCCGTAGCGCGGAATGGGCCCGACCTTGTCGCTGCGCTGCACGATGCCCTGCTGCTGGAGGCTCTGGAGGGCCTTGTACACGGTGGGGCGGCTGCGCTTGGCGCGCCTCCCGATCTCGGTGACGTGCAGGGCCTCCTCGGCGGCGAGGAGCACCTGCAGGATTTCGCGCTCGGCCATCGCGGTCATGGGGCCTCGTTGGGCCTCGTAGAGGCCAGGTTCCCTATAAACGTCAATCGACGCGCACACCGGAGTCGTGGAGGGGCGGCGGGTTGGGGCTCTTGCTGCGGCCGCGGGTGCGCGGGTCGTGCTTCTTCTTGCCGCCCGCGGTGCGGAGGTGCCGCGTGTCGTTGAGCTTGACGGCCTTGAAGCCGTTCTCGGCTTCGCGCACGAGCACGTTCACGCCGGCGTTGCTGTGGCGGAAGCGCTCCATGCGGGTGAAGTCGCCATCCAGGAGGCCGGCGAGGATGATCTTGAGGAGGCGGCCGTGGCTCACCACGATGACGGAGCCCTCCTTGTGCTCGGCGAGGACGCCGTCGAGGGCGCCGCGGGCGCGGGTGAAGGCCGTGGTGGCGGACTCGCCGCCCGGGGGCGCGAAGTCGGGGTTGCCCTCGGCCCACTGGCGGAAGAGCTGGTCCATGATGGCCTTGCTCTTCGGGTTGAGGGGCTTGCCGCTGATGATGCCCCAGTTGAACTCCACCATGTCGGGGAGGTGGCGCACCTGGAGGCCCAAGGCCTCGGCGAGAATGTGGGCGGTCTCGTCGGCGCGCTTGAGGGGGCTTGCGTAGATGGCGGTGACGGGGTTGCCCTGCAGGAGGCCCCGGCCCGTTTTCGTGTCCGCAACGAGTCGCCGCGCAAGCGCGCGGGCCTGCTCGCGGCCGCGGTCGCTGAGGGGCCCATCCAGGACGCTGCCCTGGACGATGCCCTTCGCGTTGTGCTCGCTTTCCGCGTGCCGGACAAGCAGGAGTCGGGTCATCGGTTCCCCCTCGTATTGAGGGCTTCAGATATATACTCGGCAGGTGGCCCCCGGGATGCCGTATCCGCGCTCCGTCGCCCATCCGGACCCGCCCGGATATCAGACGGCTTCCGCGGGATCTCTCGGAAGCTATTTCGGCGGCTCCCCCTTTTGGGCCGCGTGCACCGCGCCCTCCCCTTCCTCGTCCTCGTCGGCATCCTGCTTCCAGGATGCTTCGGCGGCGACGCGCCGCCCCCGCCCACTGACGGGAACGGCTCCACGGAGAGCCCCGGGAAGGGCCCTGGCACGCCCGCGCTCCTGTGGGTGCGGGGCGCGGCCTACCGCTTCAACGTCACCAACGCCCAGGGGGAGTTGACGGCCATCCGCCAGTACACCGTGGTGGGCCTCAACAGCAGCACGGGCGCCCCCTGCTGGGAGGTGCGCCGCGAGGAGACCCGCCGCACCCCGCAGGGCGATTGGGTGCCCATGGTGCCCACGTCCCTCCAGTACAACGCGACCTCCGGCGGCATCTGCGCCTGGACGTGGACCAAGGAGGGGAACCGCACGATCACGGTGCATTTCCGCCCGCACGTGCTCCCCTTCTGGCCCCCGGACACGCACACGGGGCTCGGGGATGCCTACTGGAACGGCACCGGGGGAACGCGGGGTCAGGAGGTGGACTCCTGGGCCGTGAGCCATGAGGGACGCGAGACGCTCCGCCTCGAGAGCGGGACCTTCCAGAACACGGAGGTGTACAAGACGAGCCTCGCCGTGACCGGGGAAGCGCTCCGCCGCGAGACGCAGCGCATCTGGTACTCTCCCCAGGTGGGCTTCTTCCTGAAGCGCGTGTCCCTTGCGAGCGGCGAGACGGAGGAGTTCGCCGTGAACACGGAGGACGTCACGGGTCTCTCCCCCAAGGTCGGGTATCGGCAGGGCGCCTGAACCAGGAGGCCCGCTGCAGCCGGTCAGCTGCCGAGAATCAGGAGGCGAGAGAGGTCCTTGGGGAGCTGCGCGGCCTCGTTGGCGCGCACCGCGCCCTGGATGTCGTAGGCGACGCGGTGGAAGGTGGGCATCCGCGTGCTCGTGTCGAAGATGGCGAAGGAGGCGCGGGGGTCGCCGTCGCGGGGCTGTCCCACCGACCCGGGGTTCACGAGGTGGATGGGGTAGGTGCGTCCCGAGGCCTTTGTGAGGTACATGGGGATGTGGGTGTGGCCCTGGGCGACGACGCGGGGACCATCATCGGGGAGGCGCGCGTGGAGCCATTCGAGCATGGTGGCGGCCATGCCGGGGAACACGTACTCGGAGAGGGGGTCGCGCATGGAGCCGTGGACGAGGGAGAAGCGGACCTTGTCGAATTCCGCGTCCACCTTGGGCTGCAGCTCCTTGAGGTACTGGATCTCGTCGTTGCCGAGGTGCTTGATGGTGTGGTTGAGGCCCGCCTTCGCGTTTGCATTGAAGAAGCGCGCGGAGTCGGGGTTGAGCGCGGCCGCGTCGTGGTTCCCGAGGAGGGAGATGTCAGCGACCTGCTTCACCCGCTGGATGCACTCCACGGGGTTGGCGTTGTAGCCGACGATGTCGCCGAGGACCACAATCTTGTCCACGCGGTGGGTTCTCAGGGATTCCATTACCGCCTCCAGCGCCTGGAGGTTGGAATGGATATCCGAGAGAAGGGCAACCCTCATTGTGACTCAATAGGAGCAATACCACAAGAACCCGATGGGTTCCCGACGCTGGCCTATCAGCGGCCTCAAGATAAAGCGGCGGGGAAATCTTCGGTTCCGCAACCGAACGGTTGCTGTGATTTCAAGACCCCTTGAGTGGGGGGCTTGGAGCCCTTTTGCAAGCTTGGATGGCCTGATCTCAAAATTGGAGATTAAGTGAAATGAGGGCCTTCGGGGAAGCCCCGCGTGTCGCTTTCGCGGCAGGTCTCGCGATGCAGTTGGCGCCAACGCGTTCTGCAGTCTGTGGCGTGTCCCGCGAAGGCGTCCATGGGGGTCAGATCGAGAAGGAACAGCTCTCGCTCAATTACACTGGAGCGTGTTGCTCTCGTAGGTTGCGGGCAGGGGAAAGGAGAATCGAGACACCAGGAGGAGCGGAGCTCATGGAGATCACACGCAGGAGACACGCCCTCGGGATAGGGAGTTACCAGAACCTGCCAAACCGATCCTCAGGAGCCTTTCGACCTCGGGGGTTCAGGAATCCCGGAAGGCCGTTTAATGACAACGCGTGTGTCATGGAGAGGACCAAGGACCAATCCAAGGCGATGGGGAACCCCACCCCCTTGCTTCCATTGCACGCTTGGAGAAAGGACTCGCTCACGCGAATGTCTTTTTGTTTTTCGCAGAAAAAAGATCCATTGCTGCCAACCCACTCACGCTATATATATTCTTTGTATCTAATAAAATTTGATTACGAGAAAAAATGAGGTTGAGAGGAGGGGAAAAGGGCCAAACCGGACCTACCGAAACCCCCTTCCAAACGAAAGCATGGGGTCGGGGTTCCCCTCCCTGGAGAACCAAGACGGATGCGGTTCCATGGAAGTTCTATGAGAGTTCCAGAGGAGACCGAGAGGGAAAACGACGTCCCTCAGGGTCGTCCAGGGCTTTCTGGAAGGCCATATCCCAACCCACCGGAAAGAAAACGCTGGAATGGTCGGAGCGGAAACGAGGCCACCTCTTCCAGTGAACGAAGGGACTGGATGGAAACAACGGACGAGATAGAAACACGGGACCAGATAGAAACACGGGACGGGATGGAACCCTTCCATCCTACCCCTTGGGCTATCGTTCCTCTCCATCAACCAGCTATCCGCGAGGTACTCCAGGATGCGGATCTTCGGGTGGCAAGGACGACAATCGTGGAGCGGGAGGGGTGAGCATTCACACCGCGATTCGCACCCTACCCCAACCCCTTTTCTTCCATTGGAGCCTCATGCATCCTGAGAAGTAGGTAGAGCCTCGAACCCTCAGCGAAGGGAACACTTCTCCATCTGCAGATGGAAACCGAAGAAAGCGCAGGCCGGAAAGGAAGCTGTCAGGATCCTTCCGGCGCATCGGTCGCGCCCACCGAGCCCGTTCCGGTGGAGGTGGGGACCTCCAGCTCGAGGAGGCTGCGGCGGCTCCACTCGGCCCCGGGGGCCTGGCGAAGACGTTCCTCAATCTCCTCGCGGCGGGCCGTTCTCGCCTCAAGCCGCACATGAATCGTCTCCTCGCGCTCCACGAGGAGGACGTCGGTGCGTTCGTGGGCAAAGGCAACGAAGGCCTCCCCTTCCGGTCCGTGGGGGATCCGGATGTCGTACCCGTCGTAGTCGGGAAGCAGGGCGTAGATGCGGTCGAAGAGCTCTTCGATGCCGTCCCCGTTGCGGGCGGAGATCCGCACCGTGTTCGCCGGAAGGCTTCCCTCCAGCTGGAGGGTCTCGAGCTTCACGGCAAGCTCCTCGGGGTCGACGAGGTCCACCTTGTTGATGACGCAGATGAGGGGCGCCAGGGTCTCCAGGGGGGAGGAGGCCGCGCGGGCCCGTCCCTTGGGCTTCTGGTAGTCCCACAGGATGGTGAGGCTCGTGCGGAGGCGCCGCCGCATCTCGGGCAGCGGGTCGTTTCCATCGAGCACGAGGAGGATGACGTCCGCGAGCGCGATCTCTTCGAGCGTGGAGTGGAAGGCATCCACGATCCAGGGCGGAAGGTCCTCGATGAAGCCGACAGTGTCCGTCACGAGGATTTCGCGCTTTGCGCTGCGTTTCGCCCGGCGGGTGCGGGTGCTGAGGGTGCTGAAGTACCGGTTCTCCGCGAGGGCATCGTCCTCGGCCATGGCGCGCAGCAGGCTGGACTTGCCGGCGTTCGTGTACCCCGCGAGGCTCACGAGGTGGAAGCCGCCGCGGCGGCGGTGCTTGCGGCGGACGCCGCGCTCGCGCCCCAGGCGGTCGAGCTCCTCGCGGATTTTCGCCATGCGGGACTTCATCATGTCGAAGTAGTCGTTGGTCTCGTAGGCACCGCCGCCGAAGAACCGGGCGGCGTGCTCGCCCTTCTTCTCGAGGTGGATGGCTTCCTTCACGATGGGCATCTCGTAGCGCAGCTGGGCAAGCTCCACCTGCAGGCGGGCCTCCTGGCTTTTCGCGCGCTCCCGGAAAATCTCCAGAATCACGCGGATGCGGTCGTACACTTCGAGGGGCTTGTCGCGGCGCTTGTCGCGGCCTTCGGTGAGGGCCTGCACGAGCTTGAAAATCTGGGGAGGCTTCAGCTCGGCGTTCACGACGACCTTGTCGATGTCGAGGGCTTCCACGCGCTCCTTGACCTCCTGCACCTTGCCGGAACCGAGGTAGTACATGGTGTCGGGGCGGCCGCGGTTCTGGATCACGGTCCCGATAATGTCGTACCCGAGGGAGAACAGGAGCTCCTCCATCTCGGCGTTGTCCTGCTTCAGGCTCAGGATGAGGGCGCGGGGGCGTGCCACGGGCTCCGCTCACCGCTTCTGTTCATAAAAGTCTGCCGGGCTGCCTGCCGGGACGGCTCCTCCCTCGCTCGTGCGGGGACGGGAGGAGTGAACGGCGCAGGCGATGAGTCTTCCTCCCTGGGCTTGATCTCCGGCCAGCACCTCCCTGCCGGGCGCAAACACGGAGCCCCGGAGCCTCAGAGCACACAGAGAAGAGGGCGCCGAGGAGCGCACGGGGGGTTGGGTCCTCAGAGGAACGGAGGTCGCCCTCCCCTCCAGCCCTCTGCGGATCCACGACCGCTCCGTGCGCTCCTCTGTGGCCTCTCTCTGTGTGCTCTGCGCCTTCGTCCCTCTGTGTTGGCGCGCGGCAGCGAGGCTCTGAGGCCTCCGCCCCTCTCTCACTGCCTGTTGGCCTGCTTGACGGCCTCGAGGTTGAGGCGCGCAAAGAGGGGGCTCGCAAGGGCCACCGTGGCGGACCCGTGCTTCGTGAGGGTGTACTCGATGCGGACGGGCTGCTCGTCGAAGACCTCGCGGTCGATGAAGCCCTCCTCGCGCAGCGTCTTCAGCTTGTCCGAGAGGGTGCGGGTGCTCATGCCGAGGAGGTCGTGAAGCTCGGAGAAGCGGGCACGGCCGAGAACGGCGATCACGTACAGGATCTCCATGCTCCAGGGCTGGAACACGGGGCGGCTGGAGCTCACGGCAGTCTTCAGCCAGGCCACCTTCTCCTCGGCGGTGCGGTCTTCGAGCCAGGCCTTCACGTCGAGGCTGAAACTGTTGGCGGCCTTCACGCATTCCCGGTAGCGGGTGACGGCCGCGCCGTCGAGGACGGGGCAGTCGATGGCGGTGATGGGCGGGGCCGCGCGGGTGTCGGTGTGCCGGGGTAAAGCCGCTTTGGTCATCCGCATCTCCTGTGGCTTGCGCCGCTGACCCCTTTATGCTTTCCTACATACATAGACTTTGTTAGGTGCATTAACTGTGGAAAGGAAAGTCCAACTGTCCGGAGCGGGAAATGAAAGGGAAAAGGACTTCGTAGGGCGGCTCGCGCGGCGGCTCTTCTTCTCCAACCGCCGCGGGGGGCCGTGGCCCGTCCCCGCGCACCTGCAGCATGAAGCGCTCACCCTGCCCGGCAACAGCGGCGCCCGCCTCCCCGCCCGTTGGTTCCCCCACGACCGGCCGCGGGGGGCCGTCGTCCTCGCGCACCCGGACCGGCGCTACGCGCAGCATTGGTTCGTCCGCGAGGGATGGGTGGACTTCCTGCACCAGGCGGGCTTCGAGGTGCTCACGTTCGACTTTCCCGCCTACGGCCGCTCCGAGGGCGGCACCACCTTCTTCCACGAGGACCTGGTGACGGCGGCCCGCTTCGCGCACCAGGAGGCGGGAGGGTTCCCCGTGCATGTGGTGGGCGTGAGCCTCGGTGCCTTCGTGGCCGCGAACGCCTCCCCCCGGCTCGATTTCGTGGAAGGGCTCGTCCTCGAGTCGCCCTACCCGAGCAACAGCGCCTGGTTCGGCTCCGGGCCCCACTACCGTCTCGTGAAAACGCTCGATGCTCTCTTCCCGTCCGCGGCGGCCGCCTTCAACGCGGAGCGCAACATCACGAAGGCCGCCGCGCGCCGCCTCCTCGTCGCCGCCGCCACCCGCGACACCATCACTCCGGTGGCGCTCACTAGGGCCGTGGCCGCCGCCGCGCCCCAGGACCGCACGCGGTACCTGGAGGTCACGGACGTCGATCACTTGGGACTCTTCGCGGGAAGCAGCGCCTACCGTCAGGCAGTCCTCGAGACGCTCGGGGTTCCCGCAGCGGAGGCGGCAGCCCTGGCAGCCTCCCATCCGGCCACCGAGTCCGCTCCTCCCCACCCCGCACCTTCCAAGGGGGATGTTCCTGCCCGCCAGCAGGTGCCCCTGGAGGCCGTCTGATGGGTGAGGCGTTCCTTCTGGGCTATGCGCGCACGCCCTTTGGAAAGCGCCGCGGTGGGCTGCAAGCGTGGCGCCCCGAGGAGCTTGCCGCCTTCACCCTGGATGCGCTCCTCGACCGCGCAGGCCTCGCGGGCGCCGCCGTGGAGGACGTCCTCCTTGGCTGCGTCACGCAGACGGGAGAGCAGGGCGGAAACGTCGCGCGCCTTGCGGTGCTCCTCAGCGAGCGTCTCCCGGTGGAGACGCCAGCCTCGACGATCAACCGCGTGTGCGGGTCCTCCCAGCAGGCCGTGAACACGGCGGCCGCCCTCGTCGCGTCAGGCCAGGCCGGGCTCGTGGTGGCGGGCGGCGTGGAGTCCATGACGCGCGTCCCCATGGGCTGCGACGTGGGCGAGCCGCACCCGCGCCTCGTGGCGGAACGCCTTCTCGTCCACCAGAGCGTGGGCGCGGAGCGCATGGCCGAGAAGTGGAGCATCACGCGGGCGGAGATGGATGCCTTCTCGTTGGAGAGCCACCGCCGCGCCGTCGCCGCCCAGGACCGCGGCTTCTTCTCGCGCGAGATCGTGCCCGTTCCCGCCGCTCCCCGCACCGTGCGCGGCGGTGTCCCCTCGGGCTCACTCCTGGTTGCGGACGAGCACCCCCGCCGCGGCACGTCTCGGGAGGCCTTGGCCGCGCTCCGTCCCGCCTTCCGCGCTGACGGGAAGATCACGGCGGGGAACAGCAGCGGTATCAACGACGGCGCCACCGCGCTCCTTGTGGGCAGCAAGGAGAAGGCGCGGGAGCTGGGGCTCACGCCCTTGGCGCGCATCGTGGCCACGGATGCCGTGGGCTCCGATCCGGAGCTCGTGCTCTCGGGGCCTATTCCGGCCACGCGGCGCGTGCTCCAGAAGGCGGGGCTCACGGTGCGCGACGTCGATGTCTTCGAGATCAACGAGGCCTTCGCGTCCGTGGTGCTCGCATGGCAGCGGGAGATCGGCGCGCCCCTCGACCGCGTGAATCCCAACGGCGGCGCCATCGCGCTCGGTCACCCTTTGGGCGCTTCGGGCGGGCGGCTCATGATGACGGCCGTGAACGCGCTCCATTCTTCGGGAAAGGACCGGGCCCTCGTGTCCATGTGCATCGCCAACGGGCAGGCCATCGCCACCCTGCTGGAGCGCGTGTGAGGGGGCGCCCTCCGCACCTTGGGGGGCCTTCCCTAGTTAGTCTTAGAAAGGATGTGTAGCATGGACAAGGTTCACCCGAAAGGGGGTTTCGTTTCGTTCTTTGGTTGCCCTTGTTTCCCACCTTTCCTTTGAAAATCTTGACGCTGTAACGGTGCAGCGAAGAGGGTGCATTTCCACTCGAACGCGTGCTGTGTTTTTCGTCATTTGTCTGGTATAATTTCCAGAGAATGCATCTGTTCGAGGCGCGCTACGCGTTCCACCTCTTGCATGCGAATCTCCGCGTAGAAACCTTTATGGACGCTCCTCCGTTAGTGACACATCCCGCTGACGCGCCCGCCTTGCATGGGGCTTGGCGAGCGCAACCCGATGCGTCTGTATCGGGCGGCCCGGGACCTGCTCACACGGCTTGCCCAAAGCCGGTTTCACTGAGTAATTCCTAGGTTGCCCCCTGCGGCATCGTGGAATTCTTGCATCCCTTGTGGTAGCGAGAGCTCCAGCGCTTCGGAACGAATGGAGAGAGAGGGAGTTTGGTCATTTGACAAAGGACGGATTATTTGATGCGCTTTTGCGCACCGAGCCGATGTTCCGCAACAAGGAGGTGCTCCGCCCGAGCTACACGCCGGACGAGCTCCCCCACCGCAGCCAGCAGATCAGTCAGCTGGCCACGGTGCTCGTGGCCGCCCTTCGCGGCGAGACCCCGAGCAATGTCTTCATCTACGGCAAGACCGGCACCGGCAAGACCGCCTGCGCGCGGTACGTGGGCAACCAGCTCCGCAAGACCGCGCACGAGATGAACCGGAACGCCGACTACATCTACATCAACTGCGAAGTGGTGGACACCCAGTACCGCGTCCTCACGCACATCGCGAACCACTTCATCCACGACTGGAACGACCGCATTCCCTTCACCGGCTGGCCCACGGACGAAGTGTACGCCAAGCTGCGCCAGAAGATCGATGAGAAGGAGGGCGCCACCGTCATCATCCTCGACGAGATCGACAAGCTCGTCTTCAAGAGCGGCGACGACGTCCTCTACAACCTCAGCCGCATCAACGACGACCTGAAGAAGGCGAAGGTCTCCGTCATCGGCATCAGCAACGACCTCAAGTTCACGGACTTCCTGGACCCCCGCGTCCGCTCGAGCCTCGGCGAGGAAGAGATCATCTTCCCGCCCTACGACGCCGAGCAGCTGAAGGACATCCTGGTGCAGCGCGCCGGCGTGGCCTTCAAGCCCGAAGCCCTCGACGGCGCCGTCATTCCCCTGTGCGCCGCCCTCGCGGCCCAGGAGCACGGCGACGCCCGCCGCGCCCTCGACCTCCTGCGCGTTGCCGCGGAGCTTGCGGAGCGCGACGGCAGCAAGGTCGTCACCGAGAAGCACGTCCGCAAGGCCCAGAACAAGATCGAGCTCGACCGCGTCACCGAGGTCGTGCGCACGCTCCCCACCCAGAGCAAGCTCGTCCTCCTCGCCATCATCAGCGGCGAGGAGAACCAGGCCGAGAGCGGCCTCACCACGGGCGAGGTGTACGACATCTACCGCGCCGCTTGCGAGCAGTGCCACGTGGACGTCCTCACCCAGCGCCGCGTCACGGACCTCATCAGCGAGCTCGACATGCTCGGCATCGTGAACGCGAAGGTCATCAGCAAGGGCCGCTACGGTCGCACGAAGGAGATCGCCATGAGCGTCCCCATCGAGGAGACCAAGGCCGTCCTCCGCGAGGACCCCCTGCTCGAGACCGTGGCCCACTTCGTGCCCCGCAAGCAGCAGCGCCTCTTCTAAGCCCCGCCGGGAGCCCCGGCTCCCGCCCCCTTTTTGTTTCACCTTCTCTTGCCTGCCTGCGTGGGAGCCATCGAGGTTCCCGTGGCGAGGGATTTATGGTTCCCCCGCCCTGAGGGGGCTATCCTGATGGCTCCCCCGATCGTGGTGGTTGGCTCCTCCCTCCCGGGCCTATTGGCCGGGGCGCTGCTTGCGCGGCGCGGCGCGAGCGTGACGCTCGTCGAGGCCGCTCCCACGGAAGGGGCCGATCCGGCGCCGGTGCCCGGCCTCGAGGAGCTTCCCGTGGGGAGCGTGCGCTGGCCCCTCCACCCGGTGGTGGATGGGATGCGGAGCCCCCTCGTGCCGCTCCTCAGCGAGCTGCACCTGCCCGCGCCCCACCCGGTGCCGGGGACGTGGCCGCGCTACTTTGAGCACGGGGGCCGCCTCTCCCTAGCGCCGCTCAACCCGCTCTCCCTGATGCGGAGCCCTTTCCTGTCGGGCCGCGGCAAGCGGCACTACCTCACCCTCCTGTTCAGCGCGCTCCGCGCGAAGCTGCCGGAAGTGCAGGGCGAGCGCCTTGATCAGTGGATGGAGCGCGTGGAGTTCGACGAGGAGGCCCGCGGCTTCCTGCGCGACGTCGCGCCCGCCGTCTCCTGGTGCGCCGACGTGGACGACCTCGACGCGGCGCCCTTCCTCTCGTCCCTGCAGGAGGCCTTCCGCTCGCGCTACCGCGTCGCGCGCGTCCCCGGCGGGTGGGCGGGACTCGCGGCGGCTCTCGCGGCCCTCATCACGCGCGCGGGCGGGCGCGTGGACCCGGGGCTTCAGGCCACGGCGGTGCTCACGGAGGGCGACCGGGCCCGCGCGCTGCGCCTCGCGGACGGCACGGAGCTTCCCCTCTCAGGCCTCGTGATCGCCACCTCCCTGGAGGCCGCGGCGGTCCTCACGAAAGGCTCCCCTCTCGAACCAGAAACGACACCCGCCGCCGCCGCGGAGGGCGCGGGCGGCCTCGTGCTCACCCTCACCTTGCGCGCGCCGGCGCTTCCCGCCTCCCTCTCCTCGCTCTACGACACGTCGCGCCGCTTCCTGGTGCAGGAGGTGCCCCTGGAGGAGTGGTCCCCTGGCGCGCTGCTGCAGGAGGCGGGGCTTCCGGCAGATCCCGTGGCCCCGCCAACGCCTCCGGAGGGGGGCCAGCGCCTCCAGTGCATCGCGTTCCTGCGGGGAAGGCACCTCCGCTCGCCCGCGCATGCCCGCGGCGCTCGCGAGGGGCTCCACGCGCTTCTCGATGCGCACGCGCCGGGCTGGCGCGGGCACCTCGTGGCCGAGCACGCGGCGCTCCACCCGCGCCTCGTGCCGGTGCGGCCGCGCGTCGGCCTTCCCGCCACCGCCTATCTGCCGCTTCGCAGCGCGCACCTGCGGAACGTGGCCTTCGCGAGCGATGCCGCGGGAGCGCCGGGGCGCCTCGGGAACGCGGGCGTGGAGAGCGCTCGCG
>DATMKA010000063.1:0-17579 GCA_035553595.1 Thermoplasmatota archaeon | reverse complement strand
CCTCGGGCCCGCCCTCCCTCTGGTTGCGATGAAGCGGATCACGCTTCCCTTCAGGGTGTCCTCCGTTGCGCTCGTCCGCACGTGGTATGCCATGGCCTGGAAGTCTCGCGCCACGGCAAAGCGCGTCCTCTACACGCTCGTAGTGGGCCCCATCCGCGCGGCCCGCATGCGACGTGTCCAGCTTCTGGGGCGCATCCCCTACCACAACCTCGACACTCAGGAGCAACGATTCCCGCTATGAGAGTCCTGCACGTGTCGAAGCTCTACCCCCCTTTCATCGGCGGGGTTGAAACCGCGGTCCAGCGCCTTGCCGAAGGCCTCCGCGATGCCAACCGCGGTATCGAGCCCGAAGTCCTATGCTGCCAACCCAAGGGCCCTGAGGTCCTTGAGCGTGTGAACGGCATTCCAGTGCGCCGCGTGAGTAGCCTGGGGATGGGTTGGGGGATGCCGCTCTCCCCGGCCATGGCGCTCCAGTGGCGCCGTCTGACGCGTGAATATGACCTCATCCACCTCCACGTTCCCTTCCCCTTAGCCAATCTCGGTGAGGTCCTCCACCGCGAAGGGCCCCCGGTGGTTGTCCACTACCACAGCCAGATTGTGCGCCAGCGTCTCCTTGCGCCCCTCTACCGTCCCGTGGATGCGCGCGTCCTCCGCCGCGCGAAGCGGATCATTGTGGGCTCCCCCAACATGCTGGAAGTGCCCGAGCTTGCCCCTGTTAAGGACAAGTGCCGCGTCATTCCCTACCCCCACGTCCCGGGCCCGCCTGTGCAGGCCGCCACCCAGGCGCGTCTCACGGCGCGCCTCAACTTGGGAGGCGGCCCTCTCGTCCTGTATGTCGGCCGCCTAGGTTACTACAAGGGCCTCCCCTATCTCATCGAGGCCATGCTCGACGTGGAAGCGAAGCTTGTAATCGCCGGAGACGGGCCGCTCCGCAAGGAGCTCGAGGAGCAGGTCACGCGGGCGGGGCTCACCCACAAGATCCAGTTCATCGGTGCCGTCACCGACGAGGAGAAGGAGTGCTTGTACGGCATGGCGACCGTGTTCGTGCTCCCCTCCATCCTCCCCAGCGAAGCCTTCGGCCTCGTCCAGGTGGAAGCCATGGCCCACGGCGTCCCCGTGGTGAACACGGCGCTTGCAAGCGGCGTCCCCTGGGTGAGCCCCCATGGTGAAACGGGGCTTACGGTGCCTCCGCGGGAGAGTAGTGCACTTTCAAAGGCGCTCAATCGCATAGTGTTCAACCCCGCCGAGCGGGAACGGTTTGCTAACGGAGCAGGCCTGAGGGCAAAAACCTTCAGCCGGGACCAGATAATTCGCGCCTTAATCGACGAATACCAGGCAATACTGGCGGAATCCCGTATCGGGTCCCAATCGCTGCCGCCCCATCCCGTAGAGAAGCCCCAAAAGAAACCCATTCAATTACAGAAGGAGTAGGCACCATCATGATAGAGGTCGGCGGCATCAATTTTCACCTTTTGGAGCCCTTCATTCTCGCATGGTGCATTTTCCAACTCGTACGATTTGTTAAGGACGCAAACCCCGTAACACAGGTTGCGAAGACCCATGTCGTTCTGGCCCTAGCGGCCATGGTTCTCCTGCTCCTTGCCATCGGGCTTTCGGCGGCTAACGCGGTCGATCCCGAGAAGGTCTGGTACAAGGGGGCGTTAAAGTGGGGCGAGATCTTTGGGATCGCCTTCGCTGCCTACACCTATGCAGATTCCAAACCGAAGCAGGAGCGGCTCCTTCTCCTCCTGAAGATCGTTACCGGTCTAGCAATTCTCGGTGGCTTTGCCCTTGGCGTATACAACCTAGTCGCTTCAGGGAAAGCAGCCTCGGTTGGAAATGTGGACCTTTGCCTCCTCATCCTCCGTCGTATCCCGGGCGACCAAAGCCTGCTCCTCTTCGCACTCTCCGCGCCCGCTTGGCACCGGGGGAAGGCCCATGCATTCATTACTGTGGCATCAGCTTGTCTCGTCGTGGCCTCCCTCTCGAGGGGAGCATTCTTGGGCCTTGTGGTTGTGCTTGGTGCACTGGCGCTGTATTCACGCAAGGCGGACGTGGCCGCCCGGCAAAAGGCTCCTGCGCATCGGAGAAGGTGGGTCACTGCGGTACTGTCAGCCACCGTCTTCCTCGTCGTGTTTGCGTTGGTGTTTCGCGAGGAGCTTGGCCGGCGTTTCAGTGAGATTGGGGACTTCAGCCTCCGTCTCAGGCTCCTTGAGCTCGCAGTGAATGCATTTTTGACATCCCCTATCATCGGCATCGGTGCCGAGAACTACGGGGCCTATCTGATCTCGACCAACCAGTTCCCAGCAGGCCATGGGCTCACAGAAAATCTTGCACCCCATAATCACTGGATACAGTTCTTGGCGGAGACGGGAATCGTGGGATTCGCCGCCCTCGTCCTCCTCTACGTCTGCCTTATCCGCATTCTTGTGTTGGGCACGCGGTCGAAGGAACTCGCTACCCTGGTGAGGCCGCTTTCACTTTTCCTGTTGACTCACATGGCAATCGTGACCTTCGGCTATGTCGCAGGTAGTGACAGGTTGGAACTGGGTCTGTTCCTTGGAACTGTCCTTTCGATCGGTGGATATATCGGGGGGAAAGCGGCGGTCGAGGACTCACCGGAAGCTTAGTGCATTAGTACTCTCACCCGCGATGTCCTTCAAGGTTCTTCGGCCGCCCACATGGCCTTCGCGCGGGGGCTCTGTCGGGACGTTACCTCCACCGTCGCGCCTGGGTCGCACCTATCGGCCCCTAGAGGCAAGGAGCATGCTGAGGGGGACCGCCAGCCCCAAGCAGGCCTTGGGCACGCCACGCGGCTTCAGAGACCCAGCGTCGGCTTCTCGACGGCGGGCTGGGGAGCCATGAGCGTCTGGATGCCGCGCTCAAGCGGAATCTGTGATGTGAGGCCGTACTTCCGAGCGAGGGTCACGTCCGCGATGCTGCGCTGGATCTCGCCCGAACGCGGCGGTGCGTGAACCGTTTTGAGCCCAAGATGGCCAGAAGCCTTGATGAAGAGCGCTGCCAGGTCCGCCACGCTGACTTCGCGCCCGCTCCCCAAGTTAATGGTGGCGCCCGCTGGAATGGGGGAGGCGAGGGAAGCAGCCTCGAGGAGGGCGCTCGCCACATCCTGCGCGTGGATGAAGTCCCGGGTCTGGGCGCCATCGCCAAACACGATGGGGGATTCCCTGTTGCGCGTTCGTGCCGCGAACTTGCTCATGACTCCCGAGTACGGGTTCGACGGGTCCTGCCGCACCGAGTAGACGTTGAAGGGCCGCACGGTGACCGTCTCGAGCCCGTGGAGCAGGTGGAACATGCGGGCGTACCCCTCGGCCGCAAGCTTGCTCGCGCCGTAGGGGCTGAGGGGGAGAGTCGGATGCGACTCCGCAATCGGCAGCGCCTGGGGGTTCCCGTAGACCGCGGCGCTCGACACGTTCACGAAACGCTTGATGTCTATGCGGCGGGCCGATTCCAACAGGGTAATGGTCCCCGTAATGTTGTGGCTCGCGTCGCCAACGGGGTCCTCGATGCTTCCCTGCACTGAAATTTGGGCGGCGCAGTGGATAACGGCGTCACAGCCCTGCATCGCAGCCCGGACGTCTTCAGGCCGCCGGATGTCCCCCACGTGGGTGGTGTGGGCGTCCGGACGGAGGTCGAGGCCGTTGACAAGCCACCCGCGGTGCTTTGCCTCTTCGACGACGTAGGAACCGATCTGGCCGGTGCTTCCCGTCACGAGCAGTTTCCCCTTCTGGGCGGGGGTCATAGGATACCCCCGTTGCGGCCAATCCATAAGAAGGCCGCGACAGCGGCGGCACCGATAACGAGCTCTACCCCCATGAAGAGGCAGACTAGACCGCGCTCGCTGATTCCGTTGCTAACCTTCATCACCCATTGAGCAAGGCCCACGGGCCCGTTCGGGGGGCAGTGCAGCCGCCCCTCCCGATAGTCGCCCCACCAGCCCTTGCTGGGGAACCCGTTGAGGCCCTTCACCATGAACTCCACGATATAGGGCAGGAAGAGGATGAGGCACCAGAACTCGAGCTTGCTCAGCATCGCGCCGAGCGCGAGGACGGCACCCACAGTGAGGGTCATCGTGTCCCCCGGGAACACCTTGGCCGGGTAGAAGTTGAACACGAGGAAACCGGCGAGGGCCCCCATGAGGGGGACGAGGAGGACGAGGCCGGTCAGGTTCCCCTTCAACCAGGCAAGAACCGAGAGCCCGGCGGCGATGACGAGGCCCATTCCGGCGGCGAGTCCGTTGAACCCCTCGAGCATGTTGAAGCTGTTGCTCGCGCAGGCAATGGCGAGGGGGACGAGCACGACGGGGTAGAGAAGGCCCATGTCCACGAAACCCAAGCCAGGGAACGTGACCGTCCAGTCGCTGACGTACATCGCGAAGGGAGCCGCGAAGATGAAGGGGATGATCGCCTTGAAGCGCTGCCGCAGGGGGATCAAATCGTCGATGATGCCCGTGATACAGGCGCCCGCAGCCACCACTAGCGCCGCGAGGACAGAGGCCTGGACGGGCCCTACAGGAGTCCAGGTCGCAAGGAGCAGGAAGGCGCCCGCGTTGAAGGCGAGGAAGACGGCGATCCCGCCCATTTCGGCCACCTCCGGGTTGCCAGGCTTCTGGCGATCCTTGCCGACGATGCCGGCGCCCCGCAGCTTGCGGATCGCAAGGGGCGTGACGAGAAGGGCCGCAACGAGGGACACGCCAAAGGCCACGGCGAACACGAAGCTCGCATCCGTACGGAGTCCCAGCGAGTCCATGAGGGTCATCGGCGCCAGGCCGGCATATCATTGATCTGCGTAATAAAGGATGCTGAACCGACGGAGGAGGCTGTCCCGAAGGAGCAAGACGGGCAGTCGGCCATCCGAGCCCGCTCGTCCCCCAACAGGCTCAAGTGACCCCGAATCGTTGCGGGGACGATGCCGCACCCCTCCTCTCCAGCGAGCGAGACGGGGAGTTCAAAAGGGTGGCCACACCACGCGCTCCTCGGGGCCGTTGTCCTCTGCGTGGTGGCGGTAACCTATAGCCCACACCTGGATTGGGAGACAGGCGAACGCTACCCATACCCGGTCCACATGGACGAGTATGTACACTGGGCGTACGCGAAGGCGACCGCAGAGTCCGGCACATTGGACTTTGTCAGCCCCTTCACGGGTAGTCCTCGTGGGAATTCCATCCTTGAGGTTGTTCACGAGAATGGCTTCTGGGCGATCCTCGCGGGGTTCCAGACGGCTACGGGCCTTGATTGGCTCCTTATCTTCGAGTTCGGCCCCGCCGCGGTTGCCGGCCTAATCGCACTCCTAGTTTACTGCCTCGCCGAGCGGCATACGGGGGGCGGCTTGTGGGCGGCGGGCTTCATCGCAGCGATCCCAACGACGGCCCGCTTCCTGGGCCCGGGTTTTCTCGTCCCCGTCGTCTTCTCGCTCATCTTCACCTTGGGCGCGCTCTATGTGGCCTTCTACCTCAGGGGGCCGGTCTCGCTCCTCCTTCTCGGGATTCTCGTCGGGGCCGCATGGCCAGTCCACCGCGTGGGCGGCTTCATCGCGCTCCTCGGAATCCTCGCCTTCGCGGCCTTCCTGTTTCCCTCCGACCGCCGGCGTGCTCTCAGCATTGCAGTTTTGGGCCTGCTACCTGTAGTGGCCGTCCTCGGCTACATCGAGGTGGTGCGGGAAATGGGCATCGCGCCCGTTCCAGTGTTGCCTGTGTACCTCCAGGTGCTCACCTTTCCCCTCGCTATCCTCTATGGCTTTGGCGCACTTGGTCTGCTCGCAATCACGACCCACCGTCGTGAAGCCCTCGCGCGCAGCCTCACCCTGGCCATCATCGTCCTGTTCTGCCTCGGCGTGTGGGCCCTCCGCATCATGTACGAGCGGGACTTCCTCTCTCTCTATGATCGGTCTTTCACGGTGTTCTTCCTGTTTGTTGCCGTCCTTGCCGGGGTCGGCCTGCATACTTACTTGGACCGGCTCAGCCATGCGTGGAAAAGCATGGGTCGGGGAGCCCTCGCGCGGCACGCTTCCCGCCCCGTTGCCGCTGCCTTGGGTCTTGCCCTCATCGTCGGCCTCACCGTTCTCTCCGCGCAGGCGAACCCCTATGGGGTCATCCCCCGGCTCCTCGATGACCAAAAATACGCAGACTTCCAATGGATCGCAGATTATTATGGCGAGGCCCCAGGAAGGGCCATCGCGCCAGGACTCACGGTGGTCCCCCTGGCTATCGTGGCCGGTAAACCCACCGCTTTCCAGGTGTCCCCCGGCAACTGGAGGATCCCGTCCGGCGCCGAGGACATCTACGCCACCACAGGGAACGATACCGCGTTCCTCAACGCCACGGGGACCACAATTGTGTGGAGCCCCTCGCCCCTGCAGAACCCGAAGCTTATCGAGGTTCACCCCCGGATCTATTTCTACGACCGCTACTCGACGTCCTCCGCGCCCGGCTCCTCCTAAGAAACACTTATGTCGGTGATGCGTCCTCGGTCCAGTGTGGGATCAGTGGACTCGCCCGCGCACGGCGCCGGCCGCGGTAGCAGCGTTACCGAACCGAGTCCAGTTCCTCCACCAGGAAAAGCCCTCATTTCTGGGGCCGCCCTCACGCGCAATGCGGCCTTCAACATCGTGGGACAGGCCGTCCCGATTCTAGCGGGACTGGCTGCGATCCCGATCCTCCTCCGAGGTTTGGGCCCAGCCGGTTTTGCTCTGGTCTCGCTCATGTGGAGCCTCCTCGCCTACTTCAACTTCTTCGATTTCGGGCTGGGGCGAGCCTTGACGAGGGCGATCGCCCGAGGCCGCGAGGACCCCCATGCGCCCCCTGCCCACACCCTTATCTGGGACGTGGTTCGGTTCCAGCTCGTTATCGCTGCTGTGGCTGCGCTCCTTGTTGCTGCCTTAAGCCCTGTGATCGTCAGGTCCCTGTTCCGCGTCGAGGCGGACTATGTCGAGACGGCGACCTATTGTTTCGTAATACTTGCCGGCATGCTCCCCTGTGTCGTCCTATCCGGAGCCTTCCGGGGTGTGATCGAAGCCCATCAGCAGTTCAAGACGCTCAACCTTATTCGTGCTACCTCCAACACCCTCTCCTTCGTGCTGCCCAGCGTTGTGGTTCTCGTCGGAGGCGGCGTGGTGTTGGTGTTCCTTATCCTTCTTGGGGTCCAAGTGAGCGCCACGCTGGCCTATCTGCTCGCCGGGCTGCAGCTCGTTCCCTGGCTGAGGCATCGGGCGCCGTTCAGCGGCTCAAACGTTCGTTCCCTCCTTTGGTTCGGTGGGTGGGCAACGGCGGTGAGCATCGTCTCCCCCATGTTGCTCTCTGTGGATCGATTCCTTCTTGCGAATCTGGCGGGGCTTACTGCAGTCACCTTCTTCGCGGTACCCTACGAATTCGCGGTGCGCCTCTGGATAATTCCCGCGAGTGTCCAAGCGGTCCTTTTCCCGGCTTTCAGCTCCAATCCGTCCGAAGCTTCCCGGCTTGCTGGTCGAGCCACAAAATATCTTGTCATCCTCATGACACTCGCGGGTTCCGTGTGCATTGTCTTCTCGGAGGAGCTGCTGAGCCTCTTTGCGACACCGGAGGTTGCCTCGGTGGCGGCTCCCTTCCTCCAAATTCTCGTCCTCGGGATGATCGCAAACGCCTTTTCATGGGTCCCTTACGTCCTGCTCCAGGCGCATGGCAGGCCAGACCTAATCGCGAAGCTGTATCTGACGGAACTTCCCTTCCGCCTCCTCAGCAGCTACTTCTTGATCCTCTACCTCGGCGTCCTTGGTGCGGTGGTGGCATGGGGCCTCTGGGCGGCGGCGGACTCCCTCGCTTTGAACTTGATAGCTGACCGCTTCATCCCCGCGGAGGCTCGGGGTGAGGCTCGTCGGACCCTCCTGAAGGCCTCAGGCCTCTGGCTCGGCTTTGGGATCGCGCTCGTCGTGGTGAGCACGCAGTTGTCCCCTCAGGGGCTTGCAATGAAGATCCTCGGCTTCCTCGCGGTGGTCCTAGCCTTCGGGGGGACGGTCTGGTACGTGCTCCTCAGGGGCGATGAACGGACAGAAATCCGCCGGCTTGCGGTCGCGTTCTGGCCGAGGCGCTCCGCTGATTAACCCCCACCCGGCGTCAAGCGAGGGCCGAAGGCGAGCGGCTCAAGCCGGGGCTGCGGCCTTCCTGGCACGAGTCCTCGACCAGGCCCACCCCAACGCCACGGCACCGGCCCCCTCCGTTACCCAAACGTAGGGCTCCGTGAGTAGCGCCGTCACCCAGTCCCCCGGCTCAAAGTGGCCCCGCGGCATCTCCCATCCAAAGGCTGGCCAGAGGAGGGTGGCGTGGAGTTCCCACATCCGGTCGAAGAGGAGGTGAGCGGTTGAGCCGAAAGCGAGGGCGGCCAGGAGGATGGGGACGGGGCCGCGAGGGTTCTGCGTCTGGCGGATCGTCAGCCCCCACGCGGCCCATAGGACTAGGGCGAACAGGAGGGTGTGGCCCCAGAGGCGGCCATTGCCCCAATCCAGGATCCAGTGGCCAAGGGGCTTGTCAATCAGGTCCGGGAGCATGGCGCCTACCGCTATCCAGCGGGGGTCCAAGGCCTGGAGCCAGGCGGCCCGGCCGCGGAGGGCTTCCGCAAGGCCGACGGTTAGCCCGATGTGGCCGAGAAGGAACATGGCCGCCCGGATGCGTGCGTGAGGCATGAAGGTTTTCGCGGTGGCACGAGGGGTGTACCAGAACCCTCACAGGGCCCGCGCGGGAGCCTCGGCGCAGGTGACCTGAATGCCCGACCTCTCCGGCATCTACGGTTGTGTTGCGTGCCATGAGCGCTTTGACAGCCCCCAGGAGCTTCGCGGGCACTTGGAGTACGTGCACCGGCACCAGTTTGCGGAGCTCGGGATTCCTCAGTGAGGTCCGCGGAAGAAGTGCCCCGAGGTGAAGCCGTCGGGGCAGGCCTCTTTTAGTTGGTCCCACCAGCTCATTTTGTAGATGTAGTCGGTGGGGTCCTTGTTGTATGCCTCAAGGGCTTCGAGGTAGACGCGGGTCTGCGCCTCCACGGCGTCGGGGCGGGATCCGATGGTTTCGATGCGGAGCACGTCGAGGCCGGCTGCCGCGAGTTGGGGCAGCTTGTTGATCATGTTGAGCTCCACGGAGTTCAGGATGTACATGCGGCAGGCGCCGTCCGTCTCCAGGGGGAAGTGCTTCCCGAGGCGGTCTTGGAGGCGGTACTTCTTGTCGTGGCAGGGGGCCCAGGTGCCGCCGTCGAGCTGGCAGGCTTCGGCGTGGCCGATGCTGCAGTACTCGCTCGTCATGAGCGTGAGGCGGCCGTGCACGATCGCCTCCACGCGCTCGGGCGTGTGCTTCGCGATATCGGCCATCTGGTCGAGGGTGAGCTCAGGGGAGAGGGTGAGGCGTTCTGCGCCGTGGGCGCGCAGGTAGTCCACGGTGACGGAGTTGTAGACGTTGAGCATCCAGTCGCCCACGACGCGGCGACCGAGCTGGCGGGCCACCTGGAAGGCGCCGTGGTTGCCGGCGAGGACGTTGAGGGTGGGGAAGCGTTCGAGGGTGGCGCGGAACTGGTCCACCTCGTAGTCCTTCTGGATCATGCCGCTCGCAAGCCAGAGGTCGGCGCCGTGCTCCTCGCAGAGGCGGAGGGCTTCGGCCACGGCTTCCACGTCGTACTTGGGTTGGAGGCCGCCCACTTTGAGGCCGCTGAAGTACACGGTCTTCGCGCCGCCGCGGAGGGCTGCGTGCAGGTTCTCAAGGGTCCAGCAGTTGACGGCGAGGCTCGGACGGGTGGTGGAGCGGTCCACGGTGGGGAACTGGACGAACTTGCGGGCCTTCTCCGCGTACCCGGGGATGGGGGCGCGATGGTAGTGCTCGGCGATGGTGTGCTCGAGGGCCGCGAGGCCCGCGCGCCGCGCCTCGTTGAGGACGCTGATGGGGGCGAAGGCGTCGGGCGCGAGATCAATCTGGAGATCCTCGATGAGCCAGTGGGTGTCTCCCACTTTGCGGAGCTGCTCCGCGACGTGGCCGTACACGAGCGGGGCCCGCTTCGCAGGGGGCACCACGTAGTCGTGCACGTAGTCCACCTCGAAGCCGCGCGTGGGCTCTTTCAGGTGGAGGCGCAGCTTCTCACCGGTCTGTACCGTGGCGTGCAGGCTGACGGCGACCTTGCGATGGGGCGTCTCGTAGGACTTGCGGGCCTTCTCAAGGGTCTCGAAGTCCGCGGTCTTGTACACAGGGTCGCCGGGGGCGCACCAGGCGCGGCCCTTCACGGTGACGGTCTGGCCCTTGTGGGCCTCGGTGAGGTAGCGGTCGCCGGGGCCCAGGATCTGGTTGACGGTGAAGCCGTACTCCTCCGGCGCCCCGCCGCGGGCGCCGTCGTAGTGGTCGGGCGTGTGGATGATCTCGATGCCGTCCTTCACGCGGAGCGTGTCGGCGAGCTTGATGCGGACCCAGCCGGGGCCCGCGTCCACGACCTCGCCGAGAGGGATGCCCTTGTTGCCGGCGGTGTCCCAGGTGGTGTAGTTCCACTTGTCCTTGCCGTCCACCCACGCCTTCGTGAAGTCGCGGTTGAACACCTTGAGGACGGCGTCCTTCTCCTCGTCGGTGACGTGGAACTTGCCCGCGTAGTAGCGGTCGATGGCGTTGCGGTAGGCCCGGGTGACCACGGCCACGTACTCGGGGCGCTTCATGCGGCCCTCGATCTTGAAGGACATCACCCCGGCCTCGATCATTTTCGCAACATGATCGAGGTCGTTCATGTCCTTGCTCGAGAGGACGTGCTTCTCGCGCACGTGGGGAAGGGTCTGGTAGGGGTCCTGAACGTCCGGGTTCTCCCAGGTGGCCTGCCGCTGGGTGGGCCGCGCGGGCACGGGCGGCGGGGGTGCCGTCCCATCAGCCTCCGCGGCCTGCATCGTGAAGGGGAGGCGGCACGTGTAGGCGCAGGCGCCGCGGTTGCCCGATCGCTCGCCGATCACGGACGACATGAGGCACTGGCCGGAGTAGCAGTAGCACATGGCGCCGTGGCTGAAGTGCTCGAGCTCAGCGTTCGTGCTCTCCCGCATCCGCTTGATTTCCTTGAGGGAGTTCTCGCGGGCGAGGATCACGCGCTCGGCCCCTAGGTCCTCCAGGAAGCGGATGCCTTCGGTGTTGTGCACCGTGGCCTGGGTGCTGATGTGGATGGGGAAGTCGGGACACAGGTCGCGGACGGCCTTCATGATCCCGAGGTCTTGGATGATGAGGGCGTCCACCCCCATCTCCCGGGCCTTGCCGAGGAAGCGGACGGCCTCCTCGAACTCGTGGTTGAAGATGAGGATGTTGAAGGTGAGGAAAATCTTCACGCCGCGCACGTGCGCATAGTCGCACGCCGCCGCCAACTCCTCGTCCGTGAAGTTGGCCGCGAACTTGCGCGCGTTGAAGGCGTTGCCGCCGAGATAGATGGCGTCGGCACCGTTCTCCACGGCGGCCACGAGCGCTTCGAAGGACCCTGCGGGGGCGAGCAGCTCCACCTTCTCCCGGCGGTGAAGCGCAGGATTGAGGGGAATCCGGAAGGTGGTTTCCACCCGGGCAAGGACCATGGGGTGGCTCTAAAGCACCCTTCTATATAGGATTATCCTGGGGCGCGCGGGGTCGGGGCCGTGGCGCGCGTAGGCCTCAGGTCCAGTCCTTCTCGCGGCCTTCCATGAGGCGGCGTTCCCAGTACTGGTTGACCATCGCCATGATGTCGGGGGGATCGAGGCGGCGGACCGGGTCATGTGTGACTCCAGCCCTGAGGGGGTGCCGCACGGGGATAACGGTTGGAGTACAACCATGGAAGCGCAGCCAGGCAACCGAGGGGGCCGCCAGCCTTCGCTGAAGGAAAAGGGAAGGGTCCGCAAAAGGAGCGGGCCCAGGAGGGGCGGACAAACGCCGCCCGAAGGCACCAGACAGGCCCAGACGGGGCCCGCCCGGGCTAGCTTACACGCCGCGGCCTTCCTTGGCCTTGATGCGCATCTGGCTGGACTTGCACTTGCGGCAGCGGTCCGCGCGGATGGCGTTGCGCGCGTAGCAGTTCATGCAGATCTTCTTGTTGAGGGTGCGGGCTTCCGCGACCGGGAAACGGGCCATGAGAGTCACCTGGGCCCCGGGAACCCTCCACCGGAAGGGTACCCTGGGTTGAACGTCGCGCTAAAAGCACCGCCCCTATAAATATCCATCGCGGGGTCCTCGGGAGCCCTTAGAGGAGGGCGAGCGTGAGAAGGCCCACCGCCCAACAGTACCACGCAAAGTGGTGGAAGGCCCGCTTCTTCACGATAAACACCAGGGCGGCGAGGGCGGCGTACCCAACCGCCATGGAGGTGGCGATGCCAGCAAGGTAGACCGGGAGGTGGGCCGCCGCATCCCCCAGGGCAGCCCCGTCGGCCTCGAACACGATGGCGCCCAGGATGGCGGGAACCGAGAGGAGGAAGGAGAACCGCACGGCCGTCTCCCGGTCCACGCCACAAAAGAGGGCGCTGCTGATTGTGGACCCCGACCGCGAGAGGCCCGGAATGAGCGCGAGCCCCTGGCAGGTGCCCATGAGGAGCGCGTGAGGCCACCGGAGCTGGCCCTCGCCCGGCCGGGGGGTGGGGGCAAACCGCGTGAGGAAGAGGTAGGTTCCCGTGAACAGGAGGACGCACCCCACAAGAAAGGCGCTGTCGTGGAGCGCCTCGAACTGGGCGCGGAAGGTGAAGCCAATCACGGCGGTCGGGATGGAGCCAAGCACCACGAGCAGCGCGAGCCGGCGCTCCGGGTGCTCAAGGACGGTCCGCCACGACCGGCTGCGCGTGTAGTCCCGCGGGATTGCAACAAGCGCCGCTGCGGCCTCGAGGACGGTGGCGCGGAAGAAGTAGAGCACCACCACGAGGGTCCCGAAATGCAGGGCCAGGTCGAAAAACAGCGGCGCCTCGATCCCAAGGAAGTGTTTCGCGAGCACCAGATGGCCGGAGCTGCTCACGGGCAACCATTCCGTGAGGCCCTGCACGACCCCGAGGAGAATGGCCTCGAGGAGGGTCAGCGTACCAGCCATGGCGGGCATGGCATGGCGCCGTCACGGATTTATGGCTTGCCTGCGGGCGCAGCGGCCGCTCACGCGGCCTGAAACCCTTATCTATCACGCCCCGGTTCCTTTCTCCATGGTCCAGTACCTGTCTCCCGAGTGGCTCACCGCCGTCCGCGCCCAAGTGGACAAGGCGTCCGACCTGGAGAAGGAGTTCAAGGGCGTCAACACCTCCCTCAAGAACGTCGTTAAGAACGCGCCTGGGGGCACTCGCGTCGTCGTGTTCCGTTGGACCGACGGCCACCTCACTGACGCGCTCCTTGGCGGCGAGTCCGATGTGGGTCAGGAGAAGACGGAGTTCACCATGAGCGGCGAGTACCCGCTCTTTGTGCGCCTCAACAAGGGCGAGCTCGACATCAAGACTGCCATCATGCGCCGCGAGCTGCGCCTCGACGGCAACATGCTGAAGGCCCTCCGCCTCAACCGGGCCTTCGACGTCTTCACCTCGGTCGTGCGCCAGGTGCCCGCGGAGTACTAGGCATGCCCCACGCGCCGGGACAGGTCAGGAATTTCGCCACCAACCTCACGGCCATCTCCATCCTCGTGATCGGGGCCGCGCTCCTTGCCATGATGGTGTTCCTGCTGTTCCAGGGCGGCCTCGGGTCCGTCATCCTGGCTCTCGTGGTCGGCATTGCAGGACTTGCCGTGCTCACCGGCGGATTCCTGTTCCTGCTCGTCCCCTCCAAGGTCGACGAGATCGAGGACGAGGCGGCGGCCCAGGGCGCGCCCCGCAACCTTGAGGAGTGAGCCTCACCAGTCCGAAAAGGCCCGATACCAAGGCCGGGCCCGCGCCCTGACCTCGGCGTTGCGGAGGAGCTGCTGAATCTCAGTCTCGGTCATGCCCTTCCCTTCCCCGTTGGCGCCCAAGCCTATGGTTCCCGTGCTTGAGCGCGGTGCGGCGCCGCGACAGTGCGCTCAGGTGGCGCCGTGACGTGTGCGGAACCCGTGAGGGGCGTTTCCCGGAACCCGCAGGATGGGGCCAGAAGCGCCATGTGGCTCAGCAACACAGGCCAACCTATGGGCGTCCCTGCCGCTTCTTCTCCTTTCCGGGACAACCGTCGCACTGGCCCCGCCGCCACGGACGATGAGCAGTCCCTCGCAGGCGCCGTCGGGGAGGTGGTGGCAGACCAGCTGAAGGAGGTGGATCGCCGGGAGGTCGAAGAGTTCCTCTCCCAGGCCGTGAAGCTCCTCCTGCAGGGGGGCTTCCGCCTCCATCACGATCAGGAGGGGTGGCCGGGGCTCACGTTGCGCGTCACGCCCGACACCCTCGTGCTCGACCTCACCCACCTTGCGCGAGCCGTCCAGGAGCGGCGCGTGGCCAACGAGGACGAACCGGGAGAACCCCTCTCCGAGGCGCAGGTGCTCGACCGGTGGCGCGTCTTCGTGAAGCTTGACGGCGAAACCGTGGCCGCCCTTGGCCGCGGCATCCCTGGCGTGCAGGTGCGCCGCGGTCGCGCCGCTTTCATCCTGATGCGGGACGCCGTCCGCGGCTGGCTCGGCCTCGGCGAGGCCCGCCCACGGCGGCGCCGCTTCAGGTCGGGCGCGCCCAACCCGTGAGCGGCCACGCGAGCTCCGCGATGGCCCGCTGGCCCGCCGCGCTCGGGTGGAAGAAATCCTTCTCCGACACGAAGTCCCGCGTGAGGTTTGCCCGGTGGAGGGCGCCGCCGTCGTACACGCAGTTTCCCACCTCCCGGCAGGCCGCCTCGAGGGCGCCGTTGTAGGCGGCCATGAGCCGGTTGGCGGCCGCCACCTCCTCGGCGCTCAGGTCGGCCCGCAGGATGCCGCGGCAGGTGCCCGTGCTCTCCCAGGCGGAGCGGGCGCGATTGTCGTCCGCGAAGGCCTCGCGCAGCGCCGTCACGTTGGGGATGCTCGCCACGAACAGGCGCGCCTTGGGAAGGCTCGTGTTCAGCTTCGTGAGGGCGGCCCGCACGTGCTGCTCGAACTCGGGAGCGGGCGTGGCAGCCTCCACGGAGCCGCCGCGGCACAGATCGTTCGCGCCCATCAGGATGGCCACGTGGGTAGCGCGCTGCACCGAGGCCTGGGTGGCCTGCTGGAGAAGGTCGTTCGCGCGGGCGCCGCTGCGCGCGTCATTGTACACGCCCTCACGCGTCAGGTTTCCTTGCGCGATGAGGCGGCTTGAGAGGCTTTCCGGGAAGGTGCCAGTGGCCCAGGAGCGGTCGAGATGCTCCTGCGGGAGGTTCCCGCCCGTGGGGATGGCCGCGAAGCCGCGGCTGATGCTGTCGCCGAGGACGGCGAAACGCTCCTCGGTGGCGGTGGGCGTGGGGCCCGGAGTTCGGGCGGGCTCCTGTTCCGTGCAGCCTGCAAGGGCCATCGAGACGAGCAGGAGGGCGACCAGGGTGGGGCGCAGGGCCATGGGTCCCGGAAGGGAAGGGGACGGCTTAGGGGTATCGCGTGCCATCGAGCGGAAGTCCAGAAGCGGTAGATGCCCCGGCCGCCACCCCGGCTTGGTGCAACTGATGCGATCCTGGTGGTGGAAAGGAGCGGTGGCGGGTTTCCTCGCCACGATTGTGATGTCACTCCTCGGCTTTGTCGCGCAGGGCGGGGGCCCTGCCCCCACGGCGCTCCTTTGGAGCCAGTTGACGGGCGTGGACCCGGCGAGCGGCCAGGCGACGACCATGGGCCTCGTGCTCCACTTCCTGTACGGCACCCTGATGGGCCTCCTCTTCGCGGGCCTCGTGATCTACATGGCGCTCAAGGAGCGCTGGGTGGCCTACGGCCTCGTGTGGGGTCTCGTCCTGTGGCTTGCGAGCAGCGCCCTCTGGACGCCCCTCATCCGCCGCACGGGCTTCCTCGAGAACAGCCTCGGGGCCGCGCTCCTGCTGGGCGCGCTCTCCCACCTCGTGTACGGCGCCGTCCTCGGCCTCATCCTGCGCTTCTGGCTGGGCCGGGTGGACGTCGCGGGGGAGCGCCGCGTGGGGCGCCCCGTGGCCTAGAGGGTCCCCTTGTACTCGATGAGGCCGATGACGAGGGCATCCCCGTCGTAGCTTCCCGTGGCGACGTACCGGAGGGTCCACGTCCCGCGGGCGGGTGTGGGAATCTCCTTCGCGTCCTTCACGGTGCCCCCCGTGGGGCTTGCCGTGCCGCCGCTGTACTGCACGCGGCCGGAGGGGTCGAGCAGCTGCACCTGGAGGGGGCCCGAGGTCTTGAGGTCGAGCTTCACGGCGAGGGAGTTCACGTCCTCTCCGACCTCGACGGGGTCCTCACGGGTGCCGCTCGCGGTGTCCTGGATACGCTTGTAGAAGTCGCGGCCGCGGAGGAAGTGGTAGGTCCCCTTCGCGTCCGTGCCGCTCTCCTTGAGCTTCGCGCTGAGGAGCGGCTTCCCGTTGGCGGACTTCACCTCAAGCTCCGTGAACCACTTCACGCTCGGGACGTAGTTGTACCGGATGCTGGCGCCATCGTCGGGGCTTGTGCCCGTGACCACATACCCGGGCTCGCTCCCCTTGGGGGTGCGCACCGTGTCGGCCTTCACCTTCATCGACCAGTTGCGGTCAAACAGGGAGCCGTCGAAGGTCTTCCCGTCCTCGAGGGGCCAGGAGTACATGACGGCGTGCATGCCGCGCTCGTGGGGCGAGAGGTGGTAGTAGTGGATGCGGCCGAGCAGGGGGTTCGTGTCGTAGAGCGCGTGCTCGAGCGCGAGGTTGCGGTCGGCCACACCCAGCCAGAAGTGCGCCGTCTTGGAATCATTGTCGAAGGTGACGAGCTTTTGCGTGCGGGGCGCTTCGCCGTTGCGGCTCACCTCGAAGGTGAAGTAGTCGCCCTCCTTCCACCACGGTGCCTCCGTCGCGCCAAGGGGCTTGTCCGTGGTCTTGGATCCGGGAGCCGTGCCAGAATCGCTCCCCAGGCAACCCGCCGTGAGGAGGGCCAAGATAGAAAGAGCGGTCAGCAGTGCGCGCATGACCCAACCAGATGGGGACGGGGTTAAAAGGATTGTTGAAGCGCCCGCGCAGGGACCCGAGGCCCCTCAGGCGCTGCGGGGCCGGTGGGCGTTCAGCTCCGCCCGCAGCTTCTCGGCGGCGGCGCGGGGCTTCGGGTCGTTCGCGACGGCCCGACCCACGTTCACGACGGCCAGCTCACCGCGGCGGTTTCCGCCAAGCGTGACGGCGTCCCGGGGGCTTCCGCCCTGGGTGCCCACGCCCGGGATGAGGAGGGGCGCGTCCTCGCCCACGAGGGAGCGCACGCGGGCAAGCTCCGCCGGGTACGTGGCGCCCGCCACGACGCCGAGCTCGCTCCCGTGCTCGCGCCGCCAGGCAGCCACGCGGGTGGCCACGTGCTCGTAGAGGGGGGCGCCGTTCACGGGGAGGTCCTGGAAGTCGCGGGCGCTCGGGTTGCTCGTGCGGCAGAGCACGAAAACGCCCTTCCCCTTGCGGCGGGCGAAGGGCTCCACGGAGTCCCACCCCATGTAGGGGGCGACGGTGACGGCGTCGGCGCTCAGGGAATCGAAGCAGGCCTTCGCGTAGGCGCGCGCCGTGTTCCCGATGTCGCCCCGCTTGGCGTCGAGAATGATGGGGA
>DATMKA010000062.1:0-15889 GCA_035553595.1 Thermoplasmatota archaeon | reverse complement strand
GAGGAGGAGGCGCGCCGCGGCGCGCCTCCTCCTCGACCGGAAGGAGGCCCTTGCCCGGCGTGTCGTGGAGCGCTTCTACGAGGAGCGCCCCGAGGCGAGTGCCCGCTGGGGCGACCGGGGAAGACGCTTCTGCCTGGAGGACACCCGCTACCACCTGCAGTACCTCGCGGCAGCCCTCGAGTTCCGCTTGCCGCGGACCTTCGTCCAGTACGTGGCCTGGATCCGGGACGTCCTGGAAGCGCGCGGCGTCGATCGCGACCACTTGCGCCTCACCCTTCGGCTTCTTGCGGAGGCCCTTGAGCAGGAGCCGGGCCTATCCCGGGAGGGGCTCGCTGACGCCCTGGAAGCGCTGAGAGGGGGAGCGGAAATCCTGGACGCACCCCCGGCACGATCATAGGCGAGGGGTGGGGCCAGAGCCTCGTCGGAGGAGGACGATGCGGAAGAGGTTCCCGAAGGCGGCGGGCTCGTCGTGGGCCACACTCACGGGCAACCCGTCGAGGAGAGGCCCCAACTGCCGCGTGACGCTTGTCGCCACCAGGTTGGTGACGACGTTCGCGGCGCGGCGCACGAAGGAGGGCCTGCGCCCGTCGGGGGCGAACTTGTCGAAGACGCTGAGGCGGCCGCCGGGTCGCGTGACGCGCACCGCTTCGCGGGCCACGGCGCGTCCGTCCGGCGCGACGGCGAGGATGAGGTGCAGGAGGACGGCGTCGAAGGCGCCGTCGGGGAACGGGAGAGCCTGCGCGTCCATCACGCGTGCGTCCACCTCGCGCTCCAGATGCCTCGCGCGTGCCTCAAGGCGGCGGATCATGGCGGGCGTGAGATCGATGGCGGTGACGTGAACGCCCTCCGGGAGGTAGGGGAGGTCGGCGCCGGTGCCCGCACCCACGATGAGGACGCGCTCGCCAGGTTGTAGCGCGAGGGCATCGATGGCGCGCCTCCGCTGCTCCGCGAAGCCGACGACCCGATCGTACACGGGGGCGTAAAGCGAGTAGCGGATGCGGTTCCAGCGGTTCGTGTTCACGCCCATGGTCTCAATCGAGGTAGGGGTTGATGTCGAGGCCGAGGCCGCGCGCCACCTGCATCTTCTGCACCTGGGTGGTGCCGCCGCCGATGCTTCCCACGAGGCTGTCGCGCAGGCCGCGCTCCACGCCCGCTTCCCGGATCATGCCGAGGCCCCCGTGGACCTGGATGGCGGTGAGGGCTGCCTGCTTCGAGGCCTCCGCGGCGTACATCTTCGCAAGGCTCGCGGCGGCGCCGTAGTCCTTCCCCTGCTCCTTCTCCCAGGCGGCCTTGAGCCACAGGAGCTTCGCGCACTCAGCCCACTCCTTGAGTTGGACAAGCATGCCGTACACCTGCTGGAACTTGTACACGGGTTTCCCGAACTGTTCGCGCCGCTTCGCGTGCTCCAGGGATTGCTCGAGGGCCTTCTCGATGCCGCCGGTGCTCACGGCGGCCATGGTGAGGCGCTCCATGTTGAGGGCGCTGAGGGCCCCGTAGAGGCCGTGGCCCTCGCGGCCGAGCAGGTTCTCCTTGGGGACGCGGACGTTGTCGAACTTGAGGGCCGCCGTGGAGGAGGCTCGAATCCCGATCTTGTCCTCCTCGCGGCTCACCTGCACGCCCATGTCGCGCTCCACCAGGAAGGCGCTCACGCCCTTGTGGAAAGCGGCCGGGTCCGTCTTCGCCATCACGATGTAGACGTCGGCGAAGCCGCCGTTCGTGATGAACATCTTCTCCCCGCTCAGCACCCAAGCGTCGCCGTCGCAGACCGCAGTCGTCTGCATGCTGAGCGGGTCCGACCCGGCCCCCGGTTCCGTGAGGCACCAGGCGCCGATCTTGCGACCGGCTGCCATGTCGGGGAGGTACCGGGCTTTCTGCTCGGCGCTTCCCGCCTCCACGAGGTGGGTGCTCACGATGCCCGCGTGGACGGCGATGGTGCCCGCCGTGCTCGCGCACCCCTTGGTGAGCTCCGCGAGGATGAGCCCGACGCTCACGGCGTCGAGGCCGAGGCCCCCGTATTCTTGGGGGATGGTCATGCCGAGGAAACCGAGGTCGGCGGCCTTCTTGAGGACAGCGAGGTCGAGAACGCCGGTCCGGTCGAACTCGTCTGCCCGGGGCGCAAGCTCCTTCTCCGCGAACTCGCGGGCCACGCGCTGGAGGGCAAGCTGCTCGTCGGTGAAGGAGAAGTCGACCACGGGAATCCCCCGGGGATCGGTGCGGGGGGCCTTGAGCCTTTGGGGCTCCGAGCCCGCACCGCTCCCGGGGGTTAGGCGCCGACGCGGCGGAACCAGGCAACCAGGTCGCCCCGCACGCGCTCGCGGAACTCGGTGCGCTGGTCCATGCTCTCGAGGGCGCGGCGGTAGCTCTGCTCGGCCACGCCCTTGAGGTTCGCCTCGAAGAAGCCCACCACGTCCTTGCGGTGGGTGCCGGGAAGGTTCCCGCTCGCCTCCACGAGAACCCCTGTCCAGAGGTCGCCCAAGCGGGCCCGGATGTCTCCCCAGGAACCCTTCAGGCGCTCCCACGCAGGAACCTGGGCGTGGCGCTTCGCGAACATCCAGCGCAGGAGTGGCCCCACGGCCTCCTGGGGGATGACCTTCTCATCCATGAGGTGGAAGACGCGCTGCACGAGGGCGGGCTCCTCGAAGGCGGGAAAGCTGTAGAGGTAGCGGTCCGTCTCCTGGGGGGCGGCCCCGGCGGCCTTGCGGGCCTGGTAGATGCGCACGTGGGCATCCTGCCTCGCGCGGTCGCCGAACTTTGCCGCCACGGCCACGGCGAGGCTTGCAAGATCCGGGTTCACGGCGCGCGGGTCCTCGGCCTCGAGGTCGGCGAGGCGCACGCACTCCTCCACGGCTCGGGGGTCGCGCCCGATGGCGGCCACGGCCTCCAGGAGGGCCACGCGGCGCACGGCGGCCTCCCGCCGCTCCCCTGCATGGGGGACGAAGCCGACCTGGTGGAGCTGGGGCGCGAGGGTGCGCACCACCCAGCCGCGGAAGCCGTGGAGGGCCGCCGCGTCGCCGGCCTCGGCGAGCATGTCCTCGAGGCCGCGGAGGTGGGCCACGAGGCGTTCCAACACGGCGTGGTCGCGGCTTCCCGAGAGGACGTCGGCCACCGCAAGGAAGCGGCTCACGGGGTGGGTGCCGTTCCGCACGAGGCCCCACTGGTCATCGAGAAGGCTCGCCTGCTCCGCGGGCGTGAGGGCCGAAGCGTTCGCGAGGAGGAGGCGCAGGAGCGTCTCGTCGAAGTCCTGGCGGTACACGCCCACCCCGTCGGCGTTCGCGGTAAGCCACCGCAGCTCGCCCTCCACGGGGACGGGGAGCGTCGCCTCCTTCTCGGTGAGGAGGTGGCGCCGTTCGTGCACGCCCGCGGCGTCCGCGTACCGGAGCACGAGCGGGACGGGCCACACGGCCTCCAGGGACACGGTGGGCCTGGGGTTGAGCAGGAAGCGGCGCTGCGTGAGACGGATCTTGGGGTTGCGGAGGTTCCCTTCGAGGCTCACGCGGACCACGGGGTGGCCCGGGGTGAGGACCCAGGCGCCCATGATGCGGTCCACGGGCTCCTTGGAAGCGGCGTGGAGGTGGCGCCAAAGGTCGGCGCCGCGGGCATTCTTCTCCGCGAACTCCTTCATGTAGGTCCGGAGACCCGCCCGGAAGGCTTCCTCGCCGAGGTAGTGCTCGAGCATCCGCATGGTGGCGGCGCCCTTCTGGTAGGTGATGAGATCAAACATCTCCGTGGCCTGCTCCGGAGTCTCCACGGGCTGATAGATGGGGTGGGTGGATTCGAGGGCGTCCGTGGCGAGGGCGGAGGCCTTGTCGGTCTGCTGCCGGTCCCAGATGCGGTACTCGGGAGCGAGGGCGTGGACGGCCTTGTGGGCCATCCACTCGGCAAAGCTTTCGTTGAGCCAGATCTCGTCCCACCACTGCATGGTGACGAGGTTCCCGAACCACATGTGGGCGAACTCGTGGGCCACCACGCGGGCGATGTTCTGCTCGTCCTTCCAGCTCGCCGTGGCCGGATTCATGAGCAGGTAGGCCTGGCGGAAGAGCACGAGGCCCACGTTCTCCATGGCGCCCGCGCTGAAACCGGGCACCGCCACCTGATCGTACTTCCCGTAAGGGTAAGGGACGCCGAAGTAGTCCTCGAACCACGGGAGGAGGCGCCCCGTGAAGCGGAGCGCGAAGGTGCCCAGGTTCTCCTTCCCGCGCATCCCCCACACGCGGAGGGGGACGCCGTTCACGCGCTCCTCGGGCGTGGCGGCGAAGTCACCGATGCAGAACGCGAAGAGGTAGCTGCTGATGGGGCGCGTCTCCTCGAAGGTCCAGGTGACGCCGTCGCCTCGCCGTTCGGTGCGGACGTGCTTCCCGTTCGTGAGCACCACGGCCGTGGGGTCCGTGGTGATGCGCCACGCGATGCGGGCCTTGAAGGCGGGCTCGTCGAAGCAGGGGAAGATGCCGCGCGCATCCGTCTCCTGGGCCTGGGTGGCGAGACACATCTCGGGCCCGTCCCGGGCACGGTAGAGCCCCTCCATGCTGATGCTCACCTTGCCCTGGAAAGCAATCTCCAGGAAGCCGTCCCCTGCGGGAACGGAGTGAGGGAAGCGGAGCGTGAGGGTTTCCCGGTCCTCCTGGAGGGTGACCTGGGCGTCCATGGGTTTCCCGCCGACGGACACGCGGGCGCTCTCGATCTGGAGGTCCCGTCCGTGAAGGATAATCTCGGGCGTGGGCTCGGTGACGGTGATGTCGGTAAACACGCGGCCGCGGAAGTCGTCCCGGTCGAGCCGTGCGTCGAGGTGGACGTCGTAGCGGGAGGGGAGGACGTGGGTGGGGAGGCGGAAGGCCTTCGGGTTCTGCATGCGGTCACCGGGGTGCCGGACGTGGCTTAGCCCCGAAACCACGGGGGTGACCAAATCCCTTTTGGGAGCCATCGAGGCCCGGGCGAGAGCCTTGATGGGGCCTCGCCGCGGGCCGGAAGGTATCCAAGAGAGGTTCCACCATGAAGGCAGTCCGCTACCACCGGCCCAAGAAAGTAAGCGTTGACGATGTCGAAGAACCCACCATCGTGCATCCCCGGGATGCCGTCCTAAAGGTGACCTCCACCGCCATTTGCGGGTCGGACCTCCACATCTACAACGGCCTCCTCCCGCAGGTTCGCCCCTTCACCCTGGGTCACGAGTTCATGGGCATCGTGGAGGAGGTGGGGCCCGAGGTGACGAACCTTCAGCCGGGCGACCGCGTGGTCGTTCCCTTCCCCATCGCGGGCGGCCAGTGCTGGTTCTGCAACCATGGGCTCCAGAGCCAGTGCGAGGAGAGCAACCCCAACTATGGACCAGAGGGCGGCCTCCTCAAGGAGAAGAACACCGCCATCTTCGGTTACACGGACGTGTACGGCGGCTACGACGGCGGCCAGGCCGAGAAGGTCCGCGTCCCCTTCGCCGACTACGGGCCGCGGAAGGTGCCGGACCACCTCACCGACGAGCAGGTGCTCTTCCTCACCGACATCCTCCCCACCGGGTGGCAGGCTATCGAGTGGGGCAACCTCCAAGGCGGTGAAACGGTGGCCGTGTTCGGCTCCGGTCCCGTGGGCATCATGGCCATGAAGAGCGCCTGGGTGAAGGGCGCAAGCCAGGTGATCGCCGTCGACATCGAGGACTACCGCCTCGACCTTGCGCGCACCACCGCGAACGCCACCACCGTGAACTCCAACGACGAGAACGCGGTGGAGTTCATCCGCGAGCTCACCGAGGGCCGCGGCGCCGACGTCGTCGTGGACGCGGTCGGCATGGAGGCGCACCGCAACCTCCTGCAGAAGGCGAGCAACGTGGTCCACCTGCAGCGCGGCAGCATGGAGGTGCTCAAGAACTGCATGAGCGCGGTCCGCCGCGGCGGCACCGTCTCCGTGGTGGGCGTCTACGGCTCCAACTACGACAACTTCCCCGTGCACCAGTGGTTCGACAAGGAGATCCATCTCATCGGCGGCCAGGCCATCGTGCACAAGCACATCGACACGCTGCTTGGCCACATCGAGCAGGGCAAGCTTCGGACGGACGACATCATCACCCACCGCTTCTCCCTCGAGGAGGCCCCCCACGCCTACGAGATTTTCAACAAGAAGGAGGACGGGTGCATGAAGGTGGTCCTGACCCCCTGAGCGGGGGCCCGCGGGGGCCGGCGAGCATCCGCTCGCCCGGTCCTGAACCGGTGAGGGAACGGCGCGAAGGGACCGCCACGGCCCCCTGCGCGCTCCCTGATTTTCGATGACCTCCCTTGCGTATCACGCAGGGATCCGTCACTTTGAGCGTTGAACCACAACGCTCAGGCCCGTCAGCGGGCGCGGACTCGCAGGGATGTCCATGACCCGCCTCCGCAGCCTCCTCCTCAGCGCACTTCTCCTCACGACCGCGCTCGTTGTGGCTGCCCCGACCGCTTCCTCCAACGGCAGCGACCACGGGTGCCCCGACGAGGCCGCCGAGCCCCTGTTCTTCCGTACCGCCCTCGAGGAGGGCGTCCACCCCCTCTCCTACCGCCCCCTCGAGCACGCCGCGGACCACGCCTTCGTGATCCAGGGCGACGAGGTGACCGCCCGCTTCACCGTCGCCGAGGGCTGCCGCGACCTCCCCGTGACCTTCGCCTCCTACACGGTGGTCGAGCACGAGGGCGAGATCTACCTCGTCCTCTACGACTACCTCACAGGCGAGTTCCGCGGCGGCATGCACGACCTCGGCCCCCTCTACGTCCCCGAGTGCTACTTCGTGGTCGCTCTCATCGTCGGCGAGATTCCCTTCGCCGTGGACGTCGAGCACCTCGGGAGCTACCTCCTTCTCGACGCCGAGTTCGGCGGCCGCGCCGAGTGCCTCCTCGACGAGGGCGAAACCCCCGGCGACAACGGCAACAACAACGGCAACAACAACGGCGGCAACAACAACGGGAACAACGGCAACAACGGCAACAACGGCCCCAAGGTTCCCTCCGCCATCGCCTGCCCCGGCAACCTCGTGGCGGCCCCCGAGGAGAGCGGCGACGTGAGCCTCTCCTGGAGCGCCGTGGCCGGTGCCGACGCCTACAAGGTGTACCGCTCCACCGGCATGGGCTTCAGCCTCGTCGCCACCGTGACGGGCACGGCCTGGGTGGACACGGACACCGAGCAGGGTACCACCTACACCTACAAGGTGCTCGCCCAGGATGGGAGCCTCGTGAGCCAGGGCTGTGAGACGGCCACGGCGACGGCGATTCCCTTCTTCCCCGGCGTCCTCGGCGCGGCCCTCGCCGTTGCCGGTGTGCTCGCGGCCTTCGTGGTGCTCCGCCGCCGGGCGTGAAGGCCATGACGACCCGGTCCGCGGCGGTGACGGCCGCCTTCCTCGGGGGTATCCTCCTCGCCGGTTACGGCGGGCTCATCCTCGCGGACCTGCTTGCCCATGAGAGTCCCCTCGTGGGCGCCTTCCTTCTCCTTGGGGGCGGCCTCCTCGCGTGGGCGGCCTGCCCCCGCGCCTTGGCCCCGGTGACGCCGCAAGCCCCGCCCCCGCGGGCCGCCTCCCGCGTGGGCGTCGCCCTTGCCGTGGGCCTCGGTCTCCTTCTTTCGGGAGGCACGCTCCTCTACAATCTCCTCGCCTCCTCGTCCCTGTCGACGCCCGAGCTCGCGCTCGTGGGGTACGGGCTGCTGCTGCTCGTGGCAGCGCCCCACCTCCACAAGCGAGTGGGACCCGTCGCAGTCGGAAAGTTCGCGGCCTGGAGCGTTCCCCTCCTCGGGGTTCCCCTCGGGATGTACGCGCTCGATGCCGCCATCGAGGCCCTCGGCGCGGACTCGCCCTTCGGGAGCCTCATTGCCGTGACGCTCGTGGCGCCCATGGCTGCGGCCCTCTCGCTCCTCGGCATCGAGAGCAGCACCATCGGCCAGACCCTCATCCTCGCCACGCCCGCGGGGACGCTCTCCCTGGGGGTCGGCCTCGTGTGCGCCGGCATCCACCCGAGCCTCCTGTTCCTCGGCGTCTTCACCCTGTACGCGTGGGAGGAGGAGACGCCGCCGCGCCGCCTCGCGGCCCTCCTGATTCTAGGGCTTGCGGGCGTCTACCTCGCCAACCTCGCGAGGCTCGTCGCCCTCGCCCTCGTGGGGTACCACTGGGGCGGCGTCGCGCTCCAGCAGGCCCACGCCCACCTGGGGTGGCTTCTCTTCGTCGCCTGGATGGGGGTCTACTGGTGGCTCGTGCTGCGGCGCTTCCAGGGGCCGCGGCCCGCGCCCTCGGCCTGAGCCCCTATCTCAGCCCGTCTCGCCAGTCTTGCGGTGGGGCGCGTGCACCGGTTTCGACTCGGGGCTTCCGCGCTGGCGGAGGAAGATGCTCAGCACCACGATGGCGGCCACGGCGAAGAACTCGCTCTGCCAGTTCTGGAAGGACTGGAACCAGAAGGTGGGGCTCACCATGAACTGGCCCACGGTGACGGGGGGCGCTCCGTGCTGGGCCTGCTGATCGTTGTACTCGAAGGTGCCCGAGATTCCGTGGACCAGGAAGCTCAGCAGGAACAGGACGACGAAGGTGATGCTCAGGGACTGCTCGTAGGCCCTGAGGCGGAGGCCGCCATAGCGCACGGGGGCGGGGACGTCCGGGTCGTGGCGGTGGTCCCGCGGGTCCTCATCCACTTCCTGCTTCTTGTCCGGGTCCTTCGATTCGGAGGACCCCCGCTGGAACAGGAAGGCAGTGAGGATGACGTAGACGGCCATCTGGAGGAACTCGCTCTCCCAGTTCTCCGAGAGGGCCTCCCAGTAGTGGGCCGTCAGGACGTAATCCCCGAGGGTCACCGGCGACTGCTGGTGCTCCTGCTGCTCCTCGTTGTACTGGCCCACGCCGGCAATCGCCTGGCCGACGGCGGCAAACAGGAATAGGGCCAGCAGCACGAGGGTCAGGCCGTTATCGTGAAGCCAACGTTTCATGCCGGGTCCTCCTGGCGGCCGTTGTAACGGGGTCAGAGCGCGAGCGGTAACGCCCACCTAGCCGTCCAGGCTTTCTCCCTGGGGGTGCGTCCGTTATAGGGATTCTCGCCGGATCGTCGTTCCGCGCCGCTCCGCGGCGGCAATCACCGCTGGGAGGAAGGCCCGCCGCACCTCGGAGGCTCCCTGCAGGCTCGGTTCGATAATGCTCGTGAACCACGAGGCATCCCCGTGGTTGAGGAAGTGGCCATGGAGGTCCACGAGGGCCCCGTAGCGGGTGGCCAGGTCGGCGAGGGCGCGGTTGAGGCGGGCCAGGTTCTTCCGGGGCAGCGCGGGGTCCACGCCGAGGAAGTTGCGGCGGTCGTCGCCCACCGTTGGGTCGTACACGTTGCCGATGAGGACGGGCCGGAGGGGGAGCGCGTCGAGCCAGCGCTCAAGCTCGGCCGCGAACCGGTCGATGCCCAGGCCCTGGTCCATGACAAGGCCGCCGAGAAGGTCGTTGCCGCCCACCGTGAGGATGGCGATGCCCTCGGGGTCGGGCTCCAGTTCGCGGGCTTGCCCGGGAAGGCTCCGCACGGTGCCACCGTCCTGGGCGCGGTGGACAAGGTGAGCGTTCCCCACGAGGGTGCTGAGGTCCTGCCCGCGGAACTCGGGGAAGAGGCCGTCTTCGTTCTGGACGAGCAGCTCCCCGGGGTGGACGCCGTGGGGGTTGTAGTGGCCGCAGTCGAGGATGGAGTCGCCGAAGGTGTAGAGGGTGGGCATGCGGGGTCCTCGGTCGCACTCGTGAAAAAGCCCACCGCTCCCGTGCCGAAACCTTTTAAGTGGTGGCCCCCTTCCCGAACTTAAGAACCCCCACCCTGGGGGATATCGGTGGTTCCATGACCCTCGGCAACGACCGGAAGAAGCTCGCGGAGCAGAAGAAGCGCTGGGAGCAGACAACCCTTGACGGTGTGATCAAGAAGGCCCCCGAGCGGCAGAAGGAGTTCGTCACGACCTCCAGCCGCCCCGTGCCCCGCCTCGTGGGTCCCTGGGACCTCCCCGAGGGCTGGAGCTACGAGAAGGATCTCGGCTTCCCCGGCGAGTTCCCCTTCACCCGCGGCGTGCAGCCCACCATGTACCGCGGCCGCCTCTGGACGATGCGGCAGTTCGCGGGCTTCGGCACCGCCGAGGAGACGAACGAGCGCTTCAAGTACCTCATCGAGCAGGGCACCACGGGCCTCTCCACCGCCTTCGACTTCTGCACCCTCCAGGGCTTCGACTCGGACCACGAGTGGAGCCAGGGCGAGGTCGGCAAGGTGGGCGTGGCCATCGACACCATGGAGGACATGGAGACCCTCTTCGACGGCATCAACCTGAGCGACGTCACGGTGTCGATGACCATCAACGGTCCCGCCGCCATGATTTGGGCCATGTACCTCGCGGCGGCCGAGAAGCGCGGCTTCCCCCTCCACACCCTCGGTGGCACCATCCAGAACGACATCCTGAAGGAGTACCAGGCGCAGAAGATGTTCATCTTCCCTCCTGAGCCCTCTCTCCGGCTCGTGATGGACACCTTCGAGTTCGGCAGCAAGCATGTCCCCAAGTGGAACACTGTCTCCATCTCCGGGTACCACATCCGCGAGGCGGGCAGCACCGCGGTTCAGGAGCTTGCCTTCACCCTCGCAAACGGCATGACGTACGCGAAGATGGGGGTTGAGCGCGGCCTCGACATCGACGACTTCGCGCCCCGCCTCAGCTTCTTCTTCAACTCCCACAACGATTTCCTCGAGGAGATCGCGAAGTTCCGTGCCGCCCGCCGCATCTGGGCCCGCTTCATGAAGGACGAGATGAAGGCGAAGAACCCCCGCTCCTGGATGCTCCGCTTCCACACCCAGACCGCGGGCGTGAGCTGCACCGCGGAGCAGCCCGAGATCAACATCGTGCGCACCGCTATCCAGGCCCTCGCGGCCGTCCTCGGCGGCACCCAGTCGCTGCACACGAACTCCTTCGACGAGGCGCTCGCGCTTCCCACCGAGAAGGCGGTGCGCATCGCCCTCCGCACCCAGCAGATCATCGGCTACGAGTCCGGTGTGGCCAACACGATTGACCCCCTCGGCGGCTCCTACTACGTGGAGCAGCTCACCAACGAGATGGAGGAGGAGGCGAACCGGTACTTCGACCGCATCGAGAAGCTCGGCGGCGTCGTTGCCGGCATCGAGAAGGGCTTCTTCCAGATGGAGATCGCGAACTCCGCCTACAAGTACCAGCAGGAGGTTGAGCGGAAGGAGCGCATCATCGTGGGCGTGAACGACTTCCGGATCCCCGAGAAGACGCCCGACATCCTGAAGATCCCCGCGGAGCTCGAGAAGAAGCAGCTCGCGCGCCTTGCCGACATCAAGCGCCGCCGCGACCCCAAGAAGGTCGAGGCAGCCCTCGAGGCGCTCAAGCGCGGCTGCGAGAAGCAGGGCGTGAACCTCATGCCGCTCCTCATCGATGCCGCCCGCGCCTACGCGACGCTTGGCGAGATGCGCACGGCGATGGTGAGCATCTACGGCGAGTATCGCGAGCCCGCCATCTTTTGATGGCGGCGAGCGGGACGAGAAACGTAGAGAGGCCGAACCGCAGTTCGGCCGAATCTACGGCGAGTACAGGGAACCGGCCATCTTCTGATGGCCGGGCCCTGGACGAGAAACGTAGAGAAGCCGAACCGCAGTTCGGCCGAATCTACGGCGAGTACAGGGAACCGGCCATCTTCTGATGGCCGGGCCCTGGACGAGAAACGGAGACGCGACGAGTCGCGGCTCGTCGCATGTCTACGGCGATTCCAGAGAACGGGCTCCCACGCTTACAACTGGTCGACGCCGAACCGGTCGAGCACGCTCACCCACTGGCGGTAGTGGCGGAGGAATTCGCGCCCTTTTTCGGTGATGCGGGGAGGCTTGTCCTCCGTGAGGAGGCCTCCGGCCTGGAGTTTCGTGAGGTAGGCGACGAGGCGGTCGTAGGGGAGGTTGGCGCGGGTGGCGACGTTGCTGAGGCGGGCCTCTTCCCCCCGCTGGAGCTCCTCCTCTAGGGCGAGGAGGATGGCGCCCAGGATGCTCCAGCGTTCACGCCGGCTCACGGGAGGCCTCCGGGCGGGGACGGCGGGGGAGCAGGAGGGCCCCGAGGAGGAGCCCAAGGGCGAGGATGCGCCACACGTACACGAAGCCGACGAGGTTGATGGCGTGGCTGAGGTCGATGAGGACCCAGGTGTATTTGCTGAGGGCGAGCAGCATGAAAGCCCCGGGGACGAGGAGGTACTCGGGTTGGGGGACGCGGCGGTAGGTGATGGAGGCGAAGGCGACGCACCCTGCGTAAGCCAGGAACTGGACCGCGTCCGCGACCACCGCCATGCTCTCGAGCGAAGGGACCTCGAGGAAGGGGGGCACGAAGACGTAGAGGATGACCATGAGGGATGCAGCGAAGGCGATGGTGGCGGCAGCCACGCGCAGGATATTGGCGTGGCCTCCGCGGCGCATGCTTGCGTAGGAGAAGAACAAAACAAGGGCGCCGCCCGTCTGTCCGCCCATGCGGAGGCCATCCCACGTCTCAACGTTCCGGAGCAGGTCGAGCGCGCTCGAGGAGACTGCCCCGGTACCGAGGGCAAGCAGGAAGAAGCCGATCGCGAAGAGGAGATGCGTCGCGTTTCCGGTGCGCCGCCACGTCTGGAGGAAGAAGGCAGCCACCACCACCTCGAGAAGGAGGCTCACGAGGTCGAGCCCAACTAAGAGGAAGGGGGATGGAACCACACAGGGCAAGCCCCACCGAGGGCCTTAAACGTTCGGCTGGCCCCTGCGGCCGCCCCCCGGGGGCAGCCGTCCAAGGGGCGAAAACGCACTTTTGGACGGCCTTGGTACCGGTTCGGGGGTTTTCGGGGCTCTGCCAGACGAATCGTGAGTTTTGGTTATGTCAATCGAAGGCCAATAGGGGGCCGAGTCTTCCGTGAACCGCCCAAAACCCACGCGGAAACGCTCGCCTCATGGAAAGCCCGGTGCCCGGGCCACCTCCTCCACGGCGGAGAAGGGACTCCGCATCCTCCTGGCTCTTGCCGCCATCGGTCTTTTCGCCCTGGCGGCCCTTGCGGTAGGGCTCGTGCTCGTGGAGGAGGCCCCACCGGCTGCCGGCGCCGCCACCACGCCGGAGCCCGAGGGGAACCCCCTCAAGGGGTCGATCCTCGTGGTCGCCCACCGGGGCCGCCTTGTCGGAATGCCCGAAAATGAGATCGAGAGCGTCCGGGTGGCCTTCCGCGGCCCCGATGTGGATGCCGTGGAGGTGGATGTGCGCACGAACGGACGGGGCGAGCTGGTCCTTGCCCACGATGCGCCCGCTCCCGAGAGCGCCCCGTACCTTTACGAGGCCTTCGAGGTCCTCCGCGAGCCCGACGTTAACCCGCGCCGCTTCCTCGTTCTCGACCTCAAGGGCGACCACGAACTCGCCAACATGGCCTACAAGGCGACGCCGGCTGACCTCCGGGACCGCGTCGTGTACATGGTCCCCGGCGTGTACAACTCGAAGCAGTTCCGGGACGCGCACCCCGATGCGCGGCTCTGGGTGAACCTCCCCTACCACGCACAGGGCACGCTCCTCCCCAAGGAATGGAACGTTGAGGCGGTGGTCACGAACGCGGGGAAGATGACCCACGCGGACCTCGCGGCCCATCTCTCCCACAAGACTCCCCTTGCGATCCACGCCATCAACAGCATGGCCCGGGCCCACCAGCTCGGCCTGAAGGCCGTGATCATCGACGTGGGCCCCTCCGGCCGGGTTTCGGAGAACCTCGGTGAGTATCACCAGCCCACCTGAGGGCACCCCCAGGACGCCGTTCCGTAACCTGGAAGGAAGTCAATGTTAAAGGCCCACGAACCGGCCGGGGCTGGCTGAAATGCCGACCAGTAAGAGAAGGGGGAACCCTTCGGCGGAGAGGGGGGCTTCCTCGGGGCGTGAAGGCGATGCGCTTTGCCGGGGTCACTGCGGCCGTTGACGGCAGCGGCATCCTCGGAGACCAGCTCAGGCCCTGAGACGCCCCAAACCCTTATTGGCCGCCGTCGGATGTGCCTCGGTGAAGGGTCCCGCCGCCTTCCTCCAGGATCAACGGGAAGCCATCCTCGCGCGCCTCCGGCAGCTCGACCTGCGGCCGGAGCTGCATTTCGGGGACGCGGGCAACATGCAGGCCATCCCCGAGGCCTCCGTGCACCTCGTGGCAACCTCGCCGCCCTACCCCATGATCGAGATGTGGGACGCGCAGCTCTCCGCGGCCACGGGGCTCGCCCCCGGGGACCCCGCATTCTACCGCGCAAGCCACGACCACCTGGGCCGCGTGTGGCGGGAGTGCCACCGCATCCTCGTGCCGGGGGGCCTCCTCGCCGTGAACATCGGGGATGCCACGCGCACGGTGGGCGGCGCCTTCCGCTGCTTCCAGAACCACGTGGAGATCACGACACGGTGCGAGGCCTTGGGCTTCCACAGCCTCATTCCCATCCTCTGGAAGAAGCCGACGAACAAGCCCAACGCCTTCCTGGGCTCCGGGTTCCTGCCCCCCAACGGGTACGTGACCCTCGACTGCGAGTACATCCTCCTCTTCCGGAAGGGCCCACCCCGGAAGCTCCCCCCGAAGGATCCCCTCCGCTACGCAAGCGAGATGAGCAAGGCCGAGCGCGACCGCTGGTTCAGCCAGGTGTGGGACGTGCGCGGCGCCGCCCAGGACGGCACGGCGGCCTTCCCGGAGGAGATTCCCGCCCGCCTCATCCGCATGTTCAGCCTCCTCGGGGAGACGGTGCTCGATCCCTTCGCGGGGTCGGGGACGACGCTCCGCGTGGCCCACCGCCTCGGCAGGAAAGCCGTGGGCTTCGAGGTGAACTCCGGGCTCCGGGAGCGGTTGCTCTCGACGGTGCCTCAGGAGGCGCCCAGGCCGGAGGCGATCCTCGACCACCTGCACTCCCTGTACCCCGAGCCGTGAGGGTCAGCGCACGCGGCTGCGGGGGCCGCCGCCGGGCTTGTAGGCGCGGGCGACGACGCGGCTTTCCGTGAACGTGTTGCCGCCGCGGCGGAAGTGCTCCTCGAGGGCGGTCCAGCGCCCGTCCCGCGCCCAGGCTTCAGCCACGGGGTGGCCGGGGCCGAAGAAGCTGTCTCGCACCTGGTCGAAGTTGCTGAAGCTTGCCACAAGCTTCTCCACGAGGACCTCGGTCACTTCGAAGCCCGCGCTCTCAAGGCGCATCTTCACGTCCTCGGGGGTGCGGACGTATCGGGAGACGCGGCCGGTTTCCCGCCACTGGTCGGGCCCGAAGCAGGCCACCACGAAGGCGCCGCCGGGCTTGAGGCGGTCGTAGGCCTGGGAGGCCATCTTGTCGGTGAAGCTGAGGTGGGTGAGGACCGCGTCCACGGCGGCGGGGGCCCATTCGCTCCAGGGCTCGCTGTCGAGGTCGGTGGCGAAGAACTGGACGTTCTGCACGTTGAAGGACTTCGCGGCGCCGTAGGCCACGCGGAGGGCCTGCTCGTCGCGGTCGGCGGCGAGGACGCGCGCCACGTGGGGGGCCACGAGGAGGGCGACGCGGCCCGTGCCGGTGCCCACGTCGAGCACGGTGGCGGCGGGGTCCTCCAGGTCCTTCAGGAAGGCGCGGAAGCTTTCCATGAGGTGGCTGTGGGTTTCCGCGAAGGTGACCATGCGGCCGTCAACCTCCTCGATGCGCAGGGGGAAGGACGTCACGCCCCGGGCAAGGCGGGGCGATTACTTGAAGCTGAGGGGCCGCCGGGTTCAAGCTTCCGAGCGCGTTTCCCGGGGGCATGACCCGGGGCCTCAACCCCTTCCACCTGCTCCTTGCGGGGCTGCTCCTCCTCGTGCTCGATGCGCGGCGGAACGGCCTCGACCTCTTCCCCAACCTCCTTGGGTTTGGGCTCCTCGTGGGCGCCGCCTTCCTCCTCCAGGAGTCAACGGCGGGGCCGGGCGAGCGGCGGCTCCTTCAGGGCG
>DATMKA010000061.1:0-2213 GCA_035553595.1 Thermoplasmatota archaeon | reverse complement strand
AGCGCAACGAGGCCGGGGAAGGGCGTCTCCTCAGCGGGGGTGGGCGCTTCGAGTTTCCGATCCCCGGAGGGGGTTGCCGCGCGAGACACCACCACCTCTTCCGTCACCTGCGCGGACCCGAAGCCGTCGCTCACGGTGAGCGTCACGAGGAAGCTCTTCGCGGGGTAGAACTGGTGCGTAGCCTCGCGACCCGTAGCGTTGGCGGGCCCCTTTGCCGTCATGTGACCGAAGTCCCAGCGGTACGTCAGGGCGTCGCCGTCGGGGTCGGGGTCGTCGGCGGCCGTGAAGCGGAACACGGTGGACGTGTTGCCGGTGCGGGGCGTCCACGTGAACTTGGGCTCCGGCAGCGCGTTCTCCACCCGCACCTTCAGGGGGAAGGGGTCGGAGTCGAAGGTGACGCCCGGGGGCGGCGAGTTCGCGTCCACGGCGAACACGCACGCCTCGTAGGTGCCGGGCCCGTCCACGTGACCGTGCTCCACGCGCTGGTGGAAGGGAACATCGCCAGGGGCGGGCACCTGCACCGTGGTTCGCGGCGCCACGTCCACGGACCGGGAGGCCATCTGGATGGTGCCGCGCAGCGTGGACCCGCCCTCGTCGCAGCGGGACCCCGAGGCGGGCGCGTACAGGTAGACGAACAGGGTGGCGCGGTAGGTTTCGCTGCCGCGGTTCGTGAGGGTGAGCGCAAGGGGGAAGGCCGATCCGACGAGCACCTCCCGGGGGGACTCCGTCACCTCTACGTCGACGCGGCGGCCGCGCTCGTCCAGGGGGCTCCCGAGGACCGTGCCTGAAGCGAGGAGGAGAGCGGCCAGGGCGAGCGTGAGAGGGACCGCGCGGCGCATCTCGCGAAACGACGGGGACGCCAGGGAAAAAGGTATCGAAAACGGTCGGCGCGCGCGGGACGATACCGCAGTGGGGATAACACAAAGAAGATATAGTTCCCTAGGAAGTTCGCGAGTTGCCGCGCCCTCCAGAGTTAGCGGCGCGTAGCCCCCCGGAGTCCGGCCGATGAACTGGAAGCTCCCCGCCGCCGTCCTAAGCGTCATCCTTGCCGTGGCCCTCATCATTCCGGCCGTCCAGAGCGTCCTCCCGGGCCTTGGCGGCCTCACCGAGGATCTGCGCACGGGCAACGTCAGCTTCTTCAACCCGCCGAAGGACCTCACGCTCCCTCCCGACGTGGACCCCGGTCTCTACGAGGATCTCGTGGGCGGGCTCGACCGCCAGTTCGGAGGCCTCACAGGCGAATCGGACGGAGGCTTCCTCCCCACGCCAGGTTCCTTGCCGGACACGTGGAACATGGATCGGGACGGTGGCGGCGGCAACGTCACCATCGATTACGTGTGCGACCCCGAGCTCGGGTCCATGAAGCGCCTGAAGGCCTACGACGCCATCGGGTCGGATTACCAGATCAAGGTGGCGGACACCACTTTCTACCCCGTCTCGCCCGTGACCACGCCGCCCTCCACGCACACGGAGCGTTTCCGCTGCCGCTTCCCCGTCCTCCTCGACCCCGACAACCCGACGCCCGTGTACAGCATGGCGCCGGACGCGGTCATCACGGAGTCCCGCACCTCCCCCGACGCGGGCGCCCTCTCCATCTTCCGGGACGGCGCGGACACCCTGTACGTGAAGCCCAACGGGGGTTTCCGCGGCGTCACGAACCTCACCATCACCTTCTTCGCGCCGAAGTCGTACTACACGCTGAACGTCCCCGCGACGCTCACCCTCGACGCCTACCAGCGGAGCCTCAACGAGGCGAAGCCCGTGTTCCCGCCGGAGCGCGTGGACGCGCCCCCCATCGTGCTTGAGGAGATGGGGCTCAAGGGGGAGCGCAACGTGAAGCGCATCCTCGAAACCATGGGAGCCTACTTCAACGCCTTCGGCGAGGGCGAAATTCCGGGCGAGCAGGAGCAGCGCGACCCCTACCTCGCCATCGCGCTCGGCAAGAACGGGTGCTGCCGCCACCGCGCCTTCGCCTTCCTCGTCACCGCCCACTACCTGGGCATCCCCACGCGCCTCGTCGCGAACGAGGCCCACGCCTTCGTCGAGGTGTACATCCCCTCCGCCACGGGCACGGGCGGCACGTGGCAGCAGCTGAACCTCGGCGGGTGCGGCAACTACTCCGTGAACAACCGCAACGGCATCACCCGCGAGTACGACCGCGACGCCTCCAACCCCAAGATTGACCAGCGGCCCCCGCCGCCCCCTCCCGCGAA
>DATMKA010000060.1:0-22410 GCA_035553595.1 Thermoplasmatota archaeon | reverse complement strand
TCGCGAGCGAGCCGAGCGTGAGCGTCGGCGCCGACGGCACTATCTTCGTGGCCGCCCCCACGGGCGTCATCAAGTACGCCACGCGCCCCCAGGACGCCCTCCAGCACCTCGACAAGGGCATCTTCCAGGGCGCCATCTGGCGGAGCACCGACGGCGGCGCGACCTTCCAGCACCTCGCGGGCCTCGGCCCCACGCCCTACCACACGGTCCAGCCCGGCGGCGGCGACTCCGACATCGCCATCGACCAGGATGGCCGCATCTACGTGACCGACCAGTTCGGGCTCTTCACCGAGTCCGTCCAATGGAGCATCGACAACGGCGACACCTGGCAGGGCACGGCCCCCGCAAGCCGCGAGGCCCCCGTGGACCGCCAGTGGCTCACCGTGGACCCCGACACGCCCGGCCACGTGTACCTCCACTACAACCAGCAGACCAACGGCCTCACCGTGTCCGAGAGCAAGGACGGGGGCGCCACCTGGTCCGCGCGCGCCGTCTCCGAGATCGTCGCGCCCCCCGGCCGCGGCCTCGCCCTCACCGGCGGCTGGTACGGGTTCAGCGTGAACACGCGCGCAGGCATCGTCCTCATCCACACCACGGACGCCGGCAACACCTGGACGGACCTGAAGCTCCCCGTGGAGGTGGGCGTCGTGGAGGACTTCTTCCCGAGCACCACCGCCGACACCAACGGCACCATCTACGTCTCCTGGATGGAGAGCGCGGACAACGGCACCGCCGTCGTCTACACCTTCAGCAAGGACCGCGGCCTCACCTGGGCCCCGAAGCGCGTCGCCTTCGAGCAGCCCGGCTACGGCACCTTCAGCTGGGGCGTGGCCGGGGACGCGGGCCGCCTCGCCTTCGCCTGGTACGGTGCCCCCAACCCTGAGAAGGAGTGGTACCTCGAGAGCGGCATCGTCCTCGGCGCGGACACCGACGCGCCCGAGCGCCTCCAGGCCCGCGTGGACCCGGAGCCCATCCGCATCGGGTACCCCTGCCAGAGCGGCAGCACCTGCACGAGCGGGCGCGAGCTCGGCGACTTTTTCGAGGCCGCCATCGGCCCCGACGGGAAGCTCGTGGTGAGCTACGTCCGCGTCCTCAGCCCCGAGGAGGGCGGCCGCGTCCTGTTCGTGAAGCAGGACGCGGGGCCCCTGCTCCTCGAGGCGGCGCCCACGCCCTGGATCGTGTGAGCGCTCGCTAAGGCTAGTGCCCGCCGCCCTGCGCCGCCACGCCTGCCCGGAGGCTCGTGCGCGGCAGCAGGGTGGCAAGGGCGAACCCGAGGGCCGCCGCCACGAGCAGCACGTAAAGGGCGGTCTGGAAGCCGCCCAGGCGGGTGGCGAGCCCGATGGTGCCGACGCCAATGGCGGCGGCCACCTGGCGGAGGAACTGGAGGCTCGCCATGGCGGAGCCCATGCGGCGAGTCTCCACCGAGTTCTGCGCGCTCACCGTGAGGGCGGGGGTCATGAGGCCCATCCCGAGGCCGGTGAGCGCGGCGGCAGCAGCGATCATGCCCACGCGCTCCGTCCCGAAGGCGGGCCCCAGGGAGGAGAGGCCTGCCGCGAGCGCGACCATTCCGCTGAGGGCGAAGATACGCTCGCCGGTCCGGTGGATCACGCGGCCTGCGGAGAGGGAGGCGCCGCTCCACCCGATGGTGAAGGTGCCCACCACAATGCCCACGGGCAGGGGGTCATGGAAGATCGCCTCCGTCTCCAGGGGCAGGTACGCCATGAGGCCGAAGGCCACAAAAGCGGAGAGAATGCTCGCGGCCGTGGCCACGCTGTACCCGCGCGCCTGGAACAGGTTGAGGGGGAGGATGGGGGACGGGGCGCGGTTCTCGTGCCACAGGAAGGCTGCGAAGAGGGCGGCGCTCCCCACGATGAGGGCGGCCTCCCGCCAGGAGGTGTGGCCCTCGCCGAGGTTCACGAAGGCGGTGATGAGGGTGGCCCCCGCTGCGCCCACGAGGACGGACCCGAGGACGTCGAAGCGGCCGCGGCGGTCGCCCACGGACTCCCGCATTCCCCGGAGGACGAGGTAGGACGCGAGGAGGCCCACGGGGAGGTTCACGAGGAACACCCAGCGCCAGCTCATGTGGGTCACGATGGCGGTGCCCACAATGGGCCCGGCAACGCTGGAGATGGCCCAGGCGCTTGCGACGACGCCGAGGGCGCGGGCGCGCCGCTCCGGGGGGTACACCACGGCGAGCACGATGAAGGGGAGGCTGAAGATGGCGCCTGCCCCGATCCCTTGGAGGGCCCGGGCGGCGATGAAGAGCGGCATGTTGGGGGCGAGGCCGCAGAGGAGGCTTCCCACGACGAAGACGGCGACGCCCGCGAGGAAGGTGCGGCGGCGGCCCCACCGGTCGCTGCCGGGTCCCCACACGGGCATGCTCATGGCGGTGGTGAGCATGTACGCGGCGAAGGCCCAGGCGTAGAGGTCGCTCCCTCCGAGGTCCTCGATGGCCATGGGCATGATGGGGCCCACGGCGGTGCCGTCGATCCCCGCGAGGAAGATCGTGAACAGGATGCCCGCGAGGACGTAGCCGCGGTGGTCCCTCGGGGCCTCGGTCGGCTCGCTGCGCGGCGCGGGGCCTTCAGGGAGGGTCACGAGGGCCGGAAGCCCGTGCTCTCCGATAAAGCCGCGGGCACCTGAGCCCACCTGCTCCTAACGACGGAAGCGACCTTCCCAGGGGCTGCACAGAGGAGGGGATGCGGTCCCTTCAGGAAGCAACGCCTAAATACCGCGGGGAAGAATGACGGCCCGCCCGTCGGGACCGTTTGGGCCCGGCGACCACAGCCCCGTGGTGTAGTGGCCAATCATAGGGGACTTTGGATCCTTTGACCTCGGTTCGAATCCGAGCGGGGCTATGCGAGCGAAGCGAGCATAGCCAGCGCGCCGCTCGGCGGCGCGCGGAGCTCGGATGAGGCCGAAAGCCGCGCCAGAGGCGCGGCGGTCCGCCGAAGGCGGATTCGGCCGTAATCCGAGCGGGGCCATGGAGGCGAAGCGATCTTAGCCAGCGCGCCACAGGGCGCCCGGAAGAGAGCGACCCGCTGAAAGCCAGATATCCAAGCCAAACCCGCCAGGTAGACCTCGGTCGCACCTCCCCCCCTCCTCCCTCTTTTAATAGGGGGTTCTCCCAACCGGGGGTGTGCGTTGGTTAGCGGTGGCCCTGGTGGTAGCGTTGGTGGTTCCGGGTTGCGTTTCGCCCGAGGGCGGGGGCGAAGCGCCTTCGGCCTCGGTGGAACGGGGCTCTCGTGAGCCGCCCCGTTCCGACCCGCCACCCTTCCCTCAGCTCTCTTGTGAGGAGCTCTGGGACCAGGGGAACGGGTCGTGGGAGTGTCCCCATCGCTTCACGGGGAACGATCTGGCTCCGCCCCGGTTCCTGACGGCTCCGTTCATTGACGTGGAGCTCGTGACGTGGGTGAGCCGCTTCCGCGCTGCCGCGGGCCACGACATGCCAGACAGCTTCGAGTCCTGCCGCAGCATGAAGCACTACTTCCTGCCCGGGAAGGGGGAGGGGACGCGGAACCCGGAGAACCGGAACGTGACCTTGTACGCGCCGGCGGATGGTATCATCACGCTCGTGCGCGAGGAGCACGTGGCTTACGGCAAACAGGTGATGTTCTCCGTTAAGGGTGTGGTGGGTGCGACGGTCCGCATGTTCCACGTGGACCTCCTGCCTGGTGTGGGCCAGGGGACGCGGCTTCGGGCGGGTGAGCCCATCGGGCGGGTGGTGCCCGGAGCGGCCACGGACATCATGGTGGAGCTCTACCTTGGCGAGGACAAGAAGCGGGCCGTTTCCTATTTCGACGTCATGACGGATGAGGTGTTCGCGCCTTACGCGGCCCTCGGTCACGTGCGGAGCGATTTCGTGGTCCCGCGCGAGGTGCGGGACGCGTGGCCCTTCGAGTGTGAGGGGGAGGCCTTCGTGGAGGTGGACCCGGAGGCCATCCACTGGGTTACGCTCGGGGAAGCGCCTGCGGACCGCCACGGGCAGCCCCACAAGCCGGGGCGGCTCACGAAGGAGATCCACGACTGCCGGAAGACGCGGTGGCCCATGGAGGCGGCCTGGGAGTGCGTGGGCGTCTATGATGGACCTCTCGACCCCGTGCCCCGTTTCCTGACCCACAATCCCATCGATCTGAGCCCACTCCGGTACGTTTCCCGGTACGAGCCGCGCCCTTCCGCGGGAGAGGTTGCCGTGTCCGGGGAGTGTGCGAGCGAGCGCCACTTCTTCTTCCCGAACCCGGGGCCCGCGACGGTCGTCGCTCCCATGGAAGGCACCGTCATGGCGATTCGGGACCTTTCCGAGGGGCGCGGCAGCGAGGTGGTTTTCGCGCCGCGGACCCCTGTGGGTGTTGTCCTCACGTTCTCGGGCATCGAGCCCCACGAAGGCCTGGCTCAGGGCACGAAGCTCCGCCCCTTGGAACGCATCGGGACAGGCTTAGAGGGCGCGTCCATTTCGGCGCTCGTCACCTTCCTCACGCCGGAGGGCCCCCGGAACGTGTCCCTCATCGAGGCCTTCACGGACGAGGGCTACTGGCAGTACGCCTGGCTCGGGCGCGACCGCGCCGAGTTCCGGATGCCCCTCGAGGGCGATGCCTCCGCGGAGGCCGGGTGCGACGGGGCCTTCCTCTCCGACGTGACCGGCCCGCGCTGGGTCAGCCTGTGGTGATGCCGGGGCTTACCTTTGGGGGGCCTCCGTCCCGACCGACGCCGTGGCCTGCCTCGGGTTGCGGCGGGCGAAGTCGTCCGCGATCTCGTTGAAGGTGCAGAAGCGGACGCCGTCGTGGCCTTGGATGTGCTCGATGATGCGCTCAAGCATCAGGAGGACTTGGGGCCGGCCCGACACGTCGGGGTGGATCGTCATGGGGAAGACGGCGTAGTCGTATTCCCGGTACACCCAATCGAACTGGTCGGTCCACATCTCGCCGAGGTGGCGGGGGCTCACGAAGCCGTGGCTGTTGGGGCTCGTCTTGATGAACATCATCGGGGGGAGGTCGTCGAGGTACCAGCTTGCAGGAATCTCGATGAGGTCCATCTCCTCGCCCCGCACGAGGGGCTTCATCCACTCCGAGGCTTTCTTCGTGTAGTCGATCTTCGTCCAAGCGTCGCCCACCCGCAGGTAGTAGGGGTGGAAGTCGTTGTGCATCTGGCTGTGGTCGTACTTGATGCCGCGGTCAAGGAGGATTTGGGTGGTGTGGGGGCTGAGCTCCCACCACGGGGCCACGTAACCGGTTGGGCGTTCGCCGGTGAGGTCCGAGACGAGGCCGAGGGTGTAGTCGAGCACGTCCCGCTCCTGCTCGGGCGTCATGGCGATGGGGTTCTCGTGGCTGTACCCGTGGAGCCCGATCTCGTGGCCTGCATCGGCCACGGCCTGCATCTGGTCCGGGAATGTTTCCAGCGAGTGGCCGGGGATGAACCAGGTGGTGTCGAGCCCGTACCGCTCGAACAGTTTCAGGAGCCGGGGAGTTCCGACCTCGCCCGCGAAGAGGCCGCGGGAGATGTCGTTGGGGGAGTCCGCGCCGCCGTAGGAGCCAAGCCAGCCGCCCACGGCATCGACGTCGATTCCGAAGGCGCACAAGATTTCTTTTTCTGCCATTGTTGTCACCTCATCCTGGGGAAGCGTTGTCGTCGCTGCGCTCGGGCGCTTCGATCCCGAGAACCTGACTGAGGGTGAGGGCTGCGCGGAGGAGGCGCTCGTCGTCGCCGCTTGGCGCGCTCACCTGGAGCCCCGTGAACTGGCCCGCGCCGTCCGTCCCCGTGGGGAGCGCCACCGTGGGAAGGTCGAGGTAGCTCCCCACCATGGTGAGGCGCAGGGTGTCGAAGTTGGTCTTCGTGAAGAGGTCGAAATCGCGCTCGAGGGGCGCGATCTCGGGAGCGGTGTGGGCGACGGTGGGCATCACGAGGAGCGCGCCCTCCAGCTCGTCCCCCAGGGCCGGTATCAGGCGGTCGCGTTCCCGCTGGAGGCGGAAGACGTGGTCGGCCCGCGAGGAGGCGGCGGCTTGGAGGCGGCGGCGCACGCGGGGATCCATGAGCTCCGCTTCCTTCGTGTCGAGGAGCCACGCGTACTCGGCGTACGCCTCCGGGGCGCCAAGCCACCCGAGCGTCGCAATCAGGTGGAGGGTCGCGTCCACCGTGGCGAGTGGCCGGTAGGTCACGTGCACCTGCCCGGCGGCGAGGCGGTCCATGGCGCGCTGGAGATTGATCTTGACGGCCGGGGCGACGCGGGGGTCGCTGAGGACGGCGGCGTCCACGACGAGGCGCAGGGTGTCGGGCGGGGTTGGCTCTCGGCGGCGAGGCACGCCGGTGCGGAGGCAGTCGTCGAGAGCGATGCAGTCCGCGACCGAGGTCGCCATGGGCCCCAGGGTGTCGAGGGAGCGCGCGAGGGGCGTGACGCCCGTGAGGTCGTGGCGGGCTCGGGAGGGCCGGAAGGCGACGATGCCGTTGAAGGCGGCGGGGATGCGGAGGGATCCCGCCGTGTCCGTCCCGACAGCGAGCGGGACAATGCCGAGGGCGACGGCCACCGCGGAGCCGGAGCTCGACCCGCCGGGCATGCGTGGAGGCGCTTGGGGCGCCGGCCCGAGGGGGGTGCCGAAGTGGGGATTGAACCCGAGGCCGGAGTAGGCGAGTTCCGTCAGGTTGGTTTTTCCGATGGAAACGAGGCCAGCGCCGCTTGCGCGGGCAGCCACCGGGGCATCCTCCCGCGCGGGGCGTCGCAAGCGTTGGAGCGCGGGGGAGCCCGCGGTCGTCACGGTCCCGCGAAGGTCGACGAGGTCTTTCCAGGCGAGCGGAACCCCATCGAGCAGGCCCCTCGGGAGCCCTGCGGCCGCGCGGGCACGGGCTGCCTCTGCCTCCAGGAGGGCACGCTCCCTGCACAGGGTGAGGAAGACCTTCGGCGCATCGTGAGCAGCCGCCAGGCGTTCCCTCGCCAGGGCGACCGGATCCACCTCCCCCCTTGCGATGGCCTTCCCGAGCGCTAGGGCTTGTGGCGGCCTGGCGGGAGGGAGGGGTGAGGAAGACATCGGCTCGTCCTGGGACCAAGGCGGGCGGCGCGGGCTTGGCGACAGTTTCGCGCCGCTTTGGTCGGAGGGCGCGCGGTCCGCGCGCCCTCCGCCTGCTGCCCACCTGGCATCGGTTCCACCTCGGGTCGGCGGGCCATGTCCGTTCCGGCCAGGTCCCCGATGGATCGGGGCGAGTTCAGGCGGGCGCGCGCCCGGAAGCGCCCTCAACCCACCGGATTTCCCGCTTGGCCCGCTGGTGGGGCTCGGGGCCGATGACCTCGAGGGGCACACCCTCCTTCCGGAAGGCAGCCGTGAGGGAGCGGAAGAGGCGGCGGTAGTAGCCTTTGTCCGCGACCGCAGCGGTGAAGGCCTCGCGAGCCTCCGGCGGAAGGCGCTCCCTCACGACGGGGAGAACGGTCTCCAGGTATTGCCAGGCCCCTGCGTGGACGACTGCGACCCCGGCTTCCCTGAAGGCACGCGCGAGCTCTGCAGGGGTCGTTCCTCCCAGGAGCGGGTAGGCCGGGATGAGGTTGGCGAAGGGTCTCAGGCCAGCGTCCGCCAGGACGCGGAGGGCGCGCAGCCGACCCTCGATGGGTGGCGCGGTGGGCTCGATGGCTCGCCGCAAGCGGTCGTCGAGCGTTGGCACGCTGAGGCCGACCTGGATGTCGCTGAAGCGCGAGAAGAGGTCGAGGTCGCGCGTGACCAACGGGCTTCGCGTGAGGAGGCGCAGAGGCCAGTCCGCGCGGGCAAGCAGCTCGAGCGAGCGGCGGGTCATCTCGTGCGTTGCCTCCGCGGGCTGGTAGGGGTCCGTGGCGCTCGACATGTAGACGGGGCGGCGTTCCTTCCGTGCGAGCTCCTTGGCGAGGAGGCGCGGAAGGTTGCGCTTGACCACCACGTAGGAGGCCCACTTGTCCGTTTCCAGGTGCATGATGTCGGGCACGTAACAGTACGCACAGTTGTGCGAACATCCCGTGTAGGGGTTGAGAGAGTAGGGTTCGCCGGGGAGCCCGCTGACGGTAAGAGCGCTTTTTGCGTCCACCTCGCGAACCGCGTAGGTGCCGAACTCGGCCGCTGGCAGGAGGGCGGCGTGGCGGCGGCCGGCTTGCTCGGCGAAGGCCTCGAGGGCCGTCTGGGAGAGGGGACGGGACCGTGCCAGGATCGGGTGCCTGCGGTCGTCCGCGGGAGTGGGGGCTGCAGCGCTCATCGTCACCCGTGGCTCGCGCTCCCTCATCCGCCCTCCCCGAGGCGTCCGAAACTACCGGGGTCTAGCGTGCCGTGACCTGTTTTGCCGTGGACCGCGAGAGCGGCAACGACACGGGCTCCCCCGTCTTGCTCGACACGTAGCAGGCTGTGAGAATTTCGAGCGCGGCGCGACCGTCCTCCCCCGTGATGGCGGGCGAGCGGCGCTCCTCGATGGCGCTCAAGAACTCGTTCACGAGCAGGTTCACGTCCATGCGCCACCACGCGGGGCGTTCGAGCCGAGTGCCGTCCACGATCTCGAAATCGTGGTAGGGGCGGTCGATGAGCGCGGACCCGGCCGAGCCAAAGGCCTCAAAGGCGACGCTCAACCAGGCAGGGTTGCCGGGAGGGTTCGCCCATCCGGCCTGCAGCGAGGCCACGACGCCGTTCTCGAACTCGAAGAGGGCGGTGCCGAAATCGTCCACGGCGATGTCCGGGTGGAGGGCGCGCGTGATGCGGGCATGCACGCGGCGCACTTCGGACCCGGCAAGCCAGCGGAGGCCGTCAATGGCGTGAATGCCGATGTCGCCGAAGCCCCCGAAGCCGGCCTCCACGGGGTTGAAGAACCACTCGGTGTTCATGCCGGGGATGCCGCGCGGGATCTTCCCAAACTTCGTGGCGTGGAGGTGCTGGAGCGCGCCCAGTTCCCCCGCGTCGATCATCGCTTTCATCTTCATCACGGGAAGCTGGAAGCGGGGGTTGAAGGGAATCATGACCTTCGTGCCATGCCGCTTCCCGAGGGCAATGATGGCGTCCGCATCCTCAAGGGTGGTGGCGATGGGCTTGTCGATGAGGGCGTGGACCCCGCGAGGCGCAAGCACCTGCATCACGGCGAGATGCTGGTTCGGAGGCGTTCCCACGTAGGCCGCATCCACCTCGACCGCATCAAGCGCTTCCTCGATCGACTCGAAGTAGGGGGCGCCCAAGCGCTCGGAATCGGCCCGGGCCATTTCCCGGTTGGCGCCGGGCGCGATCACTGCTGCCACCTGCGCTCGCGGGTGGGCTGCGATGGCGGGCACGTACTTGGGAAGGTGGGCGTGGTCGTAGCCCACGATGGCGACGCGCAGCACCTCAGGCCACCTCCCCGAGGCGGACGGTGCGGCCCGTCTTGATGGATTCGTAGGCCGCCGCGACGACCTGCACGGCAAGGCGCGCCTGGTGGGGGCTGATGCGGGGCTCCGCGAGGCCCTCGATGCAGTCGAGGAAGTGGTTCAGCTCCGCCTCGAAGGCCTCGGGCACGGCGCTCAGCATGGGGCCGTAGCGGGGGATCTCGATGCCGCCTCCCCCACGAATGATCGTCATGGGTGCTGCGCCCTGGTCGGTGAGGGTGAGCTTCCCCTTGGTGCCGAGAATCTCCGTGGTGGAGTAGAAGGGAGCGTACTCCTTGGGGTGGGCCCAGCTGACTTCGAGAATGCCGCGGCGGTCGCCGGGGAACCCGATGTGGACGAGGGCGAAGTCGTTGCAGCCTGTGGCCTTGGCTTCGGGGCGGACGCTGCGGGCTTCCGCGAACACGTCCTGGGGCTCGTCCTCCATGAACCAGGAGAAGAAGTCGGCCACGTGGACGCCCACGTCCATGAGGACGCCGCCGCTGCGGTTGGGGTCCCAGTGCCAGTCACCTGCGGGGAAGGCGCCCCAGCTGCGTTCGGTGCGGCGTATGGAGACGGCCTCGCCGATGCGGCCGCTCTGCAGCTGATCCTTGAGGTGGAGCCAGCGGGGATCAAAACGGCGCGTGTGGCCCACGAGGACGTGGCGGCCTGCCTCGCGTGCGGCCTCCTGGACGCGGAGGGCATCGGCAGGGGTGAGGGCCATGGGTTTCTCGCAGATGACGTGCTTGCCGGCCTTGAGGGCGCGGAGGGAGAACTCCGCGTGGGTGTCGCTTGGCGTGCAGATGTCCACGACCTCGATCTCGGGGACCGCTTTCAGCATCTCCCCGAAGTCGGTGAAGGCTTCCCGGGCCCCAACAGTGGCTTTCGCCTCCTCGGCGCGGGAGGCGAGCACGTCGCAGGTGGCGACCACGTTGGCGCGGCCGAGGCGTTTCCAGGCAGGGCCGTGCGCGAGCCGGAAGATGCCACCTGTTCCCACGATGGCGACGTTGATGGGTCGTCCATCCCTCGTTGCGGACATGGCCCGTCCCGTGGCAGGCCGGGTGCAAGAGCCTTTCTCGTGGGCTTCCCCCGCCCGCCATGCCACGGGAGGGAGACGCCTCACGGGGCGTCCCCTGGTGGCGGGAGTAGTCCCGGGGCGCTGGAGCGCTGGCCAGGCACGGGCCCCGGGGCCAGGACTTACTGGTCCTCGCGGCTCGTCGTGGAGGTGGACCCCTGGCCGGTCTGCTTGACCTTGTCCTTGGCCTGGGTGACGTTCTCGCGGACGCCGCGCGCCACTTCCCCGGCGGTGGTGCCGATGGTGTTGGGGTCGAGGCGGTCGGCCGCCGTGCGCACGGTCTCATTGGTCTTCGTCATGGCCTGAGCGCCCTGTTCACGGGCGCGGGCGCGGACCTCCTCGGGGGTTTCGGCCTGCATGGCGGTGCGGAAGTTCTCCTTCGCCTTCTGGCCAACCTGCTGGATCTGGTCGCGGCCCTGCTGCTGGAAGGTCTGGGCCTTGTTCTGCACGGTCTGCTTCACGCCGCCCTCGGGCTTCATCTGCTCGACCTCGGGCCGCACCTGCTCGTTGGTCTGCCGCACGGCCTCGCCGGCCTTCTGGCCGATCTCGCGCGCGAGGCTGGGGTCTGCCTTCTGGGTCATGCCCTCGACGGTGCCGGTGGCGGCGGCGATGGGCTTGCCCACCTTGTTGCGCGCCTCTTCACGGATCTGTTCGGGGGTCTTGTCCTGCTTGCCCTTGTTCTGCTCGTTGCTCGCCATGGGGACACCTGAGTGGCACCCCCGCCCGTTTCCCGATGGATGGGCCTTTCGCCTCACGCAACGCGGATCCGGGAATCCTCCATGACAGGTCCCTCACCCTGCGGGCGGACCGGGGGCAACCCTAGGCGTAGGTTAGCCAGAAGAAGTACGCGGTGAGCGCCGCGCCGAGGGCAATGACGAGGCCCCGCACCTTCCTCGCGTCCACGCGCTTCGCCGCCCAGGCGCCACCGTAGCCGCCCGCGACGGCGCCGCCCACCATGAGGAGCGCGATGGGCCAATCCACGAGGCCAGCCACGACGAAGGCCACCAAGGCGATGCCGTTGATGGCGACCGCGAGGAGCGCCTTCAGGCCATTCATCTGGTGAATGTCTTCGAGACCGAGAAGGGTGAGGGCCGCGAGAATGAGGAAGCCCATGCCGCCCCCGAAGTAGCCGCCGTAGATGGCGATGAGGAACATGAGGGCGGTGGCGCCCCACAGGTGCGCGCCGGTGGCGTGGCCTGGCGCGCGGAGGCGCCGCACCAGGGGGCCACCGAAGGCGAAGACCAGGGTGGCAGTGAGGAGGAGCCACGGCACGAGGAGGCGGAACACCTCCTCGGGCGTGTTGATGAGCACGAAGGCTCCCGCGAGGCCCCCGAGGAGGCTTCCGACCGCGAAGGGGACAAGGGTGCGGCGGTCGCTGCGGAAGTCCTCGCGGTACCCGTAGGCGCTTGCGAGACTCCCGGGCCAGAGCGCAACGGTGCTGGTGGCGTTCGCGCTGAGGGGCGGGACACCCGTGAGGAGGAGCGCGGGAAACGTGAAGAAGCTCCCCCCGCCTGCCACCGAGTTGAGGGCGCCACCCAAGGCGGCGGCGAGCACGAGAAGAACCAACTCGAACGGGGCGGCCATGCCGAAGGGCGGGAGCCCTCGCGGCGGGATAGGGCTTTCGGTGCAGGCGGACCGCGGTTAGATCTCGAACACGGAGTACTCGTGCTCGAACCCGGCCTTCTTCAGGACGGGGAGGCTCACGTTGTAGGTGCGCGTCCCGCCGGGCGTCTTGCCTTCGTAGGAGCCGCCGTGGGCGTGGCCGTGGAGCGCGAGGGTGGCGCCGCCGTCGTCGATCGCGTCTCCCAGGCGGGAGGTGCCGAGGAAGGGGAAAATCTCAGGAGATTCCCCCACGACGGTGTCTCGTGTCGGGGCGTAGTGGAGGACGGCGACGCGCGTGTCCGTGTCGAGGGCCTTGAGGTTGCGGCGGAGGGAGGCGGCTTCCTCCACGCTCTCCTGGACGAAGGACTTGAGGGGGATTTCGCCGAAGCTGCGGAGGAGGCGGTTGTCGAAGCCGCCCGCGAAGCCTTTGACGCCCGCGAACCCGACGCCGTTGATGGTGACGCTGCTGCGGTCCAGCACGTGGATGCCTTCTGCCCGGAGGATTTGGGCAAGGACGTGGGCTTGGCCCGTTTCGTGGTCGTGGTTGCCGAAGACGGCCACGACCGGGATGTCGATGCGGTTGAGCCCGTGGAGGAGGGCCTCCATCTCCGCGACGCGTCCGTGATCCGTGAGGTCTCCCGGGAGAACGAGGATGTCGGCCTCGGCGGCAGCCTCCTCCGCGAGGCGCCGGATGCGGGGCCCGTCGTCCGTGCGGCAGTGCAGGTCGGCGACGGCGGCAATCCTCATGGGGCACCCCCTTCGGGGTGGGCGCGCGTCGGCCGCGGGAACCTCGGAGTCTCAGGCAGCATGGGCATCCTGGGGTGGCTCTTGGTGCCTCCCGCAAATAGCCTTCGTGGTTGCTTCCCCGCTCCACGTCCCCGAGTTTATACCTGGGGGCGCAAGCGGAGCACTGGCGCAGGCGCCTCACGGTTGGCCCAGTGATCGATGCGGCGGTGGCGGCAGGCGTCGAGGTAGAGGTCGGTGAGGGCCTCGCGCCAGACCTCCTCCTCAGCAAGGCCCAAGCGGGCCCCTTCTCCCCGGTGCGTCCGGAAGCGGTGGAGGGCGCTTGCGAACTGGCGCTTGAAGCCCTCCTCCTTCCCGCGCTTGAGGTTCTCGAGGCCCGCTGTGGCGAGAATCATGCCTTGGAGGTAGTCCGCGGTCGCCTGCTCGCCCGCCGCCCGGAGGGCGTGCCACGCTTCCTCCCAGGCCTCGTGGGCGTCCCAGTAGCGGCCCGCGTTGTAGTGGGCAGCGCCCTCCTCGAGGAGCCGCGGCACGGCGCTTCGCGGGGCGGGCGTGAGGCGCGGGTCCTCTTTTGACATCAGGCGGCGATAGCGTTCGCCACCGGAAATTCCTTGCCGTTCCACCGGTTCCAGTCGCGGTAAGCCCCAAGCGCTTATGGCGTTCCCGGGGCTCCCTGGCGTGGATGCCTTCCGCCCCTCGCGCCGACCACGCCGCCTTCTGGGGCCTCATGAAGGACGGGAAGCCCATCGCGCCCCGCTCCTACAGCAACGGGAAGTCGCAGCAGCAGGTCGTGGGCGAAATCCTGGACGCCTTCAAGAAGGGCGCCACGGACGTGTTTTTCCACGCGAACCTCGGGTCCGGGAAGAGCATCGTGGCCCTCATGGTCATCGCGAACATGGGCCGCGGCCTCGTGGTGGTGCCCACCAAGAACCTGCAGGATCAGTACCAGGCGGACTACGAGGGCCGCCTCTCGGTCATGAACCCCCGCACGGGCCGCCCCATGAAGATCCGCGTCGTGAAGGGCCGCGACGGGTTCCAGTGCACCTACCACGGGCGCAGCGCCGCCTCCGGGGACCTCGTGTGCACGAAGGAAGCGCCCCCGAACACGCCCAGGTACCGCATCGCGAGCGAGTGCCCCGACTGGTCCCCGCTCTACAGCCGGGAGATGGTGGACCAACTGCAGGAAAAGGTGTTCCTGGGGGACGAGGTGGCGCGGGACGTGGAGTTCCAGGGCGATCTCGATGCGGGGGTGGATTACGAGGGCATCTTCGGGCCTTTCAGCTTCGTGCCGCGCGGCAAGGTGTGCCCCTATTTCGCGCAGTATGACCACTTCCTGAGGGCGGATGCGATCATCCTGAACCAGGCGAAGTGGATGGCGGAGACGAACCTCGGCAGGAAGCCGCGGCTCGACGTGGAGATTTTCGACGAGTGCGACCACCTCCTCGACACTCTCGTGGACTCCGTGACCATCACCGCCTTCCAGCTGGAGAAGCTCCAGCGTCAATTCACCCAGCCCCGCGCCTACCTCACGGAGGGGAAGCGGGATGCGCTCACCCTGAAGGAGAAGAAGATGGTGGCCTTCCTGCAGGAGGCCCGGAAGGAGCTCGCGACGGAGCCCGAGAAGGAGGAGGAAGTCCCGGTTCCCGTGAACCTCCTCGAGACCCTCATCACCATCTACAACGGGATGGAGGAGAACGACGAAGCCGCGAAAATCGCGGGCCAGTTGAAGCGCGTCCTCGAATACCAGGACGTGAGCCTCTGCATCCGGAAGAACAGCGCCTACTACTTCACCATCGGGGAGCCCAAGCGCATCCTCGGTGACCTCCTCGCGCGGAGCGGGCGCAAGCGCCTCTGGATGAGCGCCACCCTCCAAGACCCCGCCATCCTGCGCGAAGTGTACGGTTTCATGCGTCCCGTGATTGTGCAGGGCGAGACCGCGTACCAGGGCGACTTGAAGCTGTGCCTGCCCGAGCCCGAGATTGAGCAGGAGGTGGGCGCGGTGGAGATGAACTTCGAGCGCTGGTACGGCCGCAACGGCCACGAGGCTGGGATGCAGGCGACGCGCGACCAGTTCATGCGGAACCTCGCCTGGATCCGAAAGCATGTGGAGGGCCCCACGGCCTACCTCATCCACGGGAAGGCCTACCTCGAAAGCATCGAGAAGGAGAGCAAGGACGCGCGCGCCGTCCTGAAGCTTCTCACGGAGGAGCGGGAGGACGACGACACGCTCCAGAAGTTCATCCGCGGTGAGGTGCGCGAGATCGCGAGCACGCGCATGAACCGCGGCGTGGACCTCAAGGGCGACCTCTGTCGCGACATCGTGATTTTCAAGTTCCCCATCCCGGACGTGAGCGACCCCCGCTTCCGGGCCATCCACAAGAATTTCGTGGAGAAGTTCGGGCCCGACATCGGGGACGGCATGTTCTGGAAGTACGCGAAGGACTGCGCGCGGCGCACGCTCCTTCAGCAGATCGGCCGCGGCCTCCGCGCGCCGGACGACTGGGTCCGCGTGTGGAGCACGGACGCGAAGGTCATCAAGTACCTGCTGAAGGAGTTCCCGGACAAGAAGGTCGTGCAGGTCGTGCGGTACGGCCTCACGAAGCGGCGCGCAAGCGCCTCAAAACAGGCTGTGGACGAAAAAGACAGTAACGTTAGCGCTCAGCGCGCACAGTCTGAGTCACAGGGGGTTACCCTCCGCACGTGAATGCTTCATCATCGCGCTAACGGCGCCCGATGGGGCCCCCCGTGGTATAAAGGCATCGACCGACCGCTCCAGCAGGAGGCGGTCGGGCGTTGGCGGCGGTCAGAGGTTCTCGGTGTCCGTCTCCTGCTCCGTGGACGCCGAGGCGCGGGTTCCGCGCTGGCGGCCGCGGGCTTCGCCGCCCTTCTGGCCGATTTCCGACATGTGCTCTCGGTCTTTGCTCACGGTCTCGCCACCCTTCTTCCCGATTTCCGAGTAGAAGTCGGGGCCGTACCGCTCCTTAACTGCTTCGCCGCCCCGCTTACCAAGATTCTGGTAGCCACTGTGGCCAAGCTCCTTGGCGCGGGTTTCGCCGCCCTTGCGGCCGATTTGGCGGTAGAAGTCGCGGCCGCGGGTCTTGGCCACGGTTTCGCCGCCCTTCTTGCCAATCTGGGAGTAGAACTCAGGGCCGTACTTTTCCTTCACGGCCTCGCCGCCCTTGCGGCCGAGCTCCTGGTAGCCCTCGGGACCGAGCTGCTCCTTGCGCACCTCGCCGCCCTTGCGGCCGAGCTCCTGGTAGCCCTCGGGACCGAGTTCCTGTTTGCGGATCTCGCCGCCGCGTTCGCCGATCTCGGAGTAGAACTCGGGCCCGTACTTTTCCTTGACCGTTTCGCCGCCCTTGCGGCCTGCTTCCTCGACGGTCATGCCGGTGCCCTTTTCCTCTGTTTCCACGCCTTTCCGTTCGTTGACCATGATTCACCCTCCAGGCCCTCGGGGGCCTGCTCGGGCTTCTCTCGACGAGCGGCCAGTCTAAACGTTCTGACCCGTTCCCCGGTAGCAGGCACCCGACCGGGGATCCGGCACCCTCCCCGTATTGTTGCCTCATGCCGGGTTTCTTCGAGGAGCGGTGGGGCGAGGAGTAAATACCCGGAACCCCCATCCACCGCCACTCATGGCCGGCACCCTCGCTGCCTTGCTCGATGCGCTCACCCTCTTCGTGGTGGAGATTGTCCACACCCTCGGCTATACGGGACTCGTCGTGCTCATGGCCATGGAGTCCATGATCTTCCCCGTGCCGAGCGAGTTCGTGATGGCGCCCGCCGGCATCCTGATCAGCGACGGGCGCATGACCTGGCTCGGCGTCACCCTCGCAAGCAGCCTGGGGAGCCTGATCGGGAGCCTGCTCTCCTACTGGATCGGACTGAAGTACGGTCACGTCTTCGTGCAGCGCTACGGGAAGTACTTCTTCCTCCACGAGCGCCACCTGCAGATGAGCGACGAGTTCTTCCGTCGCCGCGGCGCCGTGGGAGTCTTCCTCTGCCGCTTCATCCCCGGGGTGCGCCACGTGGTCAGCATCCCAGCCGGTGTGGCGCGGATGCCCCTCGGCACCTTCATTGCCGTCACCCTCGCGGGGGCCACGATGTGGAACATGTTCCTCGCCTACCTGGGTTTCGCCTTCCGCGAGCGCTGGGAGCAGGTGCTCGACAGCGCCCACTGGCTCTTCCTCGCCCTCGGCGTGGCCGTTGGCCTCTACGTCGTGTACTGGCTCCTGCAGCGCCGCCGCGCGGCCCGCGCCCCCACCATCGACAACCCGACGCCCGACCAGGCCCCACCGCAGCCCCAAACGGTGGACGTGAAGCGTTAAGCACCCCGCCCGACGAGACGAGGGCATGTCGAGTGAGGACGCTGCCGCTCCCGCACCGCTCTCCATCGTGGTGGACCGCCGCGAGCCCCAGGAGGTCCGTGACTCCCTCGCGGCGCGGGGCGTGCCCTTCGTGGTCCAGCAGATCGCGCCGGGCGACTTCCTGGTCGGGCGCTATGCCGTCGAGCGGAAGACCATGGGCGACTTCTTCTCAAGCCTCATCCAGAAGCGCCTCTTCGAGCAGATTGTCCGGACGAAGGAAACCTACGAGCGCACGATTCTCCTCCTCGAAGGGGACGTGGGCGAGGTGGACCGCCTCCGCACCCCGGACGTGCACTGGGGCGCCCTCGCCCACATCACCGCCGACCTTGAGGTGCCCTGCGTCCAGACGCGCTCCCCCGAGGAGACGGCCGCTTACCTTGCCGCGCTCTATCGCCGCGAAACGCGGGAGGGCGCGGCCTCCGCTCAGGTGCGTTTCAAGCCGCCCCTCGAGCGCATGACCCTCGACGATCGCCAGAAGTTCGCCATCCAGGGCCTCCCTGGGGTGGGGGACCGCCTGAGCGAGATGCTGCTCTCGCGGTTCGGGTCCGTGCGGAACGTCTACCTCGCGCGGGAGGGCGACCTTGCGAGGGTTCCCCTCATCGGCGACAAGAAGGCGAGGGACATCGAGCGGTTTCTCGACGCCCCCTTCCGGGGACCCCAGCAGAGGCTCCCCCCGGAACTGTTCGGAGGCGGCGACGACACGAAGTCCCTTGAGGATTGGGAAAAGGGCGTGGGCGAAGGGCGGAGCACCCCCGCGTGAGAGGTTCAGAGAAGCGGCGCGACGCCCCGGGGAAGCTCCGTGAGGTGGAACCCGAAGCGGCGCTCGCGGGAGTCGAGAAGGTTCTGGAGGTTCTCCAGGTTGAGCGTGGCAACGTACCCGGCGCCCTTCCCGGCGCGGGCGTTCACGATGAACTCGCGGGCCACCTTCGCATTCTGCCCGATGAGCTCCAGGGTCGAGAGCGGCAACCCGAGGCGTCGACCCAAGCGCTCCACCTCGGCAACAAGGCGGGGGCTCACCTGCGGGCTCATGTTCATGGCGCTCGGCAACAGCACACCACATCCTCCCGCGACACGGGCGGCCTTAAGGTTTGCTCTCCTGGCGCTGCTATCGTTTCAGGCGCGGGCGACGCGGCGCTGGGCCGAGGCGTTGCGCACGAGGCCGGCGTGGCACACGTCGCGCAGGAGGGCCGCCTGGGACTCCTCGACCTCGTTGACGAAGCGCTCCACGGACTCCAGGGACTGACCGATTGTCTCGAGCTCCTCGAGCGCCATACCCATGCGCTTGCCATAGTGTTCGAGGAGTTCGATGAGGGCCTTGGGGACTTCGGGGGAGTACGCGAGGTTCAGCATCGCGGTCACGCTCTCTGAAACCCCCAGCAACGAAGAGAACGATAACGGACCGGGGTAGGAGTACATCGGCCGAGGCCCCCCGGGGGGCCTTCCCCCAAGGGCCGAGACCCCAACCGTTTAATAGGACGCCGGGCTCGGCGGCACCCGAAAAAGAGGCGAAGCAATACCTGTACGACTCAGCCAGCCGGGTCCAGACAATGGGTTAGAGGAGCCCGGCCTTTTGGAGCGTCATCAGGTCTTCGGTGCTGAGCTTCTCGCCCTTCTTGAACTTCCCGAAGATGACTTCCGCCTCGGCCTTCACTTCCGAGGGGACGACGGCAGGCTCGGCAGCCGCGGCCGGCGCGCGGTCGCGGCGGGGGCGCTCCGCGCTCTCGCTGCGGTCGAGGGAACGGATCTCCGTGACCGCCGCGATGTACTCCTGGTGGATGCGGTCGGCCTCGCCCTTGCTCTTGATGAACTCCGCCTGCGCGGCGTCCGCTTCCTTCCGGTAGCCGTCGGCCTCGGCGAAGAGACGCACCATGGCGTCGTGCTCGCCCTGGGCGGCCACGGCAAGCTCCGTAACGTGCTTGTGCTGGGCCTCCGCGGCGGCCTTCGCCTCCCGCATGGCCTCCACGGCTGCGGCAAGGGCCGCGTCTCCGCCCTCGGCCCGTTCCCGTTCCGCGATCTCGCGGTTGAGAGCGGCGATGCGCTCGATGAGGGCCTTCTCCTTCTTCGGTTCGAGGGCCTTTGTCTGCTGCTCGAACTCCAGGCGCTTGAGCTCCTGGCGGAGCTTCTGGGGCGTGGGACCGGCGGCGGTCGCGGCTCCCCCCCGCTCCTTCTTGAGCGCGTTGAGGGCCTCGGCCTTCTCGTTGGCGGCCTTGTTCAGCTCGTCGCGCTTCACCTTGGCGTCGCGGACGGCCTGGTTGAGGCGGTCGCGCTCCGCCTTGTGCTTGTTCGCCTGGTCGATGAGGCCGCGGACCTTGCCGTTGAGCTCGTCGCGGCGGGCGGCGTGGCGTTTCGTCTCATCGTTCTGGCGGTCGCGGTCCGCCCGGAGCCGGTGGGCCTTGGCGTTGAGCGCTTCCTTGCGCTTCTCCACATCTTCCGGAATGGCCGTTTCCGCCATGGAACAGTCCTCGACAGGCTCGCTGCAAAAAAGGGACGAAAGGCACCCCTTGGGCAGGCCCCCCGATATCCGGACCAGGCTATTTAGACGTTGCGCGTTCCGAGGCGGCGCGGGCGTTGTGACATCAGGCGGCGCGGGTGAGTGCGCGCTCCAGGCCCGCCCCAGGCCCCCTGTCGCTAGCGCGCACGCGGATCGCCAAAGGTTCAAGGGGAGGGCGACCTTCGCGAGGAGTGTATGCCCCCACGCCCGAAGGTGGTCGTCGCCGGTGCCGGCTTCGCCGGCCTGCGGGTTGCCCAACGCCTCCAGGACCACGCTGACGTCACCCTCGTCTGCCCCTCCGAACGCTTCGTCTACCTCCCCCTCATCCACGAGGTCCTGAGCGATCACGTGGGCGCCACCGAGGTCACGCGCCTCCTCGAGGACGTCGTGCCGAAGGTGCGGCATGTTCGCGGCCGCGCCGCCGCCGTCGAAGGAAAGGAGCTCGTGACCGCCTCCGGCGAGCGCTTCCCCTTCGACGCGCTCGTCGTGGCCATTGGCGCGGGCGTCAACGACTTCGGCGTCCCCGGCGTCGCCGAGAACGCGCTGAGCTTCTACAGCGTGGGCGATGCCCTTCGCGCAAACGCCGAACTGAAGGTGGCGGCCGCCGCCGCGGCCGATCGCCACGAGCCCGTGCGCGTGGCCGTGGTGGGCGCGGGCTTCACCGGCGTCGAGGTGGCGGGCGAGACCGCCTTCCTCCTCGACGGGCTCGGCGTGGAGCGCCAGGTGACGCTCCTCGACGCGCTTCCCGACATCTTCCCCCGGCAGAGCCCCGCCTTCCGCGAGGGCATCCGCGAGGGCCTCAAGCGCCTCGACCTCGACCTCCGCACCCACCAGAAGATCATCCGCGTCGACCCTGACGGGCCCGTGGTCGCGAAGGAGGGTACCGAGGGCGAGAAGATCCAGGCCGACGTCACCTTCTGGTGCGCCGGCATCAAGCCGAAGAACCTGCCGGGCGTGGACCCGAACGTGCGCCCCACCCTCCAGTCCGTGGCGCGGGACGACATCTACCTGTGCGGCGACGCCGCCCGCTTCCCCCGCGAGATGGGGGTGCCCGCCCTCGCGCAGACGGCGGAGCAGCAGGCGCCCATCGTCGCTCACAACATCCTCCACCCCGAGGACAAGAAGAGCTACGCCGCCAACGTGAAGGGCATCATCGTCTCCGTGGGGCCCAAGTTCGCCGTCGCCGAGATCGGCGGCGCGGGCGTCTTCACGGGCGTTGTACCGTGGCACATCAAGCGCAACCTGTACAAGGCGAAGATTGCGCTCGCTTGATCTCCCAGGCACCACCCCTAGGTGCTCTAGCAGCCCGACACGCTGTTCACGCGAAGCGGCGAAGGGCTACGTGAAGGTACGCGCTGACTTCAGGAAATTTTTCCTTACCCTTCGCGGACCTTCGCGTTGCCTCCGCGCCTTCGCGTGAATGGCGCGTCGGGCCGGCTAAAACCGACCCTCTAGCTGAGCTGCCAGAACTTGTACGCCGGGCTCCCTTCCTGGTAGCAGTAGTGGATGCCCTGGTACCCCTTGCGGAACTCGGCGACATCGAGGGCGACCTTCTTGGGGTCCTCCTTCTTGACGAGGATGCGCTCGTAGAAGACCGCCACTTCCTTCATGGCGTTCTCCTTCATGCCGATGCGCGTCATCTCCTGGGTGCCGAGGCGGATGCCGCTCGGGTTGAGGGCGCTCGTGTCGCCGGGCAGCATGTTCATGTTGGTGATGATGTTGCCCTGCTCGAGGGCCTCGGCGCCCCACTTGCCGCCGCCGTGCTCCTTCACGTCGATGACGACCTGGTGCGACTCGGTGAAGCCGCGCTTCTCGCCGAGGCAGCGGATGCCGCGCTCGTGGAGCGCCTGGGCGAGGGCCTTGCTGTTCTTCACGATCTGCTTCGCGTAGGCCTCACCGAACTCGAGGTGCTCGGCAAAGGTGACGGCCTTGGCGGCGAGGTGGTGGAGGTGGTGGCTCGAGACGGTGCCGGGGAAGACGGCGCGGTCGAGCTTGCGCACGAGGGTGCCCTGCTTCTCCATGTCGGGCTCGTTGAAGTTGCCGAGAATCACGGCGCCCTGGGGACCGGGGAGCGTCTTGTGGGTGCTGCCGGTGATGAAGTCCGCGCCCTCGCGGAGCGGGTCCTGGAACGTATTGCCCGCGATGAGGCCCATCACGTGGGCACCGTCGTACATCACGGTCGCGCCCACTTCCTTCGCCGCTGCGGAAATCTCGCGCATGGGCGTGGGGAAGAGGAACATGCTCTGGCCGAGGAGCACGAGCTTGGGCTTCACGCGGCGGATGAGCTTCACGGACTCGGGAACGTCGGGCACCATGTTCGCCTCGTCCCAGGGGTAGTTGATGATGTTCGCGCCGCGGAGCCCCGCGCCGCCGAAGCGGGCGTGGCTGATGTGGCCGCCGTCGGCCGTGCTCACGGCGGTGATGAGGTCGCCGGGGTTGATGGTGGCGGCGAAGGCGGCCATGTTGGCCTCCGTGCCGGAGACCGCGCGCACGTCGGCCCAGCTGCACTTGAAGAGCTTGCGGGCGAGCTCGTTGACGCGGCGCTCGACCTCGTCGATGTAGAGGAGGCCCTGGTAGTAGCGCTTGCCGGGGTGACCTTCGGCGTAGCGGTCGTGGAAGTCGGAGACGAGGAGCTGGCGGGCGAGGGGGCTGATGAGGTTCTCGCTCGCGATCATGGGGATGGATTCGTTGAACCAGGAGTGGTGCTTCCGCACCTGGTCGAAGACGAAATCGACGTCGCTTCGGGCCACAGGGATTCCTCGCCGCCGCATCGGGCTCCCCATTAAAAAAGGTAAGGGGCTCCTTCGGGGACCGGGGG